>NZ_JBFAQY010000034.1:0-113683 GCF_040678965.1 Streptosporangium sp. NPDC049248
AGGATGGACGTGCCGGGCTGCCCGGCGGGGCCGACCGTGATCCAGCGCATCTTGCCCTGTCCGACGTCGTTGCGTACCTCGAAGCCGAGGGTGTCGCGGTAGAAGGCCAGGGAGGCGTCCGGGGCGTCGTGTGGGAGGAAGCTCGTGTGAATGGTGATGTCCATGGCAGTCACGCTAGGTGCGGCTCGGGGGCCGGCGCTTCTCGATTCCTGATCGGTCTGGTCACCTGCTTCGCCACGCAGGACGGCATTCCCGCGGTCGCCTCCGCCGCCTGGCGCCGGTAGACGCTGGGCGGCGCACCGACCAGTTCGGTGAAGCGGGTGCTGAAGGTGCCCAGCGACGAGCAGCCGACCGCGAAGCAGACCTCGGTGACGCTGAGGTCGCCGCGGCGCAGCAGCGCCATCGCGCGCTCGATACGACGCGTCATCAGGTAGCCGTAGGGCGACTCGCCGTAGGCGCGCCGGAACTCGCGGCTGAGGTGCCCGGCCGACATGTGCACGCCGCGGGCCAGCGCCTCGACGTCCAGCGGCTGCGCGTACTCCCGGTCGATCCGGTCGCGGACACGGCGCAGCCGCGCGAGGTCGCGCAGGTGTTGCGCCGTGGCGGGTCTGCTGGTCACATGCGAATCGTACGTCGCGCGGGAGTCGCCCAGCGCCGCTGGTGTCCCACCCCACTCCGTGGACGGCAACCGTAAGCCGCGGTCGCGGCGGGTGATCTTCGGCAGTCCAAGGCTGCGCCGGTTCATGGCGAGGAGCAAGCAGACGCGCCTGGGCAACGAGGACCTGGCCACCGCCTGACCTGCCACCCAAGGCTGTCACACCTTCAACGGTATCATTGCGCCATAGGTGTAAACTTTGGCGTTATTTCCCGCTGTTGACGAGAGCCTACCTTCAAAATGCGGTTGCGACCCATCGATCTGGCGCGCGAGCACGGCCTGTCCACGCAGGCGGTGCGCAACTACGAGGAGGCGGGGATCCTGCCGCCGGCCGAGCGCTCGCCGCACGGCTACCGCGTCTACGCTCCGCGCCACGCGGCGGCGTTGCGGACGTTCCTGGTGCTGATACCCGCGCACGGCCACGCGGCCGCGGGGGCCATCATGCGGGCCGTGAACGGCGGCGCGGCCGAGGAGGCGCTGCGGCTGATCGACGAGAGCCACGCGCAACTGGCCGGCGACCGGTGCACGCTGGAGGCCGTGGAACGGGCACTGGGCGACCTGGCACCGCCGCGTGATCTGGAGCCGGGTGTGACGTTCATCGGGCCGCTGGCGCGCAGGCTCGGTATCCGGCCGGCGACGTTGCGCAAATGGGAGCGGGCCGGGCTGATCGTGCCCCGGCGCGACCCGCGCACCGGCTACCGCGTCTACACCTCCGCCGACGTGCGTGACGTGCTGCTGGCACACCAGTTGCGGCGGGGCGGGCACGGGCTGGAGCAGATCGCGCGGGTGCTGGAGCAGGTGCGGGCGGCGGGCGGAGCGGAACCGCTGCAGGCGACGCTGCGGGAGTGGCGCGACCGGCTGACGGCGCGGGGCTTGGCGATGCTGGCGGGCGCGGGCGCGCTCGACACCTATCTGGGGACGTCGTAGCACCTGACGGCGAGTTCACAGGTGGTCGCACGAACGTTTCCTTTGTGGGTGACCGGCCTCGACCCGGTGCCGGGCGGCCGCGGAAGTTCGGACCTCGGGCACGCCGGCGCGGGCGCACGGCTCGCCGTCGCCGACGCCGTCAGGTCCGCGCTCGTGCGGCATCGGGACCACCGCTTCGACGATGGCGGCGCGGGTGCGGGCAGGGGCGATCGTCAAGCCTTCGGCAACCGGCGCGCAAGGGATGGCACCGATCGGTTCGACCTTTGAGGCCTTCGATGACAGATCCGCTTGCCGCCGACCCGCCTCGCCGCCGGCATGTCCTCCAGCATGCCGATCGTCGTCTACTTCGCCGGCACCGGCCTGGGCATCGCATTCAGCGGCGCGACCATCCCGGCGCCGGGAGATCGCCGGCAGCTCGCCTGGGCCGGATCAAGACGGACGCCTGACGGGAACCGATGGCCGCGGCTCACCCCTGGACGGAAGTCCCACAGCAACGTCCAGGCGCGACCACCTGGTCTTCACGTCTTCACGTCTTCACGTCTTCACGGCGCCGGCCGGGTCCGGTGGGCGGTCTGGGATAACGCTGGGTTCGCCGTGCCTGAGGCCGTGTCACGGGTCCGTGGCCCGCCGGGCGCGGAGAGCCCGGAGCTTGTGGCGGTTGCCGCAGCGCTCCATCGCGCACCAGCGCCGGGCGCCGGGGCGGGAGGTGTCGACGAACACCAGCGGGCAGTTGTCGCTCGCGCACTCGCGGATGCGTTCGGCGAGCGGCCCGGACAGCAGTTCGATCATCTCCCGCGCCAGCGTCGACAGTGCCTGCGTTGCCCGCACCGGCGGCGCCCACCCCGCGGTCGTGCCGTCGGCGGCGAGCGCGGGGATCAGCGGCGCCGCGGCCGCGGCCCGGTTGATGGTGGCGACGGTTCCGGTGGGGAGGGGGTGACGCGCCGCCTGGGCGTGTGCCGCGTCCCAGATCGCCTGGCGGAGGGTCTTGGCCGCGGTCAGCTCGCGGGCCGTCACGGGGACCGTCATGACCGCGGCCAGTGGCGGCTGGGCCAGCCATTCACCGAGGTCGGCAGGCTCGTGCAGGGTCTCGAAAACCGCGTATCGGCCCTCACCGCCGGTGTGGGCGAAGTCCAGGCAGACGGCGCCGGCATCGAACCGGAACGACCCGCCCTTGGGGTCGTGCAGCACCCGTCCGGTTGCGTTCGCTCGCATGACACTACTATAACTGGTGTCGAACGAAACCAGTATGACCGGTGTTATCGTCAAGAGGAGAGCGACACATGGGTGTACGGCATATCAACCCCGAAGGACTCCATCGCAGCCCGGCCTTCAGCCAGGCCGTCGTGGTCGAACAGCCGACGAAGACGATCTACGTCGGCGGGCAGAACGGCGTCGGCGCCGACGGCAAGGTCGTCGGTCCCACGGTCGGGGAGCAGTCCAGGCAGGCGTTCCGCAACCTCACGACCATCCTGGAGAGCGAGGGGGCGAGCCTGGCGAACATCGTGCACTGGCGCATCGCCGTGGTGGACGGGCACACGTTCGACGAGGGGGTGGCCGCCTTCCAGGAGGTGTGGAACCGGGCCGACCCGCCGCCGGCCATCACGGTCCACGTCGTGGCCGGCCTGGGCCCCGGCTTCCTCGTCGAGATCGACGCCGTCGCCGTCGTGTGACCCCCTTCGACGCCGCTGTCGGCCTCGCCGTACCGCCGCCTCTCCCGCCTGCGGAAGGGACACAGCAGGTCGATGATGACGGCGCCGCCGTGCTCGCGGCCTGCGACGCCTCCTCAACGAACACCGGCCCCGCGTGTTCGGCCGAGATGGCGGGCAGGTCCGCCTCCGGGACGCCGAAGATCTCGCGCAGGCGGAGATGCCGCGCTACCGGCGCGTCACGCGTGCTCCGCGCAGAAGCAGCCAACGCCCTTTTCGATCCACTCCTGGCCGACCCACTCCGGGTGCCGCTCGATCATCAGCGCCTTGACCTCCGCGACGATTGTCTCCTGGGTCATAGCCGAGTCGCGCCGCACCCAGGTCTCGTCGCGCAGCAGCTCGAGATAGTCACGGACATCGACCAGCAACTGCGGGCCGGAGATGTCGCCGTGGCCGGGCACCACCACCTTCGGGCCGGTCGCGACCAGGCCGCGCATCACCTCGATCCAGCGCAACCCCGAGACGTCGGTGTCGTACGGCGGGAACCACGGGAAGATCGAGAACTGTCCGGCGTCGACCAGGTCACCGGTGAACAGCACACCCGCGTCAGGGACGGTCACCACCTGGTCGCCCTTGCTGTGGGCGCGTCCCGTGGCACGCAGCCGCACGACCCGGCCGCCCAGGTCGAGCTCGTACGCGCCGTCGTAGACCGCGTCCGGTGTGACCGGCTCGACGTCTTCCAGCTGCCGCGCGATCGGCGCGCCGAGGCCGCGGAACATCTCGAGGTAGCCCGGCCCCTTGCCGGCCAGGTCCGCTGCCTGCGCGCCGTTGACGAGGTACGTCGCCTCGCCCGCGAAGGCTTGCGCGCCGAACGCGTGCTCAGGGTGGAAGTGCGTCGTGGTCAGGTAGAGCTTGCGGCCCTTGGCGTACTCGGTTGCGAAGGCGAGCACCTTCTCGCCGTTGCGCGGTCCCATGCCGGTCTCGACGACCAGCACAGAGTGGTCGCCGCCGATGACGCCGATGTTGGGCACGAGCTCCGCCCCGCGGTTCGGGATCACCACCAGGTCGCGGGCGAGTTCCCGGACCTGGGAGATCTCGACGATCGGCTCGTGGGTGAGGGGTTCGGAAGACATGCTCCGACCCTGCCGCCGGCGCGTGCCCGGCGTCCAACACCGATTCCGCAATCCCGATATCCGCGAGGCGGACTTCACCGACCCCACCACGGGACTGCGCAACGGCCTGGCCGATGTGGCGCTCACCCGACTGCCCTTTGACGACATCGGCATCAGCACGCGCGTGCTGCGTTCCGACCCGGTCGGGGTCGTCCTGCGCGCGGACGACCCGCTGGCCGGCCGCGACACCCTGTGCCTGGCCGACCTCGCCGGCCGTCCCTGGTTCCAGTTGCCAGAGGGCACGGACCCGGTCTGGCGCGCCTACTGGAACGGGGCGACGCCCGTCGGCGAGCGGCCTGCCGGCCCGGTGGTGCGCACCGTCAACGAATGCACGCAGGCCGTCCTCTGGAACGGCATGGTCGGCATCGCGCCGCTCACCCATGCCCTGCCCGACGAGCTGACCTGGGCGCCCCTGACCGACATGCCCCCGAGCCTTCTTGTTGTCGCCTGGGCGACCGAGCATGAGAGTCCCCTGATCCGCTCATTCGCCCACATCGCCGTTAACGCGTACCGGTCGGCGCAAACGTAGCCGAGTCCGTGCGACCGGCGCCGCTGCAAACCCGTTTCCGCTGCTGTAGGGCACCGACAGGCCGCCGATGTTCCTCCTCGACGGTGCGGACCGGAAGCCGATCGTCCGTCGCCGTACGGAACGGCCAGGTCCCCGCACCGCCGTCGTCCGCCGTCAGCGATCATGCGAAGATCTTTATCCCGTTGCGCCTGGGGCGCCGAACATGTCAGCGTCAAGCCCGCTGGACGGTAGTTACGACACAGGTGGTGTGAAATGAGGTATGCGGGGCTCGCGCTCGCGTTCGTGTCCTCGTGGTGTTTCGCGTTCTCGGGGCCGATGGCCAAATACCTCATCACCGCCGGGCTGACGCCGATCGAGGCGGTGTGGACGCGGATGGCGGGGGCGGGGCTGTTACTGGTGGCCGCGCTGGCCGTGACCAGGCCGCGGGCGTTGCGGATACCCCGCTCCAGGTTGCCGTTCTTCGGGCTGTACGCGGTCATGGCGGTGGCCGGGGTGCAGTTGCTCTACTTTGTCGCGATCACCCGGTTGCCGGTGGGGATCGCGTTGCTGCTGGTGTGCATGGCGCCGGTGATGGTGGTGGCGTGGGTGCGGCTCGTACGAAAGGCACGGCTCGCGCGGGCCGCGTACGTCGGGGCGGTCGTCGCGGTCGTGGGCCTCGGGGTCGTCGTCGAGGTCTGGCAGGAGGTACGGCTGGACGTGCCGGGCCTGCTGCTGGGGTTGCTGGCCGGAGCATGCTCTGCCGGATATTTCCTGATGAACGATAGCTTTGGCGACGACGTGGACCCGCTTGGACTCATCGCCTGGGGGATGACGGGGGCGGCCGTGGTGCTGACCCCGTTCGCCCGGCCCTGGAACATCCTGTGGGACGCCTTCATGGTCTCCGCGACGCCCGCCGCGGGTGGCGGCCGGATGTTGCCGGTGCTGGTGGCGTACCTGTGGATGGTGCTGGTGGCGACCGTGGTCGCGTACATCCTGGGGGTGCACGCCGTGCGGCGGCTCTCGGCCGCGGTGGGCGCCACCGTGGCGTCGCTGGAGGTCATCGGCGGCGCGATCGTGGCCTGGGCGCTGGTCGGCGAGACGCTCGGTGCGTTCCAGATCGTGGGCGGGCTGATCGTGTTGTCCGGCGCCCTGCTCGCCCAGACCGCCACCGGCTCCGCCCTCGCCGTTTCAGAACCGGGCACCGGTCCTTGAAACGGCCGGATCCTTCGGCGGTTCGCGGGTAGACGCCGTGCGGCGAGAAGGAGGACTCGCATGTCCCGTGTTCAGCTCGCCTTTCGCGTCTCCGACCTGGAAGGCTCGATCGCCTTCTACTCCAAACTGTTCGGTACCGAACCCGCCAAACGTCGCCCCGGCTACGCCAACTTCGCCATCGCCGAGCCCCCGCTGAAGCCGGTGCTCCTGGAAGGCGAGGCCGGCCACGACACCCGCCTGGACCACCTCGGCGTCGAAGTGACCGACACCGACCAGGTCACCGCGGCCACCCGGCGGCTGAAGGACGCCGGGCTGGCCACCTTCGAGGAGAACGACACCTCCTGCTGTTACGCCCTGCAGGACAAGGTGTGGGTGACCGGTCCCGGCGCCGAGCCATGGGAGGTGTACGTGGTCAAGGCCGACGCCGACGTCCTGGGCAAGTCCGCCGCCCAGGGCCCGGCGACGCCCTGCGCCTGTGGCCCGGACGGGGACCAGGCCCCCGGCCGGCCGGTCGGCACCGCGGCGAACACCGGCTGCTGCTGACGACCTGAGGAAGATCATCCCGGGTTGGCCCGCAGCGGGCCTTGGCCGTACCGCCCGTGGTCGAGGGGCGGTACGGCCAAGACCCGCCCGGCCGGAAGGTGTGATGCGGGGGCCGATCCGGCAGTAGCCCTGCCCCCGCACGAAGGCGATCAGGATCGCCACGACCGGAACGGGCCACAACGGCAGACCAAAGGGATCCCTCGGTATGGCCCCTGGTTCCGTTCGATGTCAGGCGAACCTGAGGTCAGCGAACCAGCCGGAAGAACGCGCGGACATCGGTGACCAGCAGGTCCGGTGCCTCCATCGCGGCGAAGTGGCCGCCCCGGTCGAACTCCGACCAGTGCACGATGTCGTGTTCGCGCTCGGCGATCCGCCGGACCCCGGCGTCGCCGGGGAAGACGGCGACGCCGTGAACTTCTCCACGATCCACGCCAGCTGCGCCGCGGGCGAGTCGTGCAGTCCGAACGCGAGGGTCTGCGGCCGGGTCGCCTGGATTATCGCGTAGCCGGCCCGGTCCTGGTCCTGGTACTGGCCGAGGCGGGCGAGTTCCGCCCGGGTCAGCCCCTCGAACTCGGCCGGGTCGCCGGTCGGGAACCCGAGCGCGCCGTTGACGTGTACGCCGACGACGTTCTGGGGCGCGATGCGGCCGAGCGTCGGCGAGATGACCGAGCCGCTGTCGCCGCCCTGCGCGCCGTACCGAGGTAGCCGAGCCGGTCCATCGGTTCCGTCCACGCCCGCGCGACCCGCTGCAGGTCCCAGCCGGTCTCGGTGGTCGGACCGGAGAAACCGAACCCGGGAATCGACGGGGCGACGAGGTGGAACGCGTCGGACCGGTCGCCGCCGTGCGCCGCCGGGTCGGTGAGCGGTCCGAGACTGGTCCGGCGCGGAGCTCGCGGAGCGACTCGGCATCACGACGCGGACCGTACGGCGGGATGTGGACCGGCTGCGGGAACTGGGCTATCCCGTGCACGCCACGGCCGGCACGCCGGGTTACCGGCTGGGCGCCGGGTCCGACCTGCCCCCGTCGCTGCTCGATGACGACGAGGCGGTCGCGGTCGCGGTGGGGCTGAGGACGGCCGCCGGGGAAACGGTCGCCGGGATCGAGGAGACATCCGTGCGGGCGCTCGCGAAGCTCGAACGAGTGCTGCCCGCACGGCTGCGGCATCGCGTTCACGCGCTGCAGTCGATGACCGTGCCCATGCCGGGGGCCGCGGCGCCGGTGGACCCCGAGGTGCTGACCGCCATCGCCGCGGCCTGCCGGGACCACGAGGGACTGCGGTTCGACTACCGGTCGCACGAGGGGCAGGAGAGCCGCCGTTCAGCCGAGCCCCATCGGCTCGTGCATTCGGGGCGCCGGTGGTATCTCGTGGGCTGGGACATCGACAAGGAGGACTGGCGGACCTACCGGGTCGACCGGCTGCGCCTGAGGACGCCGAACGGGCCCCGCTTCGTCCCTCGGGATCCGCCTGACGAGGACCTCGCCGCCTACATGTCCCGGGTGATCTCCAGTGCCCCGTACCGCTACCAGGCGCGCCTCACCATGCACGCCCCGGCGGAGGTCGTGACCGGGCACATGCCGCCGACGGTGGGGGCGGTGGAGCCCGTCGACGCGGAGACCTGTGTCCTCCTGTGCGGTGCGAACAACCTCGACGAGATCGTCGTGTGGGTCGCCCTGATGGACATCGGGTTCGAGGTCCATGAACCACCGGAGCTGATCGGGCGGATCGGCGTCATGGCCGACCGTCTCCGGGCGGCATCGGGAACCACGGGTAAGGGCTTCGGCGATGCGGACGACTCCGGCCGCCCGCTCGGCTGAGAGGTCGGCGGGCGGCCCCGGAACCGTTGCCGCCGGCTGACAAGAAGCCGGGGAGGCCGCCGGCTTCGAGATGCGCAACGACGTCGGAACCGGCAGGACGCGCTGGATTCGGGTGGGGACCGCCACCTGAAACTCCATGATCTCCAGGGCCACCTCACGTCAGCGCGCCGTGGATCCAGCGCGTCGCTCATGGCGCGAGCGTGCGAGGTGATGGGCCGTACGCAGCAGCTCACGGGTTGCCGCTCCAGTGCGCGAGCCCGGGTTCACCACCGCCAGCCAGCCGACGGTGCCGTAGACGGGGTGCGCGATCACGGTGTCGACAGCGCCGGGGTCGACCTCGGTGGTGGCTGATTCGCGTGGTGCGTGACCGGTCCACCGGATGAACGCCTCTTTACCGGCGGAGATGTTCACGCGGAAGGTGTCCGGCAGGTCCAGGCGCGATGCCTCGTCGCCGGGGTAGTTCTTGGTCACGACCGTCGCGAAGGGCTGGGTCGTTGCCGGGATGACACCATCAGGCGCGTAGTAGAAGAACGTGTCGCCCCAGCTGATCTCCGGCGAGCCGTCGCCGGGTGCCGGCCTGAGGGTCAAGACGCCGTCGAGGCCGTCGATGAAGCCAATGATCTCGTCTATGGTCATGTGCTCTAGCGTGGCATTAAAGTGCTTATGGAGACTTTGGGGCTGAGGATAAGGGGCTTCAGGGTGTCAGGTCTCAAATCGCGGGACATGCGTACCGTCGACGTCGCTCGGCGTGCCGGGTACTCCGTTCAACAGGTGCGCAATCTCGAACGCGACGGTGTGCTGCCGCCGGCGACGCGTACGGCCGTGGGCTACCGGATCTATGGGGAGATACATCTACAGTCCGCGTTGGCCTACCGGGCCCTCGCGGCGGGCGCGGGCCCGATCGAGGCCAAGAAGATCGTTCGAGCCGTCCACCGGTTCCCTGCCTCGCAGGTGCTCGCCCTTCTCGACGCGGCGCACGCCCGGCTCCACGCAGAGCGCACAGAACTGAAACAGGCCAGGGAGGCCGCCCGGACGATCTCCAGCGAGCCGATCGAAGACGTGCGCGCATCGGACTCGATGGGCGTCTCCGAACTCGCCGCCGCCCTCGGCGTGCGTCCTTCGACGCTGCGGCACTGGGATGCCGAGGATCTTGTCGTCCCCGACCGCGATCCCGCGCGAGGAACGCGACGATACACACCCGACCAAGTGCGAGACGCACGGATCGTTCACCAACTGCGCAGGGCCGGTTACCGCATCGCACCCCTTCGTGCCCTCATGCCGGAGCTACGGCGCGCCCGCCGGCTGGAGGACGTCGCCTCGGTGCTGGCCGCCAGAGACGCCGGTCTCGCGGCGCGCTCCAGAGCCCTCCTCGACGGTGCCGCCGCCCTCAGTGCTGTGCTCTCGCCTGCCACCTCCCCGAGCGGCAGCTGACAGCCTGGGATCCGCTGTCCTGAGAGCCGTGCACCGGTGAGGAAACGGGCGGGCCGCCATCCGGCTACTGTTGCTCCGCATGACTCACACCGAGATCGAGATCAGCGCGGAGCTGGTCCGGGATCTGCTGCGCGACCAGCACCCCGACCTGGCCGATCGCCCTGTGCGGCTCGGCGCGCGTGGCTGGGACAACCAGCTCTGGCGGCTCGGCGACGACCTCGCCGTCCGGTTGCCCTGGGCGACGCGGTCCGCGGACGCGCTGCTGCGCAAGGAGCACACCTGGCTGCCCGTCCTCGCCCCGCGCCTTCCTCTGCCGGTTCCCGTCCCGCGGCGCCTCGGCGAGCCCTCCACTCTGTTTCCACGACCTTGGATCGTCACCACCTGGGTGCCGGGCGAGCCTGCCGACCGGGCCCCCGTCACGCGCGGCGCGGAGGCGGCCGACGTCCTGGCCGCTTTCCTGGCGGCTCTGCACCAACCCGCCCCCGATGAGGCGCCCGCGGGCCGCTTTGGCCGCGGAGGGTCGCTGGCCGACCGCTCTGAGGGGTTTACCGAACAGCTCGCCTCGGCCACCGAACTGGGGCTCGTCTCCGACCCGGACGCCGTCCGCGCGGTCTGGGACGACGCCGCCGCCGCGCCCGGCTGGGCAGGCCCGGCGCTGTGGCTCCACGGCGACCTGCATCCGGCCAACATCCTCACCGCGGACGGCACGATCTGTGGCGTGATCGACTTCGGCGACCTCTGCGCCGGCGATCCGGCCTGCGACCTCGCCGCCGCGTGGACCCTGCTGCCGGACGGCGCCGCCGACCTCTTCCACGCCGCCTGCCAGCCGGCCCCGGACGCCGCGACCCTGCGCCGCGCCCGCGGATGGGCGGTGGGGCAGGCCCTCGCCGGCATCCTCATCGGAGAGGCCGGCGTCCGCGGCCGCCCAGGCGGCAAGGCTACGTGGGGCCCACCCGCCCACGCCGCACTGCGACGCCTCATCGCAACGGCCCACCGCTGATCGTCTCGGATTCGGAGGCGGGGCCGGGCTCGCGGTGCTGAAGGCGGCCCTGAATCGCCTGACCGGCTAGCCTGGCCGGACTTCGTCGCCGACCCTCAGCTCGCCGAGGTTCCTGGGCACCAGGCGGATACCGAACCAGGTCTCTCCGTCCCAGCGGCGGTGTTTGGCCAGGGTTCTCAGGGGTTCCTTGCCGCGGTCCTGAGTGACCGGGTCCCAGATGGTGGCGGCGCAGCGGTCGCACAACCCCGAGACGCGGAAATCGACCTCGCCGATGCGGACCGACGTCCAGGTGTCCTCCGCGAAGGGTTCCGCGCCGTCGATGATGGCGTTGGGCCGGAGGCGGGCGACGTCGAGGGGGGCCGGGGGGTGCTCCTGGCGTTCCATGGCACCTTCGGCGATCCAGTCGTCCAGGCGCTGGAGCGAACTCCTGGAGACGAGCATGAGGGGCCCGTCCCAGAGGCCGCCCTGTTTCTCGGTGATGGTCCGGCGTCCGGGGTCGTCCAGCCAGATGAGGCGAGCGGGCATGCCGAGCAGGCGGGTGAACCATTCGTGGGCGTCGGCGTGGGCGAGCACGGCTCGGTCGAGGTTGGAGCAACCTAGCGAGATCGTGTCGCCGGTGGCCGGGGGGACCTTGAGTTCGCCCATGGCCTTCGCCGACAGGTGAAGACCGCCTTCGGGGGTCTCGGCGGCCGAAACTGAGAGAAGCCGGGGGTGTTCGCCTACCCAGATCAGTTCTCCCAGCGGGTCCACCACGGCCCAGCGGCGGTCGCCTTCCAGACCCCAGGGGAGTACTTGGGCGGATGGGCGGGAGATGCCTCTGGTGGATTTGATGGGGTAGGTGCGGATCTCCGCTAGTTCCATTGGGCAAGGATAGGAGGAAGCGCTCTCCTGGGGTATGGGAGCGTGTCCACGGGGCGTCCGGGGCGGGGCACCGGGCCCCTCTGGGATGTGGGTTTCGCATGCTCTTCGATGAGGCGGCGGGGTCCGTTCGTCGGAAGCCCCGTAGCGGCTTCTGGCGAAACTTTCATCGCGGGTGCCGTCGGAGGACGCGGCCTGGCACCTCCTCTTCGGGCGGGCCCGGCGGCATCGCCCAGAAGACCTCGCAGGCCGAGTCCGGCAAGTGGGTGACCTGCTCGCGACTCTGCCCGGAGTGCGGCCACCCGGTCCGGTCGAAAGGGGTGACGGTGTGTCGGGACCGCCGTCGCGAAGCCCGGCAGGAGGCGGCCAAGCGGGACTGCCCGCGCTGTGGCCGCCCCGGGCCGCAGCGGCCGCTCGATCGCCAGGAACTCCCCAACGGTCCGTCCCCGGCCGCCGATCCGGCGGGCCTCGTCCGCGGTCGACTCTCGCGAACAAGACCGGACCTTGGCGTCGGGCTTGGAAGTATGTACGGTTCGCCGGTGAGGCGCGGCGAATGCTCCGATGCCGGGACGTGGTGATGACGAAGATCCCGGGCGCGCGTGAAGAGTTGGATCGGGCGGCTCGGTGGCTGCGCGGCCAGGTCCGGTCGGTCGTCGTGGAGCTGACCGGAGACCAGGACCTGGAGGTGGCGCTACCGGAGGCGCCGGCTATCACCTATTGGGAGGAACCGCTGCGGTTCTCCTATTCCGTGCACGTCCAGCACGCCATGAACGGTGAGCCGGGTGTCGATCCGGTGCAGGGCGCCAGGTTTCTGCTCGTGTCCGCCGGTTGGGACGTCACCGTGCTGAGGGACGTTCCCGAAGTGCCGACCAACATCGAGGCCAGGACCGGTGAGTTCCGCATGTCGCTGCTCATCTCCCAAGCGCGTGACTCCCTCACCGTCACCGGCCGCACCCCGGTGATGGCACTGTACGAACCTCGCGGGCTTCACCTCGTGAGCCCGGAATGCGCACGGTGCCGGCGGAAGCTGACGGCTCTGCAGGTTCTGCGTCGCCGCAGCCTCTGGGGCGGCCAGGAGCCACAGCCCAGGCGCGAACTGTGGTGGGAGTGCTCCGGGTGCGGCTGGCTGGGCTACCAGCACCATGAGGGCGAGCGGTTGCACGCGATGCGGCGCCTGAAGGGCCGCGAGGGGAACTGTTTCTTCTGCGGCGAAGATCAGAGCAATGTCGCCGGTGAGATCTGGGAGCAAGACGGCGAGCTGCGGGACTGGGTGGTGTGCCTGGACTGCGGAACCGGCAACGCCCGCCGTGTCGGGCGCGCCCCCGACGATGGCAGATCACCGGGCTGACGAAGCGGAGCGGTCCGGTTCGGGCGCTGTTCTTACGACGGGCTTGGACGCAACGTCTTCAGACGTCTCCTGCGGAGCCGCGCAGACTTGGAGCTGCTCACTACTGGAAGGTCTGGCTGCGCTCGATGAGGTCGAGCAACGCCTCGTTGATCTGTCGTAGGACGATGATGGTCTTCTCGGCGGCCGCGGCGATGGCCTGCTCGCCGGGGGCGACGGGGGGTTCGAGCAACTGGGCCACGGTGTCTGCGAGGACCTCGGCAGGGTCGTCGACGCCTAGGGATGCGGTGGCCGGGTCGGACATGGCGGCGCCGAACCCGGTGAGTACGGCGTGCACGGCGTAGGTCAGGTCGGGCAGGGGACGATCGTGGCGGATCAGGCCGTGGCGGTGACAGATCGGCAGGCCCGTCTCGCACAGGGCGCTGGGCGTGGTGCGGGCGAACAGTTCGCGGTCGCCGACCTGCTGGGTGAGCAGTCGCAGCAGGCCGGCGTCGCCGCTCTGCACGCGGCGAGCCAGGGGCAGCCGCAGTCCGGTGCGGATCAGCAGCGGGGCCAGATGGCGCGGCAGCACGATGGCGGGATCGGCGGTGATGCGGGCGACGATCTCATTCAGGAAGGTCAGCAGTTCACGGGCGAGCAGCCCGAGGATGAGGTCTTCCTTGGCGGGCCAGTACAGGTAGGTCGAAGCGGCCACGGCCGGTGCCGGCGGCGATGGCTTCGGGGCCGGGGTGACGTAGCTCGAGACGGTCACCTGGACGGTGGGGACGACCGGCCCGTCGCGCGCGCCGGACCTCGCCGCCACGGGCGACGGCCGGGGGAGACGACGATCAGGTGCTCCTCGACGGAGGCGTCGGGGTCGTCCTCGTCCCAGCCGGCGGTGGTATCGCCGTACGCGGCGCGTCACCGCTTCGGGAGGAGCCTGTCCGTCCACAGCCGGGCGACAAAAGGCAAAGGCAAGGAGGTCATCCACTCCTTGCCACTCTCAACGTATAGCGCACCGGGGGGCTTGCGGCAAGACCCGGGTCGTGCCGCAGAATCGTCGGCCGAGGCCAGAACCTGCGGAAATCAGGGATTCGCGGAATACGTGTTCTTTTGTCGACGTGTGGGTTTCGCGGGACGTCGAACCGCCGGTGGGAGTCGCGGTGCGGTTACGGAAACTCGGCGCGAGGACACGGGTGTGCGAGTCACCGGACCGCATGGAGCGGCCGGCCGAAATGCGACCTTGTCGAATGGGGGGTTCATGATTGACGTGATCGTTGCCGGCGGCGGACCGACCGGCATGATGCTGGCCGGCGAGCTGCGGCTGCATGGCGTGCACACGCTCGTGCTGGAGAAGGAGGCGGAGCCGGCCAGGTATGTCCGCGCGCTCGGCCTGCACGTGCGCAGCATCGAGGTGATGGACCAGCGCGGACTGCTGGAGCGGTTCCTCGTGCACGGCAAGAAGTACCCGGTCGGCGGTTTCTTCGCCGGCATCGACAAGCCCTCGCCCGACCGGCTGGACACCACGCATCCCTACGTTCTCGGCATTCCGCAGACCACCACCGATCGCCTGCTGGCCGAGCACGCCACCGAGGTCGGCGCGGAGATCCGGCGCGGGTGCGAGCTGGTCGGGCTCGACCAGGACGAACACGGGGTGACCGTCGAGCTGGCCGATGGCACGCGGCTGCGCTCGCGCTACCTCGTCGGCTGCGACGGCGGCCGCAGCACGGTGCGCAAGCTGCTCGGCGTCGGCTTCCCCGGCGAGCCCAGCAGGGTCGAGACGCTGCTGGGCGAGATGAAGGTGACCGAGGATCCGGCGACGGTCGCCGCCATCGTCGCACAGGTCCGCAGGACCCAACTGAGGTTCGGCGCCGGGCCCCTCGGGGACGGGGTGTACCGCGTCGTCGTGCCCGCCGAGGGGGTGGCCGAGGACCGCACGGTTCCGCCGACCTTGGAGGAGTTCAAACAGCGGCTGCGGGCCTTCGCCGGCACCGACTTCGGCGTGCACTCACCGCGCTGGCTCTCCCGTTTCGGCGACGCCACCCGGTTGGCCGAGCGCTACCGGGTCGGCCGGGTGCTGCTGGCCGGCGACGCGGCGCACATCCACCCGCCGACCGGCGGGCAGGGGCTCAACCTCGGTATCCAGGACGCGTTCAACCTCGGCTGGAAACTGGCCGCCGAGGTCGGAGGCTGGGCGCCGGAGGGGCTGCTGGACAGTTATCACACCGAACGGCACCCGGTGGCCGCCGACGTACTGAACAACACCCGCGCGCAGATGGAGCTGCTCTCTTTTGAGCCGGGCCCCCGGTCAGTGCGCCGGCTGCTGTCGGAACTGATGGACTTCGAGGAGGTGAACCGGTACCTGATCGAGAAGATCATCGCGATCGGGGTCCGCTACGACTTCGGCGAGGGGCATGAACTGCTCGGCCGGCGGATGCGGGACATGGAGCTGAAACGGGGACGCCTCTACGAGCGGATGCACGGCGGCCGCGGGCTGCTGCTCGACCAGACCGGCCGGCTCTCGGTGGCGGGTTGGGCGGATCGGGTCGACCACGTCGTCGACGTCAGCGAGGAACTGAACGTGCCCGCGGTGCTGCTGCGGCCGGACGGCCACGTGGCGTGGGTCGGTGAAGACCAGCAAGGGCTGCTCGGCCGGCTGCCCAAGTGGTTCGGCGCTGCCGTCAGCTGAGCGCGCGGTTGTGGCTCGAAAGGGCGGGGGCCTGTCTCCGGCCGCGTTCGGCGCGGTCGGTGCCGTACCCCGCCGGCTCGAAACCCTCGCGAAGTACGACGACCCTAGCGAGATCAGTCTTGTCGGGATTCCCGATCCGCAGGTAAGGACGTTCCGAACCCACCAGGCCATGCTGGAGATCGGAGTTGACCGGTCGATGCCGGTCAACTCCGGTTGCTTGACGTCGCGTACCTCACCCACGCACCGTGGTGGTCCTCAGCTGCGGATCGGCGGCGATCTCGGCTCCGGTGAAGCGCCCGGTGACCCACTGGCCGCGCGAGAACAGGACCGTCTGGTCGGTGTGGTGGGCCGAGGTGGGATCGGCGGAGAGGGAGTAGGTGAGGATGGTGCGGGAACGGGGCCGTCAGGGCCGAGCTCGACGGCCATCATGAAGCTGGAGCCGGTGTCCACCTCCGGGTAGTGCCCGTCGGTGCCGAGCGGGCCGCTCATACGCACCCTGTCGAAACAGCCCTCGCCCTCGGTACAGCCGGGAAGCGGGATCGAGGAGTAGCGCTGCGCCTGGCCCGGGGTGAGCGTCAGGGGGATGCGGTTGGCCTGGAAGAAGTGCACGGCATCGGCCAGGGCTTGCCGCGCCGCCGGACTGTCGTGCTTGAGCCCCCGAGGGGTGGTCAGTGGATGCGCGGGGTCGAACGGCACCCGCCAGGGGCTGAATTCGGGGTCTCCCGGCTTGCTTGGCGTAGATCGGCAGCACATCCACGCCCGGGGAGCCGCGCAGGCGGGCGAGCAGGTCCGCCTGTGTCTGCTGGGGTAGGCCCGTGACGCCGGGCCGGGCGAACTGGGCGCGCAGCACGTGGTTCAGCGCGCCGCCGGCCACGGCCTGCTGACCGGAGAGCACGGCGGGCACGAGGCCCGCTATCGCCGTGCCGATGAACACCGCCAGCACGAGCCCGCTTACCGCGCGGAAGGCGGCTCTGGGGTCCGCGGCCATCCGCTGCGCGGCCGGCAGTGTCGCCGCGCTCCGGGTCAGCCGGGCTGCCAGGCGCGCGGCCCGCATCGTCAGCCAGGGCCCGACCATGATCAGGGCGAGCTCCGCGCCGGACAGCAGGGCGTCGGGCTCCTTGCCGTTTCGGTACACCGGGCCCGCGAACAACCCCAGCCCGGCCAGCAGCGGGATCACCCGCCAACCCCGCGGCGGGGGCGACGCGGCCTTCCTGGCCGCGCCGAGCGGTGAGATCCGCACTCGGCGCAGCGATTACAGCGCGACGCACGCCGCGACGACCGGCACGCAGACGAGCACGGCCGCGTACCGCCAGGAGTGCGGGACGATCAGCTCGGGGAAGAAGCGGGAATCGGTGATCCGCACCCCGGCGAGCGCGGGCCGTACCGCCTGGAAGAGCGCGAGGCCGGCCAGCGCGCTGCTCGGCGCGCTGGCCAGCTCGTCGGGCCCGGACAGCGCGGCCTGGCCGATCAACCCGGCGCGAGTGCCGGGGAAGCGGTCGGAGAGTTGCTCGCGCGGCGCCGAGTCCAACAGCCTGGCCAGTGCGGGCGAGGCGTAGTACCGGCCCCGGGCATCGCTGAACTGCGCCACGCCACGGACGAGGAGATCCAACGTGCCAGAGCCGATGTGCTGGAACAGGTCGCCAGTCACGGCGACGACCTTCAATACGGCGGACGACACCAGGGGTCCTCACGAACCGCGCTGGCGAAGGCCCTCGCGATCCTCGATGTCGGCGTACGCCTCTGCACACAGAGGCGTACGCCGACAGGCGGCAGCCGTCGCGCGCACCTCGTGCGATGGGTGTTGGCCGGGGGCAGCCAATGGCGAAGTACTCGCCGCAGCTGACTGCGCCGTTCAGCGATTCAGGGACGAGCCGCCGGGCCGGGCTCTTCTTGGCCGGTGGAAGCACGGCGCGGGTCGCCGGCCTGCAGGAGCTTGCCGAGGTCGAAGGTGACCCGGACGCGGGTGATGCGGCCACCTTCGATCTGCAGCCAGCTGGCTACGGGGAAAGGTTCCCCGGCGCCGCGGGGGTGCAGATCGAACCAGGTCATGACGTCGTCGCCGTCGACCCACCGCTTGTGGAAGACGAGCTCGCTGGTGATGGCGAAGATGCGGGCCAGCGAGGCCTGGTACTGCGCGGCGCCGTCTATCTGCCCCAGGGGCCCGTTGACGCGAACGTCGGGGGCGAGCACATCGGCCAGCTGGGAGGGCTGGTTGGCTTGCCAGGCGCCGAAGTAGGCGTCGGCGACGGCTGTGACCGCGTTGCCGGTGCCGTGGGTGCTGTGGGTGTCGTTCATGGTGTGCTGGTCCTTGCCCTGAGGTGCCGGATGGGTGCTCAGCGGGCCCGTGGGGTGGAGTGGTCTCGGGGCCGGTGAAGTCGCCGGCCAACGCCGCGGCGACCTGGCGCGGGTCGCGCAGGTGCAGCGTCTGGTTGTGCACCGTCCTGCCTGCCGGTGAGGCCAGGGCGCCGACGTAGTCGCCGACCTGTTCTCCGGTGAGAGGTGAGCCCGGGCGGGTGCCGTGAGGGCCGATGAAGGCCATCATGACCACGTCGTTGACCCGGGGTGTGCCGGCGGTCTCCACCGCGAAGGCCTGCATGAGCTTGTTTTGCGCGACCGAGACCACCGCCATCGGCCCGATCCCGGGCTGAGGCGGTCCGATGAACCCCACGGGGCCGTTGATGCTGGTGTAGGAGCCGCCGGGGGCAGTGGCAGGAAGGTCTGCGCGGCCAGGTAGTGCGGGAACAGGCTGTTTTCGATGACGGCCTTGAAGTCGTCGAATCCGGCTTGGAGCATCGAGGGTGTCTGGTGCCAGCCGGCGGGTGCCGCCGCGACGGCACCCGCCGCAGACCCGATGTCGCCGATCAAGGCGCCGACGTGACTGGCCTTGTCCGGGCCGAGCCGGGCGAGGAGACGGTCGATCTTGTCCTGGGAGCGGGAGAGAACCGGCACCCGGGCGTCGGCGCGGACGAAGGCGTCGACCAGGAAGGCGCCGACGTTGCCGGTGCCTCCTATGACGACAGCGTCCTGGCCGGCCAGTTCCGCTCCGGTGAGGGTCATGTGCGGGCCTTTCTCACAGAGCCGTGCCGGTCAGACCTCGACCAGCTGGGCGGTAGGAAGTGGTGCGCGGGCTTGGCTCCACGCGATGAGCGGTTGAGCTGGGCGAGCATGGTGGTGACCGCAGGGGTCAGCGGTGGTCGGGGCCAGTGCGCATGCTGGTGACCCAGGCGGCGCCGACGACCAGGTGCATGGCGGCCAGTGCAAGGCTGGTGAGGGTGTCGCTGGAGACCGTGAACGGCGTCGCGGCTGAGACCAGCGCCAGAGCGAGCCCGCCCCAGGAGGCCCACGTGCGCACGGCGGGGCGTCGACGGGCCAGCGCGAGGACGATCCTCGAAGTTCGGGTGTTTGGGCTCGGCGTGGGTCAGGCCGGGCGGCGGGTCAGTCGGATGATGGGCAGTTCCCGGTCGGTCTTGTCCTGATAGCCGGCGAATCTGGCCGATGCCTTCGCGATCTGAGCCCACGCGGTGTCGCGGCCGGGGCCGTGCAACTGGGTGGCGGTGACCGAGACGGTGGCGCCGTCGACGTCGATCTCGACCTGGTCGGGGTAAGCGGCGATGTTGTGGTACCAGGCGGGATTGCCGGCGGCGCCGGCGGCCGAGGCCACGATCAGCCAGGAGCCGTCAGGGCCGGGAAACCAGGCGACAGGGGTGCTGCGCCTGATCCCGGTCTTGGCGCCGATGGTGGTCAGGACCAGGGCGCTCATGCCCATGACCTGGCCGCCCTTGGTGCGGATCCGCTTCATCGCCCAGGTGTTCACCCAGGTGAAGAACCGGTTGGCCTTGGGCTGGCGGGCGCCGCGGGTGCCGCGGCGGGTGGTGAAGCTCATCGTTGCTCCCGTTCGTGATCGGAGGTGGAAAGCCGCCCCGTGGCGGGGCGGCCGGGCGACGAAAGCGCGGGTCAGTTCTGGGCTGCGGCGGCGCGGGCGCGGAACATGCCGGGGACGAGCTCGCCGTCGGCGCGGGCCTTGTCCAGGGCGGAGGCCCACCAGGCGAGGTCGTCGAACATGACCTGCAGGCTGATGCCGGTCATCGGGTTCTTCGGCGCGCCGTGTGCGTCGAAGGCGTCGCCGACGAACGGCAGCACGGTGGCGTTGCGCAGCGGGACGGCTTCGGCCTCGACCATCATCTGGGCCAGGTGCTCGATGGCGCGGATGCCGCCGCCGATGCCGTTGCTGTAGCCGACGACCGCGACGGGCTTGTTGCGGAACCCGAACGACAGCCAGATCGAGTCGATCGCGTTCTTCAGCGCGCCCGGCACGCTGTGGTTGTATTCCGGCGTGATGAACAGGAACGCGTCGTGCTCCTTGACCTTCTTGTTCCACGCCCGCACGAGCGGCTCGGAAT
The DNA here is from genome assembly GCF_040678965.1 of Streptosporangium sp. NPDC049248. Lineage (NCBI taxonomy): Bacteria > Bacillati > Actinomycetota > Actinomycetes > Streptosporangiales > Streptosporangiaceae > Streptosporangium > Streptosporangium sp. NPDC049248. Next base: position 20,182 of record NZ_JBFAQY010000034.1, read on the forward strand.
AGGTCGGGTCGTTGATGTCGCCGACGGTCCCGAAGTGCTCGGTGAAGATCGGCAGCGGCCAGTCGCGCAGGTCGGCGACCTCGACCTCGAATCCCTCGTGCGCGGCGGCGTGCTCGAGGACCCAGGGCACCACCTGGTCGGCGGCCCGTCCCGGACGGGTGCTGCCCACGATCACCAGCAGTTTCGACATGATTGTTCTCTCCTTTGACAGGCGTGTGCGGGGATATGCCGCGCACAGCGGCGGTGCGGGTGCGGACCCCGTGCGGGCGGGCCGCTCCCAGGCGGGGCCGGTCAGTCCTGTGGCGGGCCGTCCGCCGGACCGGTGGTGTGGACGGTGCGGCGGACACTCACCTCGCGGTCGTGGCTGAACGGCAGGCCGTCCAGGTTGTAGGACCACGACACCCGCGGCATGATCCGCATGACCGGGGCGGGTCCGCGGGGCCCCTGCCGCTGCACGATCTGGGCGTCGCCGTAGACGCGCAGGTAGCGGGGCGTCCATGGCTGGACGGACGGCAGGTCGTCGATCACGATCGCGATTTTGGCGTTGCCGGCCGCCACGTTGCGGAACTTGCGGGTGCGGGCCGGGTTGAACCCGCCCACCAGCAGATGGGTCCCGTCGAACTCGAATCCCACCGGCGCCACGTCCGGCTGGCCGTCCGCGCCGACGGTGGCGATCCGCGCCAGCCGCTGGGACCTCAGATACGCGATCTCTTGCTCGCTGAACGACATGTGATCCTCCTTTGCCCGCCCTCACCGGCCATTTGGTTAATGCAGCGTACTGTACATGGCATTAACTATATGTATGGTGTACATTATTCCTGTGGACACGACAGCGCAAACAGTCACCGAAACGGCCATCCCCTCAGGTCACCCCTGTACCGCTGCCGGCCCCGCCAGCGAGCCGATGGACGTCGCCACCGCGCTGATCCAGCTCACCGGCCTGGTCCAGGGGATCTACGCACGGGTCTCCGAACGCCACGACCTGACCCCTGTCCAGGCCAAGCTCCTGTGCGTCCTGCTGGAAGGGCCCCGCGGCATGGCCGACCTCGCCCAGATCTTCGGCGTTGAACGCGCCGCCCTCACCGGTCTCATGGACCGCGCCGAGAAACGAGGCCTGGCCCGCCGCGACCCCGTCCCCGGCGACCGCCGCGCCTTGCAGGCCACCCTCACCGACACCGGCCGCGAGGCCGCCGCCGCCTTCCACGCCGAGATCACCGGGCAACTCGCCCAGCTCACCGCCGACCTCGACCTCGCCGACGGCGAACACCTGCGCGCCACGATGACCGGGATCATCCAGCAGCACCGCGCGGCATTCGGCGCGGGCCCGGCCGACTGCCGCTGAACTCCTCTGGTGCGCCTTCCCGATCGGTGGGCGCGGGTGGTCAGGACGACCACGTGACGGGCGGCCCACGCCGCAAGCCGGTGAAACCGGCACGGCATCCGGCGAGAAACGGCGGTAGGGCGCTTCACTCGCCGAAGCCGCTGGTGGGCCGCGGTCGAGCCGGGCTTCGCCCGCGACCCGGGGGACCCGGTGGAGACGATCCCGCGGCGCACCGTCCATCGATCGCGGAACCCGCAAAGATCATCCGTGCCACGGCCTGGCAGACCTGCGGGCCGCCGACAGAAAGGACCGCATGACACAACCGCCGGCACCGGCCATACACAACCCGGTACTGCCGGGATCGCACCCCGACCCGTCGGCCGTGGTCGTCGACGGCTGGGTCTACGTGGCGACCTCGACCTTCGAGTGGAGTCCGGGCGTCCGCATCCACCGCTCCCGCGACCTCGTGCGCTGGGACCCGCTCGGCGGCGCGCTCGGCGCGGACCGGCTGCTGCGACTGGAGGGCACACCGGACTCCGGCGGCGTCTGGGCTCCCAGCCTGACCTGGGCGGACGGCCTGTTCCACCTCGTCTACAGCAACGTGTCCACCTACGCGGGCGGCTTCACCGACTGCCCCAACCTGCTGACCACCGCGGCCGACCCCATCGGTCCCTGGTCGGACCCCGCCCCCCTGCATTCGCGCGGGTTCGACCCGTCGCTCTTCCATGACGGGCCTGACAGCTGGCTGCTCAACCTCGTCCACGACTGGCGCCCCGGCCATGGCGGCAGCGCCGGCCTGGAAGTCGTCCGCTACGACCGCACCGCCCGCCGCCTGACCGGCGACCCGGTCCGCATCCAGCTCCCGCCCAGGGCGGGCTGGATCGAGGGACCGAACCTGTTGCGCCGCGGCCCTTGGTACTATCTGACCACCGCCGACGGTGGCACCGGATGGGAACACCGGGTCACCGTCGCCCGCTCCCGCCGCCTGACCGGCCCGTACGTCACCGACCCCGCCGGGCCGCTGCTCACCTCGCTCCACGACCCCGACCTTCCACTCCAGAAAGCCGGGCACGGCAGCCTGTTCACCATGCCGGACGGCCGCACCTGGATCGCCTACCTCGCCGCCCGCCCCACGGGTCGGCGCGGCCCGTGCATCCTCGGCCGCGAGACCGCCATCGCCCCGGTGGAATGGACCGACGACGGCTGGCCCCGCGTTCCCGGCGGGCGTCCGGCCATCACCGTTCCCGTCGGACACGACCAGGTCCGCCCCACAACGAAGGACACCACCCTCACCCCCGCCTGGCCGCCCGCCGAGGACGACGACTTCGACGCCCCGAACCTCGGCCCGCAGTGGTCCACTTTGCGGCGCCACGCCGCCCCCGACTGGCTCTCGCTGACCGAACGCCCCTCCCACCTGCGCATCCGGGGCGGCCGCTCACCCCAGAGCCTCATCGGCCCCAGCCTCGTCGCCCGCCGCGTCCCCGCCCCGCGGTCCACCTTCGAAGCCGACATCGAGTTCCGCCCCCTCGGCTTCCAGCACCTGGCCGGCGTGACCCTCTACTACAACACCCGCAACTGGCACTTCCTCCACATCACCGCAGACGACACCGGGCAGGCCGTGCTCCACCGCGCCACCTGCGACCGCGGCGTCACCACCGTCGATGAGGACGGCGGCCTGCCCCTGCCTGATAGCGACACCGCCCCGATCAGCCTCGCCCTGGATCTCCAAGGCCCGCTGCTGCGCACCCGCGTCCGGCTGGAGGGCACCTGGCAGGAGTTCGGACAGCCCTTGGACGCCACCGTGGTCTCCGACGAGCACGCCGAAGACATCGACGCAGGCGGCCTGCGCACCCTGGGCTTTACCGGAGCCTTCTTCGGCCTATGGGTCTGGGACCTGACCGGCAGCGCCCTGCCCGCGGATTTCCACCGCGCCCGAACCCTCGTCACGGTATGACAGCGGCACCCACTCCGCCGAGGGTGAACACCTGCACGCCACGACGGCCGAGATCAGCCAGCCGCACCATGCGGCCCCCTTGCCAGCACGGTGGTAGCCCTCAACCTCGGTAGCGGGAGCGGCTGTGAGCGATCTCAACACCGGTCTTGCGCCGCGCCGAGATCGCCGCCTGGTGCGTCGAGGACCTCTAGCCGACCACCGTTTCGGTCCTCGCCATCACCCTCGCCGACGGAGCCAGCGAGGCTCACCGGTGAGCCGTGCTGCGGTTCGGCCTCGCGCAGATTGCGCAGTTGCAGGGCGGTCGCCATTTCCAGTCGCGTCACCTCCAGGAGCGCTCGCTGGAGTGCCCAGCCGAGTCGTTGAGTTTTCAGAGTTTCGCGAGGGGTCTACGCGCGGGCGCGCGAGGCCTGTGGACTCCGGCGGGGAGGCCACCTGACGGCTGGGGACACGTTTGGGAGCGGAGAACCGACTCGAGCTTGAGAACTACTCATTTCTGAGAACAAGATCAACGCGAATTGGGCCTCACGATATGATCCTTACCACGCGCTACGCGGCGCCAAAATCCGGTCCGATCCTCCCCGGAGGCCGGCCTGAGCCTCGACGGTGGAGTCGTCGTGCACCGACGGCGGGGTGTGCATGCCGATCCCGGAATGGACGCACCGGGCGATGACGCAGGTGCGACGGGTGGAGCCGGACCCGCTGGACTCTGCCGGGTGCTCAGTCGGCCTGGTCGGCCGCCCGCAATGGGCATCCGGTGCCGACGCGCGCGGTGAGCTCGGCCCGCAGGGCGGCGAGTTCGGCCATGCGCGCGTCAACGACCTGGATCTTCTCCTCGAACAACGCGGACAACGCTTTCGCGGCGTCCGGCGCGTCGTGCAGTTCCTCGCCATGCCGTGCGATCTCCGCCAGTGAGAATCCGAGCGTCTGCGCCGTGCGGACGTAGTGCAGCCAGGCCACCGCCTCGGGAGGAAAGTCGCGGTAACCATTGGCCAGCCGTCGACCTGTGACAAGGCCGACCTTCTCGTAGAACCGGATGGTGTCCCTGGTCATACCCGCCTGCGCGGCCAGTTCTCCGATGCGCATGATCCTCCGTCGGATTCCGGGGCTTGACCTTGGAGCGTACTCCACCCTTTACCGTGAGGCGTCGTTGCCGTGAGAACAGCAGGAGGCTCATCGTGATCCCTGGTTTCGCCCCTTCCCGCCCCGCCTATCTTCGCGCCGTACGCGCCAGCGCCTGGTACGACCTCGTGGTCACGGCGGGATTCGCCACGCCGTGGACGTACGCGCTGCTGCACGGTGCGCTGTCGTCGTTGAGTGGCGCGTTCGGCCTGGGCACCCTGCCGGCACTCGACCCGATGCAGACCCTGTACGCGAATCTGATGGGCTCGGTCGTCGTCGTCTGGGCCCTCCTGCGCATCGTCAGGCCAATACCGGTGCACGGACTGTTCGACGGCGCCGCGCGCACGCTGTTCGCGGCATGGCAGGCATACGCACTGGCCCAAGGCGCCACGCGGCTGCTATGGCTGTTCCTCATCGTCGAGGTCGCGTTCGGCGTCGTCCAGCTTGTGCCGTGGTGGCGCAGCCGACGTCCTCAGCCACTCCCCGCCGGCCTGTCCTGATCGCCCACAGAGGTCGGCCCTGCCGTTGACCGCCCGCGCCGCCGGCGGCATCATCGCCGCGATCGCTCAGACGGCCGATCTCGACGCCCTCACCAGCGCGCACGTCCTGCGCCACACCCCAGGAAAGACCCGTCATCGTACGTCGCGTATCCCGAGAATGTATGTCGCGGTAAGCGCAACGGCACGGTCCTCGTCATGTGACAGATCTACGAGGGCCCGTGACGCCGTGGTTCCCGGGATATCCGCGAGCGCCTGTGTCAGCCGTCGGCGTGCAGACGATTCAACGCTGCCGGGGGCGAGACGATCAACGAGCCTGGTAGCGATCTGATCAGCCAACGCGGGACGAATCGCCAGCGCGCTCAGGGCGTCGGCCGCATCGACGTCATTCGTCCCCTCGACGACGATGTCGATGAGCGTCGGGATCGCGTCGACCACTGCACGCGCTCCGAGTGCCAGAGCCGCATACCTGCGGACCACGATGTCGGGGTTCGCGAGGGCGTCCTTCAGCAGTGTGGTCGCCTCACCGTTCGGAATCTCGGCGATGGACTGGACGGCACGTTTGCGTACCTCGGCTACCGGTGAGCCGAGACCCTCCGCCAGCAGCGCCAGGCCCTTACCGCCCGATTGCGCCAAAGCCCAGCGAAGGGCTCCGGCGACGTTCGGGTCCGTTTCGCTCAGCGCTGCCTCGACCAGTGCTTCCACCGGCACCGGAACCTCTTCGACCGAGGACAGGGCCGCGCGCTGGCGCTTACCGGCGCTCTTTGAGCGCAACGCCTGCAGGAGTGCGACGACCTGGAGAACGTCCTCCCAGCCGGCGGGTTCTACGGCGTCGATCCGACGCAGTCGCGTGAGCAACTCCGTCTCAGCCGCAATGCGCTCTCGCGTCTGGCGGATGAGGTCGTCGACGAGCTCCGAAGGTGTGAAGTCGGGATCATCGAGCGCGCGCCTGACGTCACGCAGCGACAACCCCAAGGACCGCAGGCTCTCGATATGGAAGATCCGCCGAACGTCCTCGCTGGAGTACTCCCGATAGCCGGCGCCGCTACGACCCGTTGGCCGCACCAGGCCAAGCGAGTCGTAATGCCTGAGCATGCGGGCGCTGACCCCGGACCGTCGTGCCACATCACCGATCAACACTGCCTGTCACTCCTCCTTGCCGGTGCTACCGAGGGCTACGGCGCGCTTGGCCTCCTCGATCGCGAACTCGAATCCGGCATCCGGGTCGCGCAACAGCCGTTCCGTGGCGATCGCATGCGCGCGTACGCGCGGGTCGGGGTCCGTCATCGCGGCGCGCAGCGTGGGCACGATCACCTCACCGAGCGCGACCAGCGCCCGGCTGAGGCTCAGCCGCGTCTCACGTTCGCCGCGCCCGAGCTGTCTCGACAACGTCGCGGCCAGCTCTGGCTCCTCGCCTTCGGGCACGAGCACGACCGCTGCCCGCCAAGCGCTCCGCGCCACCTCATCGTCGGCGTCGGACAGAAGCGCCTGTGTGATCGCCGGCCAGGCTTGCGGATCCCCGATCTTGGACAGCGTGTGCAGCGCCTGGCTTCGTGCCTGCGCACGCTCCGAGTGGAGTTCCCTGAGAAGCTCTGGAACCGTCATGGATGCTGAGTGGCGGGTGAGTGCCCACGTCAGCATATCGCGCACATAGAATTCGGGTTCGATCGCGCATCGCTCGATGAGCTTGTCGATGAATCGCGGGTCAGGGGCCGTGCCGACCGCCATCGCCGCCCGCAGCCGCACTGACGAGCGGCTGTCCTCCAGCCCCTGGAAAGCTCGAATCGTATCCGTGTCCTGTCTCTGCGCGGTCATCGGGACCACCTCCTTGGCAACAGTGAAGACCTTGTCACCGTGTCAAGGTCAAGCGGGGGCGCGCCGCGAGATCATCAGGCCCCCGGGCACTCGCGCGCCAGGTTGAACAGCAGCGTGGGCGAGTGGTGCTCCATACCGATGAGGTCACCGACCGGGGGAGTGGCGCACGCCATCGGATCCAGGACGGCTTGCCCGGTCGAGGGGATCTTCAGCAGATCGTGTGCTCGGCCGCGGTCCGGATGTCCTTGCGCAACACGTCGGTACAGGATCAGCTGCTGGATATCCGGGAGATCTGGTCATCTCATCGTTATGGCCGCGATCTCGTATAAATCTACATTGTAAAGGCGTTCGCTCGGCTTGAAGATCATTTACAGCGGACTGAAGACACATCACCTGCAAACACAAGGCAGGTTGGGGGACTGACCTCTGGCGATCAGATCATCGGTGCGGTCCGCGGGAGCCTCTGCGGTGTCAGGCCGATCCGCTGAGGGCTGGATGCCGACAACCGATGGTGTCGTGTGCTGTTCGTGCGGGACGGCTCGCGACCTTGTGGGCCACCGGCTGGCGTACGGGTGGGGCAACTGCTGGTCAACGTCGCGCAAGTGCTGCAAAGGTGTTTGTGTGACCACTTTTCAGGTAACCGTGCGGCCTGTGAGTGCCGCGGACCGTCCCACTGTCGAGCGGCTCTGGCTCATGTTCCGTCACGACATGGCGGAATTCCAGGGCGGGCTCCCCAGCCCCGATGCCACCTATCACAGCGACCGGCTCCGCGCGGTGTTCGAGGACGAGGACTGGGCGACCTACCTGTTCGCCGGCGGGGATCGGCCTGTCGGGTTCTCCTTTGTGCGCGCGCTATCCGGCCCGGCGCGAGTGCTGAACAGCTTCTTCGTGGTACGCGGCGCACGCCGGTCCGGGATCGGGATGAGAGTCGTTCGGGAGGTGATCTACCGGCACCCCGGCCCCTGGAGGATCGCCTTCCAGGACTCGAACATGGCGGCCGGCGCATTTTGGCGGCGCGTCGCCACCGAGATCGCCGGTGACGCGTGGACGGAGGAACGCGCGCCCGACTCGGACCGGCCCGACGTTCCCCCGGATGTGTGGATTTCTTTCACCGCCGTCTGACGGGGATCAGGCGGGAGTGCGCCTCGCTCTGAAGCGCGATTTCCCCCGACGGGAGGCCGAAGACACCTGCTAAGCGTTGCGCGAGTGCTGTGTAGGCGGTGGAGCGGTCGATCTTGAGCGTGCGGGCGGCCTCGGTGGCCGAGACGCCGTCGTCGACCAAGCGGCGCAGCGTGGTCACCGCCGCCGAGGTCGAGACGGGTTGCCGATCGGCGTCCTGCTGTGTGTCAACCCAGTTTGACGGTCTGCTTGAGGAAGACGATGCCGTCGATCATGTTGAGCTGGGCCGGGTCCAGCGGGAAGTAGGCGAAATCGTGGGAGATGCGTGGGGCGGGCTTCGTGGTGGCCTCGGCCAGGCGGCGGGCGTCGATGAGGGAGTGGTTCCACGGGAGTGTGGACAGCAGGCCCTCGACGGTGTCCGGGGGTGGGGCGTGCTCGCCCACCGTGCCGAGGGCCGAGGCCAGGAAGGCGTACCGGTCGCCCAGGTGTGCTTCGGTGATCGCGCCCGCGCTCCACCACTCCAACTGCTGGTCGCCGAGTGGCATGAAGCTTTTGTTCCGCTGCAGGTGGAGGTTGTGGGCGAAGACCAGGGCCGGACCGTGCTCGGCGACGGCGTGCAGGTTGGCGGCCATCATCGCGTCCCGCAGACCCGACAGTCTGGCTATCCGGGCCGGGGAGGTGTCGGCCATCCAGTGGTGGTAGCGGAGCAGGCCGACGGCGGTGCGTCCGTACAGTGCCGCTCTTTCTCTGTCCTCCGCGCTCAGCCGCGGCGCCTGCGTGTCGAGCAGAGCCACCAGGTCGTCGGCGAGCAGTCGCAGCCGCTGGGCGTCGGCGGACTGGCCGATCGACTGGGAGGGGTCCATGACCGTGGTCTCGTTCGTCCACCGGTCGTCTGGGCCGAGTAGCGTGTCGAGGGTTTCCATCGTGCACGGGAGCGGGCCGTCGAGGAGGCGGTGCAGGCCGGTGAGCGCCTGGCGCGGGCTTGCGGCCCAATACTCCAGCGGGCCGTCGAAGCCGTGGAATCGGAGCTTTTCGTCATGCGCCTCGTTGTACGCGCGCATCCAGCGCACGAGCTCGCGGTTGGCCGGGAACGCGCCGAAGCTGTGGCTGAAGCCGCGTTCCATGACGTCGTCGAGTGTGCCCGCGCCCGTTGTGATGTAGTCGTCCACCACGAGTCCCATGAGGCAGTCGCTTTCGATGGCGAACGACCGGTAGCCCTCATGCTCGACCAGGTGCTGGAAGATCTCGTTGCGCAACTCGCCCAGCGCCTCCACGAAGTGCCTGGCCTCGCCCAGGCCGAGCAGCAGGGGCTTGGCGGGCAGTGACCGGAGGAACGCCGAGACGCTCGCGCCGTTCAGCGGACGGGCTGTGTCCTTGATATCCATACCTTTAACGGTATCGTTGAACGTTCGGTGTAAACTTTTTAAGGGAAATGCCTGCTCTTGTCGCGATAGCCTTCAATCGGTGATGTATCCATGAGGCCAGTGGACCCGGTGCGCGAGCATGGCCTGTCCACCCAGGCGAGCGGGATCGCCACTCCGAACGGGGCGATGTCGGCGGCTTTCATCCGGGTCGCTGCCGGGGCGGGGCAGAGCTGCTGACCTTCCCGACCTTGCAGGGTCCTGCCCCTGGCCCCCGGCCAACGCCACCAGGGCGGTTCGCCGAAAGGGGCGTCTTCACAGGTGGCGAGTTGGTCGTCTCGGGTGAGGCGCAGACTGCCCTGGACGTCGGCACCAGATGGCTGGCAGCAGCATCGGCTCGGGGTCAGCGGTCGTGGTCGGCGTTGCGCCACCACGCGAGAGTTGCTGCCATGCCGGCTGCGCCGGTGGTCAGGACGAGCAGGACGCTGATCGGTCCTGGCGGGTCGTGGCCGGGGCCGGCGATGCCTGCGTACAGGCCGGGTATCGAGTAGGGGAACCAGGCGCCGAAGCCGAGCGCGGCGATGATCTGGGCGGTGAAGGCCAGCACGAACAGCACGCCGACCGCGGCCAGGTAGCCGCGGCCGATGCTGGCGGCCAGCGCCAGCGGCGTGGTGAGGGCGGCCGACAGCGCGGCGGCGACCAGAATCTTCACGGCCCCGGCCGCGGTCGCCTGCGCCGACCAGCCGGGTAGTGCCAGCAGCGCGCCGAGCAGCAGGCCAAGTATGGTCGTGCCAGTGGCGAGCAGCAGGGCCCAGCCGGCGGATAGGGTGAACTTGGCGGCCACGATGGTGGTGCGGGACGTCGGCAATGCGAGCAGGTCTTTGGCGGTACGGTCGCTGAACTCGCGGCCGAACAGCCAGATGGCGATCATGCTGTAGACGAGCAGGCCACCGACGGCGACCGCTTGAGCCAGCAGGGCCAGGTAGCCGGGCCAGTCGGCGCTTGCGCCGGACAACTGTGCCTTGTCGCCGAGCAGTCCCATCGCGCGGGCGCGGGCGGGGTCGGCCAGGATGAACATGAACAGGCCGCAGACGAGGGTGACGATGGTGAAGGCGAACGCGGTGAGCCAGGGCAGGCGGCTGCGTCGTGCCTTGAGCAGTTCGCTCCGCAGCGCTTCACGCATGGTCGGCTCCGACGATGCGCAGGAAGTAGGCTTCCAGGTCTTCTTCCACCAGGTGGAGTTCGGTGGGTGGCACGCCGGCCTCGACCAGGATGGTGGCCACCTCCTCGGGCCGGGTCAGGGCGCGTTCGTCGCTCAGTTGCAGGCCGGGGTCGGGGTGGTAGCCGTGATCGCGCAGTACCCGGTCGGCTGTCGTGTCGTCGCGGGTGGAAACGTTCACGTGGCGGCGCCGGTGTCGGTCCAGGCTGGTGGCGTCGTGTTCGGCCAGCAGTCGGCCCTGGTGCAGGATGGCGATGCGGCCGTTCAGACGGGCGACTTCGGCTAGCAGGTGGCTGGAGATCAGCACGGTGGTGCCGTGCTCGCGGGCCAGGCCGGTCAGCAGAGTACGGATCTCCACCACGCCGGCGGGATCCAGGCCGTTGACGGGCTCGTCGAGGATGAGCAGGTCGGGGCGGTGGATGAGGGCTTTGGCCAGGGCCAGGCGCTGCAGGTTGCCCATCGACAGGGTGCGGGCGCGCCGCCCGGCGTAGGGGGCCAGGGCCAGCCGTTCGACGATGTCTTCCACGTGCCGGCCGGGGTGTTTCAGCCGGCGCAGGCGGGCGTACAGTTGGAGGTTTTCGCGCACTGTCAGCTCGGGGTAGGCGGCCGGGGCCTCGACCAGGTAGCCGGTGCGGGACCAGGCTGAACGCTGTCCGGCCGAGACGGCCGCGCCGAGCACCCGTGCCGATCCGGCGGTGGGGGCGATCATGCCGAGCAGCATGCGGATCAGCGTGGTCTTGCCGGCGCCGTTGAGTCCGAGCAGGGCGTAGATCTGGCCCGCTTCCACACTCAGGCCGACGTCGTCGACGGCCAGGGCGCCGGTGTAGTGCTTGGTCAGGCCGGTCACCTCGATGACCGGGGCCCCTGCGTTGCCCATCAGGTGCTCCTTCATTGCTGGGTGATGAGCATGAACAGTGCCCAGATGGGCAGCGCGTCCTGCAGGAGGATGTCGTGCCGGGCCGGCCGGGGATACGCCTGGATGGCGTATGGCATGGTCTTGGTCGGTGTGACGGGTGGTGGAGGCTCGCGGTCCGGCGCCGGCGGCGATGCCGCAGCCGAGCAGGGTTGTGGTCGGGCGCATCGGGAGCAAGCCTCCTAGCTCCGCGACCGGAAGATCGCGGGCCGACCAGGCTTCCCGGCTCACCGACGTTCGCGCCCCGGCTGGGGCGCGCTCCTACGACGCCTGGAATGTAACACCTGGCCGCCCGCTCGGCTAGGTGTCACACGACGTTCAGCCCTTGATGAAGCGGCGGGTCATATACCAGCGCACAGGCGGCAGGGAGGCCAGCCGCAGCGGTAGCAGGCTCAGCCACAGCAGTGCGGGGTTGGCGGGGGCGTAGACGCCTTTGACCCGGCGGCCGAGCTTCTGTTTGCGTTCGGCTTCGGGACGGATGGCGGCCTCCCACGCGGTCAGTGCTGCGGGGATGTCGCCGGGGTGGGCGGCCAGTTCGGTGCCGAGCCGGTCGGCGCCGCCGACGGCCAGCGCGGAGCCGTACCCGGCGAACAGGGTGACGCACCAGGCGGCATCGCCGAGCAGTAGCACGCGGCCGCTGCTCCAACGCGATGCCACGACCTGGCTGATGGTGTCGAAGTAGACCGAATCGGCCCGCGCCAGCCCGGCTAGGGCTTCGGGGATGACCCAGCCGAGGTCGCCGTAGACGCGTTCCAGCTGGGTGGTGACGTCCTCGTCTGGGCGGGCGTGGTCGGCGCGGTAGCCGAAGAAGGCGACGTTGCGGCCGTCGCCGACGCTGATGATCGCTGCGGTGCGGCCGCGCGATGACAGGGTGCCGGTCGCGCCGGGCGCGATGGCTGCGGGCCGCCGATCAAGCATGAAGACGGCGACCTTGTGCTCCAGGTCGAGCAGGAAGTCCTCCTCTGGGCCGAACAGCAGGGCGCGGGTGGCCGAGTGCAGGCCGTCGGCGCCGATCAGCAGGTCGGCCTCCTCGATGGTGTCGTCGCTCAGGGTGACGCGGACGGCGTGGTCGTCCTGGTCGATGGCGGTGAGGGTGGCGCCGAAGCGGATCTCGGTGTGGCCCTCGACCTTGTCGTACAGTGCGGTTTCGAGGTCGCCGCGCAGGATGGTGATCGAGCGGGGTCCGGTGGTGGCGGCGATGGTGGTGCGGTCGAGGGCGAAGCGGCGGGAGCCATCGCTCTTGTGGTAGACGAGCTCTTGAGTGTCGAAGGCACTGGCTCGCAGGTCGGGCAGGAGGCCCATGCGTTCGGCGGCGTCGTAGCCGATGCCGCCGAAGGTGACCGCGTAGCCGCCGCCGCGGCGTTCTGGCGCGCGTTCGACGATGAGGGTGTCCCAGCCGATCTGGTGCAGGCGCAGGGCGGTGGCCAGGCCGGCGATGCCGGCTCCGATGATGATGGCGCGCATGGTGAGGTGGTGCTTCCTTTAGTGGGAGAGCTGGTCGAGCAGCCGCTGTTCTGCGGCGGCATCCAGCCAGGTGTCGGGGGAGGGTGCGTCGGCGTGGGGCGCCGGGTCGCCTTCGGCCTGGAGCCAGGCCCAGGTGTCGGCGAGGGTCTCGCGCAGCGGGCGCGTGGTGAGCCCTTCGGCCAGGGCGGCGCCGACGTCGGCGTCGTGCATGCCGCGTGGCGCGCTGCCGTCGGGCAGCCGCAGCCCGAACTCCATGCCGAGCGGCAGACCGTGCCGCAGCAGCAGTTCCGGCGGCGCCCACACCAGTTCGGTGTCGAAGCCGGTGACCTGCTGTGCCGTGGTGAGCAGGTCGCCGAGGGTGATCGCGCCGGGTGGGCCGGTCACGGTGAAGGCATCGCCCAGGCCGCGGTCGGCGGCTTTAAGCATCCAGGCGGCCAGGTCGCGGACGTCGAGGTACTGCAACGGCGCCTCGGCGGCCGCGTGGCCGGCGGCCGCGCACCATCGGCGGCCGGGATCTCCACGTTCCGCCGGACGCGCACCCGGTGACGCAGGGCGGGGCGCACGCCGTACAACCGGCTGAGCAGGGTCATGGCCGGTCACCTTTCTGTCGACGCTGATGAGAGGTCACATCGCCGACCAGGCTTCCCGGCACACCATCGAACCTCTCGCGAGGCCGATACGAGGAATATACCGATTTTTCAGAAATTTCTGAAGTGTCGAGGTGTTCGGTATCCTTATTCTCCTTAAGGAGGCGAGCGCGTGAATGACCGGTATGAGCGGTGGCAGGCGGCGGAACGACTGGCCCTGACGCTGATTGAGGGCGGATTGCAGCGCATGGCCGCGCGCACCCTGGCAGTCTTCCTGTTCAGCGACCAGGACAGTGTCACCGCCGGCGAGATCGCCAACCGGCTGGAGGCCAGCGCAGGCTCGGTCTCGGGCGCGATCAAATCCCTGGCGACGGTCGGACTGATCGAACGCCTGCCATCGCCCGGTAGCCGGCGCGAGCACTACCGGCTCCGCGACGACGCCTGGTCCACCTTGTTCACCAGCCAGAACACCGTCATTCAGGCCATGCTCCAGGCCGCGGTCGCCGGGATCGCCGCCACTGACGAGGGCGATCCCGCCCGTCAGCGCCTGGCACAGATGCACGCCTTCTACGAGTTCCTGCTCGGCGAGCTCCCTGCCCTGCTGCACCGCTGGCACCAGCAGGCCCGCTGACCCAGCCCAAGACCCAAGAAGCGGTAGCCGAGCTCAGCCCGCGGTCTCGATGTAGAGCACGCCGGTGAGCGGGACGAGGGCAATCGTCACAGGGGCTTGAGCCGGGCGCGCAGAAGGCAGAACTCGTTGCCCTCGGGGTCGGCCAGGACGTGCCAGCTTTCGGTGCCGGTCTGGCCGATGTCGACGGGCCTGGCGCCGAGAGCGAGCAGTCGTTCCAGCTCGGCATCCTGGTCGCGGTCGGTGGCGTTGACATCGATGTGCAGCCGAAGCCTTCCCGTCCGGGGGGTATCGGTCGGGCTGAAGACGAGAGTGGGCTGCGGGCCGCCGAAACCGGCGTCGGGCGGACCGATCTCGATGCTTCCGTCGGCCTCCCGCTCGAGTTCGACGTAGCCGAGGACGTCGCTCCAGAATGCGGCCAGCCGGTCGGGGGCCGCGGCGTCGATGACCAGTTCGCTGATTCGGCATGCCATGGCCGTCACTATACGTAGATCAGGGTGATCAACGGGAAGGCCGGGTTCTCCCGAAGCTGCGCCGAGTCGCAAGGGCGTCCCAGGGCCTCAGGTGTCAGGCAATGGTTTCGTTGTGGTGTGGTCAAGCGGTGGTCTCCTCGTAGAGGGTGCCGGTTTTGAGGCACTCGTGCAGATGCCGACGAGCCGGTTGGCGACCTGGCGCAGTGCTGCACCGCCACCGCCGAGCCCACGACAATCGAGCGACTCCGGGTGTCGGGCTCCCGGCCGGTCACCGCCCGTCCGGTCAGCGCGGTGGCGACAGCGGCCGCCGCTTGCCTCTTTCACCATGACATGGGCATTCCGCGCGTTCCAGCTGACGTTTACGCGGCTTTGGTCGTGAGTCTTCCCAGGAGCGGTAAGGAGTCGTTATGGGGGGTGCGTCTGGTCGTGAGGGGAGGCTCAAGTGAGCGCGTGGCATCGGTGTTCCATCAGGATCCGCTTGACCGTGGTGGCAGGCGCCGTCATGGCGCTGATCTGTACCGTTGTCGCGGTGCTCGCCCTGTTGGAGGTACGGGACGCCGCCGTCGAGGACCGGACGAAATGGCTCACCACCCACGCCGTGGAGATGGCCAAGAAGATACGCCACAGCGGTGTATCCCCCAACCTGCTGTCGGACGGGCACAATGAGGCGGTTCAGGTGTTCGACCCGGCCGGCACGCCGGTCGCCGCCACCCCGGGCTTCGGGGCGCGTGAGCCGCCGATAACCAACCTTCGCCCCGATGTCGACTCCTACACGATCGCGCGGTTGTGTGATCTGCGTGCGTTCCCCGGCCAGTGCAAGATCGTGATCTCCTACCCTGTGCACAAGGCCGACGGCGTCTGGTCGCTCAACATGGCCGTCGCCGATGTTCCCTGGTACGTGGGCCCCCGGCTGCTGATCCCGCTCGCCGCCGGCTGGCTCCTGCTGGTCGGGGCGACCACGGCGGGCACCTACCGGACCGTGGGCAAGACCCTGGAGCCGGTGCGTGCGATCAGCGGCAAACTCGCCCAGATCACTGCGAGTGACCTCGGCCACCGGGTGCCGGTACCGAAGTACCAAGGCGAGCTGCGCGACCTCGCCGAGATCGCGAACAAGACCCTGGACCGGGCACAGTCGGCGGTCGAGCAGCAGTTGCGGTTCGCCTCGGACGCCTCCCACGATCTGCGCAGCCCGCTGGCCGCGATGCGCCTGCAGATCGACGAGGCGCTCGCCTACCCGCGGGAGACCGACTGGCCGCGAACGGCGAACGCGCTGCTGGACAGTATGGAACGGCTTCAGGACCTGGTCGCCGACCTGTTGCAGATCGCCCGGCTGGATGCGGGCATCAGCGGCCGACACGATCCCATCGACCTGACCGGCCTGGTGGCGGCCGAGCTGGACCGGCGCCCCCGCCGGGTCACGGTGATCCGCCACCTCACCCCCGGCGTGGTGATCAAGGGGGAGCGGATCGGCCTGGCCCGGCTGCTGAACAACCTGCTGGACAACGCCGAACGCCACGCCGACTCCACCATCACCATCAGCCTCACTCTGAAGGCGGGTACGGCGGCGCTGGAGGTGTGCGACGACGGCGAGGGCATCGCCCCCGACCAGCAGGAGGTCATCTTCCAGCGGTTCGCCCGCCTGGAGGCCTCCCGCAGCAGGGACGCCGGCGGTACCGGGCTCGGCCTGCCGATCGCCCGGCAGATCGCCGAAACCCACGGCGGCACCCTCACCATCGAAGACAGCCCCCGCGGCGCGCGGTTCGTGCTGCGCCTGCCCGGTCATGCCGCATCCCCCGCGGATCAGGCGCATCTGCCGACGGAGGTGTGACCTCGGGAACCGGCGACTGGCAACGCGCCCGGAAAAAAAAGGGGGGGTATGCCGGAAGCCTGCCATGCTGTGGCAAGCAGCCGATTTACTGCGGTGGGCACAAAGCCAGATCGAGTTCACGACCTCGACGAAAGGACTGCCGGGCGGTCGAAGTGCGCGCGTACCCCAGGCGGACGTGTCCGACCGGTTCGGCGCCGACGTTCGCGGGCCGGGGCGATTCGGTCCACACCGACCCTGGTTAGCGCATCGGTCGCCTGGCCGGCCAGCTCGACCCGCACGACCGGCAGGCGCTCGCCGCGTCGCTGCCTACGAGCACTACCAGGTGAGCGTCGCCGGTATTCCAGTGCACTTCATGCACAAGCCCGGCCGTGGCCCTCGCCCGATTCCGTTGATCCTCACCCACGGCTGGCCGTGGACGTTCTGGCACTGGTCGAAGGTGATCGATCCGCTCGCCGACCCGGCCGCGTTCGGCGGTGACCTCGCCGACGCGTTCGACGTCATCGTGCCGTCCCGGCCCGGCTTCGGTTTCCCCGGCCCGCTCACCGGCTTTTCGGACGTCAACTTCTGGAAGGTCTCCGACCTCTGGCACACCCTGATGACCGAGACCCTGGGTATGAGAAGTATGCCGCCGGGGGCTGCGACATCGGCGGGATCGTCTCCAGTCAGCTCGGCCACAAATACGCCGACGAGTTGTACGGCATCCACATCGGCTCCGGGCTGCCGCTCGACTTCTTCACCGGCCCCCGGGCCTGGGACTTCGCCCGGAATCGGCCCCTCACCGACGACCAGCCCGCCGACGTCCGCGCCCGGATCGTCGAGCTGGACCACCGCTCGGCGGCCCACCTCGCCGTGCACATGCTCGACGGCGCCCCCCTGGCCCACGGGCTGAGCGACTCACCCGCCGGACTGCTCGCCTGGCTGCTGGAGCGCTGGAACGCCTGGAGAGACAACGGCGGCGACGTCGAGTCCGTCTTCACCAAGGACGACCTGCTCACCCACGCACGATCTACTGGGTGAACAACTCCATCGCCACATCCATGCGTTACTACGCCAACGCCAACCGCTACCCCTGGGCCCTCGCCCACGACCGCACCCCGGTCGTGCAGGCCCCGGTCGGCCTCACCTTCGTCCTGCGCCGCACCTTTCACGGCCGCAGGCCCTGAACGACCCGGCTCGTCTTGCGACGGGGCAGGCGAACGGTGCCTGGCGGGGGCGTGCGCGTCGGCCGACAAGCCCGTAGCGCCCGCCACGCCGTCCGCCTGAGCCGGCCTCCCTGCGGAACCCCGCTCGCCACCCTCCCGGGAGCCCCTGTCATGCTCATCGTCACGGCTGTTCCGTTGGGCGGGCCGGCCCTCGACTCTCAGGACGCGCGCGGCCCTGCCACGAGCTCGCCGGCCTGGACGACCGCGAACTCGACCTGGCCCTGGCCCTCCTCCCAGTTGGCGATCAGTGTGCAGCCCTCGTCGGCGAGCAGGTCGCCGCCCGACCGCTCGGTTCGCAGGTACATCAGCCCCTCCTCGCCTTCGGTGCAGAAGAAACTCAGGTGGGCGAACAGCTCGGGCGGCGTGAGGTCGGCCAGCGCCTCCTGCCAATCCTCGGCCGCCTCCGCCTCGAGGGGAAGGAGGCTTTCGGGGCCCGTGCCGAGCGCGGTGGCGACCCGCATCGCGTCGAAGAGCGTGCCGTCCGAGACCAGCCGCGGGTGGCAGACGGTCCAGGTGCCGCGCAGATCGGATGCGGCGAGGTCGTACCGTGCCAGCAGGGGAGCCAGGTCGCAGCCCAGGACGAGCCGGCCCGCGAAGCACGCCGCCACGAGATCCGCCTCGAACTCCGGCGGCAGCCCGGCCTTGTCGAACTCGAAGATCGACCGGCTCGCGTCGAACTCCAGCAGCGGCTCCTCCAGGTCGAAGATCGGGCAGTCCCAGACGACCGGCTCGGCGCCGCGGAGGGCGGCCGGGTTCACCCAGGCGGTGTCCTGCGCAAAGCCGAGCTCGTTGATGAGGTTGCCGCCGAAGAACGTCGCATAGACGGCGTCGGCGTCGAAACTCGCCAGCGGACGGCCGAGCAGGATCTCAAAGGCGCCGGTCAGCTGTTCTAGCCACGGGCCCGAAATGTTCGCAGAAGCGGATCTCATGCCGGGACCGTATAGGCCAGGCCCGTCATTCCGGAGCGGGTTCGTCAAGCGGGCCGGGGCGTCGGCCGCTGAGATGGAGCGCACCGCTGAACTTCTTTGAGTTGGCGCGTAATGATGGGGCCGCTCCACACATGAGAGGCATGCCGGTATTTCGTGCTGACTAAGGAACCGCTCATCGTCCTGCGTCGCTTGGAAGCCGCCTGCCACGCCGGCTACGGCTTCCGCGCCATCACCGGGCTGTACGCCGGCACCGGCCCGGAGCAGCCCTTCGTGCTTGAACTCCCGAGGGGTTGATGTCTGCCGTTCGTCGCTACGCGGGTTCCGGACGCATGGCTTTGAGGAAGACCTCGACGAGGGTGTCGGCGTATTCCGGGGTGAGCGGGCCGGAGCGGAGCAGCCATCGCTGGTAGAGGGGCGCGTACAGCAGCTCCAGCGCCAGGTCGAGGTCGGCGTCCGCGGCGAGTTGCCCGGCCCGCTGCGCGCTACGCAGCCGCGCCTTTTTCGCCTCGTTCACCGGATCGGCCAGCTTCTCGCGATACTGGGCGGCCAGGCCGGGATCGTTGATCATCTCGATGTTGAGCGCGCGGATCGGCGCCTCGGACGCAGGGTCGGCGAACTCGGCCGCCGTCGCCCGCATCACCATCTTGAGGTCGGCCTCCAGGTCGCCGGTGTCGGGCAACGCGATGCCCTGCTCCGGGCCTGCCTCGCTGAGCGCGAGGAAGGCGTCGAAGATCACTGCGCCCTTGGAGGGCCACCAGCGGTAGATGGTCTGTTTCCCGACGCCGGCCCGGGCCGCGATGGCCTCGATGGTCAGCTTGGCGTATCCCACCTCGGAGACCAGGTCGCGGGCGGCGGTGAGGATGGCCTGCCGGGAACGCTCGTTGCGGCGGGCGGGATTGGGCTGCTTGGCCATGTCCCGGAGCATGCCACACTAACAAGACGATACGTTCCGTCTCGATATCGCACTTCGACGAGACGTACCGTCTTGTACGGCATCACCTCATCCAGATGCGGCAGGTCGAAACCTTTGAGGTTCGCCAGCCCGAACTCGGTGTGCCGGCGCTTGGTGGCGATGTCGTGTACCCGGCGGGCCACGGCCTCCCCGTCGTGCCCTGGCCGCGTGCTCCCGACGCCGCGGCACCCGGGGCCGGGATACCTGCGTTCACGGCAAGATGGTGATCTTGCCATGGGTCCGGCCCGCCTCGCTCCTGCGGTGGACCAGCGTGAGGTTGGACAGCGGGTGGGATTCGGCGACGTCGACGACGAGCACGCCGGCGTCGAGGAGTTCGACGATCTCGCTCAGTTGCTTGGTGTCGTTGCGGGCGACCATGTGCAGGGCGGTGACATCGGCGTCGGCGGGGAGTTCGACGAGGGTGGTGACGGAGGCGATGACGCCGCCCGGCCGCAGGAGGGAGACCAGGATCACCGCGGCCTCGGGGGAGACCGGAGCGAGGTTGACGACGGCATCGACCGGGCCGTCCAGCGCATCTGCGAGAGCGGTGGTCGTGTAGTCGATGATCTGGTCGGCACCGTACCTGCGGACCGCCGCGGCGCTGCGGCCGCTGGCCGTGGCGGCCACTGTCGCACCGGCGTGCCTGGCGAGCTGGACGGCGAACATTCCCACACCGCCGCCGGCGCCGTTGATGAGCACGCGCCGGCCCGCGGTGATGTGGGCGTGCTCGAACAGCGCCTGCCAGGCGGTGAGCGCGGCGACGGGGATCGCGGCCGCGTCGGTGAGGGGGACGGTGGCAGGCGCCTTGGCCAGCACGTCGGCCGGGGCGGCGACGTACTCGGCCGCGGCGCCGCCCGCGTCGAGACGGCCGATGACCCGGTCGCCCACGGCCAAGCCCTCCACGTCGTCGCCGACCTCGGCGATCGTGCCGGAGACGTCCCAGCCGAGGACGCAGGGCAGGTCCACCGGCAGCACGGCTCGTAGTACCCCGGACCGCAGCGCCGTTTCCGAAGGATTGAACGAGGTGGCAGCGACCCGGATCAGGACCTCGCCCGGCCCGGCGGCGGGTCGCGGTACTTCTTCGTATCGGATGACGGAGGCATCGCCGTACTCATGGATGCGGGCGGCCTTCATGGTGTCGCGAAACTCGCCCGCGTGGTCGGTCACCCAGGTACGGAACGTGCGGGCCGGGGCTCCGGTGACCTCTGCCACCGTGGTCGTGGCCGCTCTTGGTGCGGTCACCATCTCGGCCTGGGCCTGGAGGATGCCGTTCACGGCCGCGGGAGGCCAGCCCTGGGTGAGCATCTGCTGCCGCGCGACCTGCGGCGAGGTCTCCTCCCAGTGCACCGGGCGGCCGATCACCTCCCCGATGATGCTCGCCTGTTCGGCCTGGGTCAGTATCTCGGGCCCGGTCAGCTCGTAGATCGCGCCGTTGTGCCCGTCGTCGACGAGTGTGCGCACCGCGACCGCCGCGAGGTCCCGCTCGTGCAGCGGGGGCATGGCGGCCGTGCCGTAAGGCCCGCGCGCGACTGCCTCGGCGCGGATCTGCCCGGCCCACCGCAGGGCGTTGGCCGCGAAGGCGTGCGGCCGAAGGAACGTCCATTCCAGCCCGGACCGCTCGACCAGCTGCTCGATCTGTTGTTCGTAGCCGCGTACGGCCGCCGAAGACAGGTAGACGACGCGGCGGGCATGCGTGGCGACCACGTCCAGAACCGCGGGCATGCTTTCGGCCGTAGCGAACGGCCAGAGGAGAAACACGGCCTCGACCCCGTCCAGGGGCGCGTGCAAGGTGTCCGGATCGGCCAGGTCGCCACGCACGACCTCGACGCCGTCCGGTAGGCAGGCCGCTTCAAGATCGCGGGCCAGCGCGCGAACCCCGGCCCCCGCCTCCAGCAATTGCGCGACGACCTGCCGGCCGACCGTGCCGGTCGCCCCGGTCACCAGAATCCTGCGTTGCCCCGGCATGAAAGACTCCCAACGGTTGATCACTTCGTGTGCACTTAACCGTATGGGGATGAGAAGAGACATCCAATGTGTGAAAATCTAATATTTATATGTATACGTCTTCTTAGCGCCGTCGAGATAGACTCTCCCTATGGATGTGCTCAGCGATGTGATCGCCGCGATGCGCGCCGGGGAACCTCGCTCGGCGCGCGTCCAGTGGTACGCCCCCTGGGGGCAGCGGTTCCCCACGGTGCGCGGCTCCGCCGGCTTTCAGGTGGTCCTGCAGGGATCGTGCCGGCTGATCCCCCCGGACGGCGGCGCCCCCATCGCGCTGAACGTCGGCGATGTGGTGTTCCTGCCCCACGGAAGCGGTTACGCGCTGGCCGACAGCCCTGGCACCCCGTTGACCGAACCCGTCTGCGACCCACTGAACGACCCTCGATTCGAAGACCGCTATGCCTCCGCGATCGTGGGGAAGACCGGGCAGGACGGCTCGCAGGCGGTCACCGTGACCCTCTGCGGTGGATACCGGCTCGACCCCAGCCGAGCCCATCCGCTCCTGGCCGATCTGCCCGAGATCGTTCACCTGCCCGCCCGCCTCGGGCACCGCCCCGAGCTGCGCGCCGCGGTCGACCTACTCGGCGGCGAACTCGACAACCCCCGCCTCGGCGCCGACACCGTCGTGCCCGCCCTGCTCGACATGCTGCTGCTCTACATCCTGCGCGCCTGGTTCGACGAACAGTCCGAACGCGGCGCGACCGCCGGTTGGGCGGCGGCACTGGGCGATCCGGCGATCAGCGCCGCACTGCACGCCCTGCACCGTGACCCCGCACTCCCCTGGACGGTTGAGACACTCGGCACCCGGGCGGGACTGTCCAGGGCGGCTTTCTCCCGGCGCTTCACCACCCTGATCGGCCAGCCGCCCCTCACCTATCTGACCTGGTGGCGTATGACCACTGCAGCCCGGCTTCTCCGCGAGTCCGACGCCCCGCTCGGCGAGGTGGCCCCCCGGATCGGCTACACCTCGGAGTTCGCCTTCGCCACCGCCTTCAAACGGGAGTACGGCATCGCACCCGGCAAGTACCGACGACAGAGCCGAGCGGAAACCCAGGGCGGTGAACTCGACGTAATGGCCTAGCGCCGGTTTTCGCTCTGTTCTTCCTCAACCCCCGTAGCCTGCACGGATGTCCGAAGTGCTTGCGCTGTCGGCGTAAGGGACCAAAGGCGGTTCGGCGGACCTCGAGGTCCGGGCATATTTCCGGCATTGCCTGGACCGTATCCCGGTGTGCTGCCGCCGAGCGGGCTCTGCACCTTTCAGCAGCGCGCGTGTGATGCGTAGGCGGTGAAGCGTCCGGCTTTGCGGCTTCGGTCGGGTGCCAGGCGAATAGCCACAGCGGTGCGGCCGGATCAGTGGTTACACGTCCCAGGTGACCGGGAGGCTCTTCACCCCGTAGATGTCCGCGGTCTCCGGGCGCAGGGCGACCTCCTCGGCCGGTACGGCCAGGCGCAGCGTGGGGAAGCGGTCGAGCAGCGCGGGGAGCGCGACCCGCATCTCGACGCGGGCCAGTTGCTGGCCCAGGCACTGGTGGATGCCGTGGCCGAAGGCCAGGTGCCCGCCATCCTGCCTGCCAAGGTCGAGCACGTGGGGGTCGGCGAAGCGCTCGGGGTCGCGGTTGGCGGTGTTGTACGACAGGATGACCGTCGTGCCGGCCTCGATGGTCTGGCCGCCCAGCTCGACGTCCTCCAGTGCGACCCTCAGGAACTGCTTGGCGACGCTCAGATACCGCAGCAGTTCCTCCACGGCCCGGTCGGTGAGCGTGGGGTCGGCGCGCAGCGCGGCCAACTGCTCCGGGTTCCGCAGCAGCGCGAAGGTGCCCAGCGCCAGCATGTTCGCGGTGGTGTCGAACCCGGCTGAGAGCAGGATCAGGGCCATGCCCTTCAGCTCCTCGTCGGTCAGGTCGCTGTCGAGCAGGTCGCTGAGCACGTCGTCGGTGGGGTCGGCGCGCTTGGCGGCCACCAGTTCGGCGAGGTAGTCCTGGGTCGCGGTGTAGGCCGCGAACATTTCCTCGTCGCCGGCCTCCCCGCCGAGGAACGTGTCGATGTTCTCCTGGAAGCGGCCCCGGTCCTCGTAGGGCACGCCCAGCAGCTCACAGATGATGACGGAGGGGATGGGCTTGGCGAACGCGGTCACCAGGTCGGCCGTCGGGCCGGCCTGCTCCATGGCGTCCAGGTGCTCGGCGGTGATCTGCTCGACGCGTTCGGTGAGCTGCCGCATCCGCCGTACGGTGAACCTGCCCACCAGCGGTTTGCGGTAGCGGCTGTGCTGTGGCTCGTCCATCAGCAGGAACTCGCCGGGCGGCGCCGGGGGCACCTCGATGTCGCCGTAGTCGACCAGCGGGTGGTGGCGCATCAGCTCCCTGCGGGAGCTGAACCGAGGGTCGGCCAGGATCGACCTGACCAGGTCGTAACCGGTGACCAGCCGGCCCTGGTGACCGCTGGGGAAGGTGTAGCGGCTGATCGGGCCGTGCTCGCGGGCGTCGAGCAGTTCCTTGGGCGGGTCGAAGGGGCAGCCGGGCGGGCGCGCCGTCGGCATCGCCGTGAAGGTGTGGACAAAATCGTTCATGACCTTTCCTTTCGATGTGCAGGCACGCGGCCGGCCTAGGAGATCTTGCGGCGGTAGGTCCTCATGGCGAAGACGTACGCGACGGCGAGGATGCCGGCACACCAGGCGAGGGCGACCCAGATGTCGGTGCCGACCGGCTGCCCGGTGAACAGGGCGCGGATGGCGTTGACGATGGAGGTCACCGGCTGGTGCTCGGCGAAGGCGCGCACCGGGCCGGGCATGGTGTCGGTGGGCACGAACGCCGAGCTGAGGAAGGGCAGGAAGATGAGCGGGTAGGAGAACGCGCTCGCACCTTCCATGGTCTTGGCGGACAGACCGGGGATGACGGCGATCCAGGTCAACGCCAGGGTGAACAGGATCAGGATGCCCGCCACCGACAGCCACGCCGGCACTCCCGCCCCCGAGCGGAAGCCCATGAGCAGGGCCACGAGCATCACGACCACGAGCGAGATCAGATTGGCGACCAGCGAGGTCAGCACGTGCGCCCACAGCACCGACGACCGCGCGGTCGGCATCGACTGGAAGCGCTCGAAGATGCCGCCCTTCATGTCCATGAACAGCCGGTACGCGGTGTAGGCGATGCCCGAGGCGACCGTGATGAGCAGGATGCCGGGCAGCATGTAGTTCACATACGAGTCCGACCCCGTTCTGATCGCGCCGCCGAACACGTAGACGAACATCAGCATCATGGCGATCGGCATGATCGCGGTCGTGATGATGGTGTCCGGGCTGCGCGTGATGTGGCGCAGGGACCGTCCCAGCAGGACGGCGGTGTCGCCGAAGAAATGCTTGCTCATCGTGGTTCCTTATGCCTTCGTGCCGACGAGGGTGAGGAAGACGTCCTCGAGCGTCGGCTGCTTCTCGACGTATTCGACCCTGGCGGGCGGGAGCAGTTGCTTGAGCTCGGCCAGGGTGCCGTCGACGATGATCCGGCCCTCGTGGAGGATCGCGATCCGGTCGGCGAGTTGTTCGGCCTCGTCCAGGTACTGCGTGGTGAGCAGCACCGTCGTGCCCCGGTCGGCGAGTTCCCTGACGGCCTGCCACACCTCGATGCGGGCCTGGGGGTCCAGGCCGGTCGTCGGCTCGTCGAGGAAGATGACCGGCGGATCGCCGATCAGGCTCATTGCGATATCGAGGCGGCGGCGCATGCCTCCCGAGTACGTCGCCGCCTTCCGCCCGCCCGCGTCGGTCAGTGAGAACCGCTCCAGCAGGTCGTCGGCGATCTCGCCTGGGTTCTTGAGGTGCCGCAGCCGAGCGACCAGTACGAGGTTCTCCCGCCCGCTGAGGATCTCGTCCACGGCGGCGAACTGCCCGGTGAGGCTGATCGACTCGCGCACGTTCGCGGCCTGCGTGGCGACGTCGAAGCCGTTGACGCGGGCGGTGCCCGCGTCGGCCTTGAGCAGCGTGGACAGGATCTTCACGGCGGTGGTCTTGCCCGCTCCGTTGGAACCGAGCAGGGCGAAGATGCTGCCCCGCGCCACCTCGAAGTTCACACCACGCAGCACGCGCAGCTCCTTGTACGACTTCTCCAGGCCGAGCACCTGGATCGCCGGGGCTTGCTGGGGTGTCATCACTCTGTCCTGTCTCGTGGTGGGGTGGTGTCGCCGGCGGCACGGGCGATGGCGCTGGTGAAGCGGTTGCGTTCGCGGGCCCGGTACTGGCCGAGGGGGTAGTTGGCCATGAACGTCTCGACGAACTCGATGGGGTCGTCGCCGAAGAGGTCGCGGATCGGGGTGGCGTCGGCCGCGCTCTGCTCGAACAGGTCGGCGAGGTCCTCGTACATCGCCATCGCGCCGACGCCGTCGGCCGGCCCGAAGTGCATCAGGTAGCGCTCCAAGGCTTCGACCGCGATGCGGTAGTTCTCGGGCAGCCGCTTGATGCGTGCCTTGTACTGCCGGTAGCGCTTCTTCTCCTCCAGCGATCCGGTGACGATCTCCAGGTACTGCAGGTAGCGGCTCTTCGACTCGTTCGATCCTGTGGTCATGTCTGCTTGCCTCCCTTGCGGAGCTGTTCGAGCCGGTCGGCCAGGAAGCTCCAGGTTCGCCAGAACTCTTCGAGGTACTCCCGCCCCTGGTCGTTGAGGGAGTACACCTTGCGCGGCGGCCCCTTCTCCGACGGGACCTTCTCCACGTCGACCAGGCCGCGCTGCTCGATCCTGACCAGCAGCGCGTAGATGGTGCCCTCGGCGATGTCGGAGAAGCCCTGATCCCGCAGCTGTGCCGTGATCTCGTAGCCGTACGCGGGGCGGCCGGACAGGATCGCCAGGACGATGCCCTCCAGCGTTCCCTTGAGCATCTCCGTCACGAGCTTGCCCATGGGACGCCTCCTTTCAGCTACTTGGTGTTGCTGACTACCAGTACAAAGTAACGCTGACTACCTGTACTTAGCAACACCGAATAGCTGAGGTGCGAAGCGAAAGCTTGAGCGTGTGGGTGCGGGTGGCCTGATCGCTGTTCGTGAGCGAGTCCGTCACCCCTTAGGCGAAGACGGGCTCCGTCGGCTCACTGGAGAGTCTGAGCGAGATCCTCGGCCACGCGATCGACGACGGATCCCGCTTCGTCGATGCGGAGCAGGTCGACGCGGCCGCAGCGGGCGGTGGTCTTGTTGAGCCGTCTGTCGTCGGCGGCCTCGACCGGATCGCATCGATCACCGGCTTGAGGAGATCCGGCGGCGACGCACGCGGAGCCGTCTTCTTCCTCGGCTGCTGCCAGGTCGACTCCAACGCCCTGTGCACGGTCGGAGTCGACGGGGGTTACTTCTCGGCCGTGCCGGGTTTCCTGCTGATGGACTCCTGATGGATGTCCGCGTAGGTGCGCGAGTCCTTGATCAGGTCGTCGCAGAAGGTGGCGACATCGTCGCCGATGAGTTCTAGGACTCCCTTGCCGGCCGCGACGCCCTCCTCGAAGAAATCGAGGATCCCTGAGAGCAGGGGCCCGTCAAGCAAGTCGACCGGTCCAACCTTGAAGACGTACCTCTGAATCTCCTTGTAGACGATCTGATAGTCCGGTGGGAGCGCCTTGACTCGCGTCATGTGCGCCCGCCACTGCCTCTTGCCCTCGATGATGTCCTGGATGCCCACGTCAGCCTCCTAACCGGCCCAATTTCTTTGCGACGTTCCTGTTCAACTGCTCGCGCCACCGGTCACGATGGCTCCGGGCCCCTTCTCCGCCGGCCAGCGCCGCGCAGAAGCCCTCGATGTCGTCACCCAGCACCTCGTGAATGCTCTGCCCATCGGAGGCCGTCTCTTCGAGCAGCCCCAGAGCATTGTCGAGAATCGGCATCAGGTTTCGACCTGTGAAGTCCGAGTAGGGAGAAAGATGACCCTTGATCTCTTCCCATGCCGCCCGGTAGTCGGCCGGCAATGCCTCGGCCCGGGCTTCGAATGCCTTCCATTCCCTGGTGAGATCGCTGCCTGTCATGCTCTCCCAGAAGTTCATCTCCCGCCCTCCTTGAGCTTGTCGATCCGTGATGTGATGTACTCCCATTTAGCCCAGAACGTTGCGAGTTCTTCGCGCCCCGCGTCGTTGAGCGCATAGAACTTGCGCGGGGGGCCCAGCCCGGACGGTCGTTTCGTCGCCTGGACGAGCCCGTTCTTCTCCAGCCGCAGCAGGATGGTGTAAACCGTCCCCTCGACGACGTCGGCGAAGCCGAGTTCGTTCAGCCGGCGCGTGATGGCGTACCCGTAGGTCTCCTCGCTGCCGATGATTTCAAGCACGCAGCCCTCAAGGGTGCCCTTCAGCATCTCCGTCAGGTCGTCCATCGTGGTCCTCTTCGATCTCCTGGTACTTTGTACTACCGAGTACCACTACACGGTATCACGGAGTAGTGAACCAATGTCCGGCGAGCGCAGACCGCGGAAGCGATTCGAATCACCGGCCCGCGACCGGATGCTCGACATCGCCATCTGGCCCGGCGGCGTCGGCTCCTTCGTGGACGTCGTGGTCTGGCCGGCCGACCCCAAGCACTTTTCTCCCGCACTTGGTCACCGGTCATCACCGGCTCCACCGTGGCGCCGTCGAGGCCATCGGCGGCCGCCCCGGCCGCGCCTCCACCGAGACCGCACGGCTGCACGTGCTGCTCGATGACAAGATCGCAGACGCCGAAATCCGCGATGCCCGCCGGCGCCGAGATCGGACAGTCCGGCGGTCCTGGATCAATGAGCCACAAGATCAACGCTGCCTGGGGCTTACGACACGTTTCTTACCGCTACTCCTCTTTGGATGACTCGGCGGGAAAGATACAGGTCAGGGCGCGGCGCAGGGTGGTGGCGAAGGATTCGGGGTTGCCGGGTTCGAGCCAGTGCCGCCCCGCCACGCGGATGGCGCCGGTGATCGCGGCGGCCGTGACGGCGGGGAACAGGTCGCGCTGGGGGTCGGTGCCGGTGCGGGCCGCGATCGCCTCGGCGAGCGGGCCCTCCGCCATGCTGAACGCCTTCAGCGCCTCGCCTTCCAACTCGGGCGTTGACATGATCATGCGTAGGCCGGCCTTGTCGGGTTCGGGGTCGGTGTAGAGCTCGATCACGGCCGCGATGACGGCCTGATCGAGTGGTTCGCCGGCGGGCCGGGAGCGCAGCGCCTGCCCCGCGCGCCTGGACTGGTCGGCCTGGAAGGCGCAGATCGCCTCCGCCCTGCTGGAGAAGTAGTTGTTGTAGGTGCGAGGTGAGACGCCCGCGGCCGTGGCGATGTCGTGGACACGCACCAGGGCCAGCCCGCTGGGGCCCTGCTCGATGGCCAGGCGCAGTGCGGCGTGGCTGATCGCCTCTCGGGTGGCCTGGCTGTTGCGTGCCCGGAGGTTCATGGCGTCGTCGTTCATGGGTCAACTCTATCCAACGCTGCGCGCCACGCACTATATGCGTGACGCGCAAGTTGTGGATAGAGTGCGACGGAGCACCTGGCACGCACGCCTGGAGAGTGCCGACCACAAGGTGTGTGCCGGGGCGGCGAGGTCCGTCGGCGGGTTGGCCGCCCGCCGCCAGACCGTCCGTCGCGGGCGCCGTCCCGGACAGCCCCCTACCAAGAGCAGGAGCAGGAATGACTTCGAAGATGATCGCGTTCGACGAGGACGCCCGACGCGCTCTCGAGCGCGGCATGAACCAGCTCGCCGACGCCGTCAAGGTGACCCTGGGTCCCAAGGGCCGCAACGTCGTGCTGGAGAAGAAGTGGGGAGCTCCCACGATCACCAACGACGGCGTGTCCATCGCCAAGGAGATCGAGCTCCAGGACCCGTGGGAGAAGATCGGCGCCGAGCTGGTCAAGGAGGTCGCCAAGAGGACCGACGACGTCGCCGGTGACGGCACCACCACCGCCACCGTGCTCGCCCAGGCACTGGTACGCGAGGGCCTGCGCAACGTCGCCGCCGGCGCCAACCCGATGTCCCTGAAGAAGGGCATCGAGGCCGCCGTCGAGCAGGTCAGCGAGGAGCTCTCCAAGCTCGCCAAGGAAGTGGAGACCAAGGAGCAGATCGCCTCCACCGCCTCCATCTCCGCCGCCGACCCTGAGATCGGCGCGCTCATCGCCGAGGCGATGGACAAGGTCGGCAAGGAAGGCGTCATCACCGTCGAGGAGAGCAACACCTTCGGCCTGGAGCTCGAGCTCACCGAGGGCATGCGCTTCGACAAGGGCTACATCGCCCCGCTCTTCATCACCGACTCCGACCGGCTCGAAGCGGTCCTGGACGATCCATACGTCCTGATCGTGAGCGGCAAGGTCTCCGCCAACAGGGACGTGGTGCCCCTGCTCGACAAGGTCGTGCAGTCCGGCAGGCCACTGCTGGTCATCGCCGAGGACGTCGAGGGCGAGGCCCTGGCCACCTTGATCGTCAACAAGATGAAGGCAGTCTTCCGGTCGGTGGCGGTCAAGGCTCCGGGCTTCGGTGACCGCCGCAGGGCCATGCTGGGCGACATCGCCATCCTGACCGGTGGTCAGGTCATCGCCGAGGAGGTCGGTCTCAAGCTGGAGAACACCACTCTCGACCTGCTGGGCCGGGCCCGCAAGGTTGTGGTGACCAAGGACGAGACCACGATCGTCGACGGCGCGGGTGACGCCGAGGCCATCTCCGGCCGGGTCGGCGAGATCCGCGCCGAGATCGAGCGTACCGACTCCGACTACGACCGCGAGAAGCTCCAGGAGCGCCTGGCCAAGCTCGCCGGTGGCGTGGCCGTCATCAAGACGGGCGCGGCGACCGAGGTCGAGCTCAAGGAACGCAAGCACCGCATCGAGGACGCCGTTCGCAACGCGAAGGCGGCCGTCGAGGAGGGCGTCGTCCCCGGCGGTGGCGTGGCCCTGCTGCAGGCCGGCGCCAAATCCTTCGACAAGCTCGAACTCGTCGGCGACGAGGCCACCGGCGCCGCCATCGTGCGCAAGGCTCTGGAGGAACCGCTCAAGCAGATCGCGGTCAACGCCGGCCTCGAGGGCGGCGTCGTGGTGGAGCGGGTCCGCAACCTGCCCCCGGGGGAGGGCCTCAACGCGGCCACGGGTGAGTACGTCAATCTGTTCGAGGCGGGCATCATCGACCCGGCCAAGGTGACGCGCTCGGCGCTGCGGAACGCCGCCTCCATCGCGGCGCTCTTCCTCACCACCGAGGCCGTCATCGCCGAGAAGCCGGAGAGGACCCCGGCCGCCCCCGCCGGCATGCCCGGCGGGGACATGGACTTCTAGCCCGTCTCTTTCTCGTATCTCCTCACCCGCACGAACACACACGGAGGCTCCTGATGCGTGCCTACGGTGTCACCTACGACACCGGCTTCCTATCTGCCGGAACCACCACCCACGAGCCCTTCGACCCTGACGCGGTACGCCGCGAGATGCAGATCATCCGTGATGAGCTGCACTGCGACGCGGTCCGCATCACCGGAGGAGACCCGGACCGTCTTGAGACCGCCGCACGCCATGCCGCCCGCGCGGGCTTGGAGGTCTGGTATTCGCCGTTCACCAACGGCCTCACCCAAGAGGAGCTGATGACGTTCATCGTCGACGGTGCCGAACGGGCCGAACGCCTACGCCAGGAGGAAACTCCCGTCGTATTCCTCACCGGCTCCGAGATCAGCCTGTTCACCAGTGGATTTCTGCCCGGTGACAGCCTGAAGGAGCGGCTTGGTCTGATGGCCGAGCCCGCGCGGCTGCGCGCCGCACTCCCCGAAGTGCCCGCCCGGGTCAACACCTTCCTCACCCGAGCCGCCGCGGCGGTGCGCGAACGGTTCGGCGGTCCGATCAGCTACGCCTCCCTGCCCTTCGAAGGCGTGGACTGGGCTCCGTTCGACATCGTCGCCACCGACGCCGGATATCGCGACGCGACCACCGCGCACGGTTTCCGTGAGGGCCTGCGTGCGCAGACCTCGCAGAGCAAGCCGTTCGCCGTCACCGAGTTCGGCTGCACCACCCACCGCGGAGCCGCCGAACTGGGCGCACGCGGCGACTCCATCGTCGAATGGGACGAACACGCCCGCCCTCGCCTGATCACAACCGTCATGCGGGACGAAGAAGAACAAGCCGAATACGTGCGCGAACTCCTCGACATCTACGACGAGGAGGGCACGGACACGGTGTTCGTCAACACGTTCGCCCGCCGTGACCTGCCGACGGCCTCCGAGCCCGGACGGGACTTCGACACCGCCAGCTTCGGCATCGTCAAGATCCTGGAGCACGGCCGCACAGGGACGACCTATCCGGGGCTGCCGTGGGAACCCAAAGCCGCCTTCCACACCCTGGCCGAATACGGACGCGCCAGGACGGCCGAGACCGAAAAGAGGACCATGACGTGAACGTGGCATTCCTACTGGGGGCAGCTTTGTCGATTCCTGGGAAGTGAATCCTCGGCGCGCGATGCCACAGACCGCTCGCGGGAGATCATGTGGCAAGGCCACATTCCACAACCGCACCGTCTGGTAGGTGCCTGAGGCCAGACGTGAGCCGTCCTGGCTGAGGGCCACCGAGTTCACCGGACCGTCGTGCCCGGTCAAACAGCACGTGCGGGCCGGCTGAGCAGGTCGGCCATGCTCGCTCGCGCATCGTCGATCGGGGAGACGGCCCACGCCGCCGCGGCAAGCCGCGCTGAGGTCACCGGATCGCCGGGGAGAGATTGGCTGTAGACGGCTGTCTGGCGGGAATGGCTGTGACCATCGAGACGGCCGTCTATCCGCGATCCGGACCTGGCTTGACGGTGCCGCCCGAGGTCGCTTCGGGCTTGGTATGGAGGACCTCGCGAGCCTGCTCCGCGGCGCGGGTGAGGCTCTCGCCGACGAAGTCGAGGAAGCGAGCGATATTTTCGAGGCGGGTGGCGGCCGGGGTGTCAGGACCGAGGATGCCGACGCCCTGCCGTGCGGTCTCGACGAGCTGGGCGTTGGATCGGGCGCTGGCGATCATCGCCTGGTACCAGAGTTCGTCGTCGACGACGTAGCGCTCGCGGCGGCGTTCGTCGCGTTCCCGGCGCACGAGGTCCTGGCTCTCCAGGAACGCGATCGCCTTGGAAATGGACGCCGGGCTTACCTGGAGGCGCTGGACGAGTTCGGCCGTGGTGAGGCTGCCGGCGTCGGTGGTGTAGAGGCAGCCCAGCACCCGGGACATCATCTTGGGCAGGCCCGATTGCATGAGGACGGTGGTGAACGTCTCTTCGTACTCGCGCACGGCCTCGGCGTCGCGTCCGTAGGGCTGAGAGGGCGCCCCCTGCCCCGGGGGCGCGGCCTGCCTGCGCCGGTGGGTGCGGCGTTCGGTGGCGCGGTGGGCCAGGTCGGCGCGGTAGGCGGAGATCAGCACCGGCAAGGGCGACATCCGCATCGCCGAGGCCGTGCGCGGCACGGTCGTGCTGCGCACCGAGGCCGGCGAGGTGTCGGTCGGCGCCGCCACCGGAGTCTCGGCCTCCCTGGACGCCGGCACCTCCTACGGCCGGATCCGCAACGCGCTCAAGAACACCGAAGGCGCCGCCGCCCAGCTCGACATCCACGCGACCACCGCCTATGGCGACATCGTCGCCCGCAGCCTCTGATCGTGACCCGCAGCGCTATTCGTCGTCCTCGCCCCGGGGCCTTGGCCGTGGACAGGTGCGCGGCACAGGAGACCGGATCGGCCCGTGAGCGGCCCCGGGTCGGTGACCTGGGGCGATGCGATCCGGGAGACCGGACAGAAGTTCACGCGCTGTCCGGTCTCGCCCGAGACTCGCTCGCAGCGGTCGGCCGGCAGATGGCGGAGGCGGCGGGCGGCGGCGAGGGGTACGGTCCCAGGAAGACGGAGATGACGGTCGTCGAGAAGACGCTGTCGGCCCAGTCGTACATCTACCAACCGGTGCGTTTCCGGCGCCCTCGCCACCAACCATCGGCTGTCACCTCGGGGCTGCCGGCCGTCATCGGATGCACCTCCGCCAAGACTCGCCGCAGGATATTGATCCCGGCGCTCCGAGGTCAATCAACCGTGATGACGAGCTTTCCGGGCGCGTTGCCCGCCGCCAGGTCACCCACCGCGGTGGAGGCCTCCGCCAGGGAGTACGTGCGCCCGACGGCCGGTCGCACGGCCCCGGCCTCGATGAGGTCGCGCAGCGCGTCCAGGTCGGCGGTGCGGGTCAGCGCGATCGGTGCGTCCAGGCGCTGGCGCGTGAACGGGGTGATCAGCCGGGCGGCCAGCGGCCGGCCGAGCCCGCCGAACCACCGGCCGCCGCCCTCGCCGCCGACGATGACGAGCCGGCCGCGCTCGGTGAGCAGCCCGCGCAGCAGGGCCAGCGGCCGGATGCCCGCGATGTCGATGATCAGATCGTACGTCCCGGTGAGCGGCTCGCGCGTGTAGTCGATGACGGCCTGGGCGCCCAGCGACCGGACGAGGTCGGCCTTGGCTGTGCTGCACACGGCGGTGACGTGGGCGCCGCCGGCGACCGCGAGTTGCGTCGCGAAGCTGCCCACCCCGCCGCCGGCGCCGATGACCAGCACCTTCTCACCGGCGGTGACCTGGCCGACGGTCCGCAACGCGGTCACTCCTGACGCGGGTACGGCCGCCGCTTCGGTGAAGCTCAGGTTGGCGGGCTTGCGGGCGAGCTTGCCCGGGCGGGCGAGCGCGAACTGCGCGTACGCGCCGGTCGCCGCGCCGTACACCTCGTCGCCGGGGCGAAACGCGGTCACGTTGGCGCCGACGGACTCCACGACGCCGGCCACGTCCATGCCCGGCACGCGGTTGCGGGGCCGGCGCAGGCCGAAGCCGAGGCGGCCGATGAGCGGCAGCCCGGTCATGACGTGCCACACGCCGTAGTCGACGCCGGCCGCGTGCACCCGGATCAGCACATCGCCGGCGCCGGGCGTCGGGATCGGAACCTCGCCGAGGCTCAGCACATGCGGCGGGCCGTACTCGTCCTGGACGATCGCCCTCATGAGGGGTCTCCTTCGGTGTCGGGATACTGGAAGACGTCGTCGAGTCCGACCCGGAACACCCGGGCGATACGGAACGCCATCTCCAGCGAGGGGGAGTAGCGACCCTGTTCGATCGCGATGATGGTCTGGCGGGTGACGCCGACCCGGTCGGCCAGCTCGGCCTGGGTCATCTCGTC
This sequence comes from Streptosporangium sp. NPDC049248, assembly GCF_040678965.1. Lineage (NCBI taxonomy): Bacteria > Bacillati > Actinomycetota > Actinomycetes > Streptosporangiales > Streptosporangiaceae > Streptosporangium > Streptosporangium sp. NPDC049248. The sequence goes on from NZ_JBFAQY010000034.1 coordinate 54,651, forward strand.
GTGCGCGAACCGCAGGGCCCGGATCGCGTTGGTGACCCGCGTCGGTTTCACCACGTCTGGAAGCCGCCCTTGCGGTACGCCATGATCTTGGCAACCGAGCTGAGCACCGCGGACAGCACGAACGCCAGGTAGACGGCGTTGGCGATCCAGAAGTGGCGCAGCTCGGCGATGGCCATGACCAGTGCGGCGAGCGCGCCGATGACGACGATCGACTGCCCGATGCGCTCACCGACCTGGTTGATCTCACGGTCGCGCTCGTCGGTGCGGTCGGCGCCGTGGCCACCCGCGATGGCCATCGCGATGTTGGCCGCGATCGCGGCGACGATGGCGCCGCCGATGGTCCACAGCAGGGTTCCCGCGTAGGCGACGTCGGCGAACGGGCCGTCGCCGGCCCGGCCCAGGACGGTCGCCACGTAGATCGTGTACGCGCCGAGGGAGACCAGGATCATCACCCAGGCGCGCTTTTCCTCGAAGGCCATGCCCGCTCCTCATGTAAAACAAAGCTGACATCAATCAATGTAAAACACCCCGTACATCGTGTCAAAATTTATTTACATGCACGGCCGGCGACGCCATGGCGTCCGGCACGGTGCTGCTCCAAGCAGAGCGGGCCGGGTCTGGTCGTCATGGCCAAGCGCCCCGCCTGAGGAGCGGGCGCCGGAATGCGGGGCGCGTTCTTGGGCAGGTCTTTGCTGCCGACGTCAGCCCTGTCCGGACCCCGGCGGGTGTGGAAGTCGTCCAGCGCGGTGAGAGCAGGGGTGACGTAGGCACAGCCGCGCCTGGCCCAGCGCTTCACGTTGCGCGGAGCTCAGACGGTCCGGCCTCGGGGCGATGGCGTACGTGCCGCACCCAAGCCGCTCCACGGTGAGCGGGTCGGAGAGGGTCGGGCGACGCCTGATCACCTCCAGGGCGTCGGCGGCCCGCTGAACGGGCCAGTCCAGTGCCGTGGCGAGGTCGTCTGCGTTGAGCGGCCGGGCGGCGTGCACGAGCGCGGCGATCACCGTCAGCGCGTCGGCCACGGCGGTGTGGGTGAGGTCGCTGTCGTCCATGTGGTCGCTGATGCGGGCGAAGAACCGGCCCATCTCGCGAAGCCGGGTCCCGGCGGGAGTGTCGGAGCCGAAGATGTGCGTTCCGCGCCGCGCGGCCGCCGCGACCTCGGTGTGCGCCCCGCTGTCGGCTCTCCAGGCGCGGAACCAGACGTCCTCGCTGATCATGTACCGCTCGCGGCGCCCGCCTGGATCCTGACCGCGTCCCACCAGCTCGATCGATTCGAGGTAGCCGATGGCCTTGGACACCGAGGCCGGGCTGACCTGTAACCGGCGTACGAGGTCGGCGGATGTCAGGCTCCCGGAGTCGGAGGTGAGCAGGCAGACGAACACCCGGGAGGGCATCTGGGGCAGTCCGGTCCCGGCTAGCAGGGCGGCGAACTCTTCCGTGAAGCGGCGTGCCACCTCGCTCTGCCGCTCGTCGGGCTCGGTGGCCTTGATCGCCCTGCGCCGGCGGGCGCGCCGATCGGAGGCCTGCTGGGCGCGGTCCGCCAGATAGCCTGCCGGCCCCCCGCTGCGCGCGACTTCGCGGGTGACCGTGGACGTGGACCTGCCGAGCCGCCGGCCCATCTCGGCGTACCCCAGCCCGTCGGCCAGCCAGGTCGCGATCCTCCGGCGATCCTCATGGGTCAGCCTGCCTCCGGGCATCGGCCACGCCTCCTCTTCAGGTGCGTTCACCAACAATACATTGCAATGGACGAGTGGCGTGAATTGCATTTACCGACAATGCTGTTGCAACGATTCACCGCTACCTGGCTATTTTCGTTTACTTTTAGTTGACGGCATGCGAAACGCAACGTAGCTTTTCCTTGCCTGGAAAGGACACGTCCATGTTGGATATAGCGCGAACACAGGCGCGGGTCTCCGAACTCCTCGCCGAATACCGGATTCCGAGCGCCGCGATCGGGTTCTTCCATGACGGGGAGATCATCGACTTCGCCGTCGGCGTCAAGAACGCGGCGACGCGCGAGCCCGCGACGGCCGACACCGTTTACCAGTGCGGTTCCATGACCAAGACCTGGACCGCCCTCGCCTTCATGCAACTCGTCGACGAGGGAAAAGTCGACCTGGACGAGCCGGTGCGGACCTATCTTCCCGGTTTCCGGGTCGCCGACCCCGAGGTCAGTGCCAACGTCACGCCCCGCCATCTCCTGAACCACACGAACGGCATCGAGGAGGCCTACGGCGATCCCGGCCAAGGCGACGATGTGTACGAGCGCATGGTCACGAATATTGCCGGCGCGCCTCAAGTGCACCCCTTGGGCCGCACCCACGGTTACAGCGCGGCCCTGGGTTATGCCATTCTCGCCCGCGTCATGGAGGTGATCGATGGCAAACGGTGGGACGACATCATGCGAGATCGCCTCTTCGATCCGCTGGGACTGACCAGTACGAGCACCTGGCACGCCCAGGTGGACCCGCACCGCGCCGCGACGGGGCATCTGGTCCGCTCCCTCGACGAGGGCCCCGTCGTCTCACCACTGACCCATTTGCCACGGTCTTTCGGCCCCGGCGGCAACATCAGTTCGACGGCGCGGGAGGTGCTCACAATGGCGCACGTCCTCCTCGACGGCGGCAAGGCGCCGAACGGCACCAGAATCGTCTCGGCCGAGGCCGTTCGCGAGATGACGGAATCACGCGTTCCCGTGCCCGATCCGTATTTGTTCGGGCCGGAGTGGGCCCTCGGTCTCATCGTGTGCGATTGGCACGGCGAGACCGTCTACGCGCACGACGGCAGCACCGTCGGCCAGAGCGCGCGCCTGCGAATCCTGCCGGACTCGGGCCTTGCCCTCGTGCTGCTGGCCAACGCCGGGCCGCGGGACGGCTTCTACCGGAAGGTGTTCAACGAAATCCTCCTCGACCTCCGCGCGCCCACGATCCCGGAACTGCCGGAACCCGACCTGACCCTGCCCCTCGACCCGTCAAGGTACGAAGGCGTCTACGAGCGACCAGGCTCCCGATACACGGTGTCGGCCGAGGATGGAGAACTCCACCTCACCTTCACTGTGAATCCCATGGAGGCACGACTCTCCGGTAAGCCGGAACGCATCACGTACGAGCTGCTTCCGATCAGCGAGACGCATTTCCTGATGCCTTCGGCAAGCCCGCTCGAAGACCCCCAGACCATCGCCGTCTACGACTTCCAACACGGGGTCGCGCAATACCTCCACACCAATTGCCGAGTAAATCCGAGAGTAGATGAGGAGAACACAGGAATGCACGTCATGGCGGTTTCCACGATTTCCGACAACGGCGGATTCTGGGACGCGATGAAGGCGGCGTACGGGCAGCTGCCGAAGGGCGCCAAGTGGACCCTGGCGGTGGCCGGTACCGACGGGACCAAAGCGGTGAACGTCATCGTCCACGACTCGGTCGACAGCGTCAAAACCTTCTTCGAGGAGCACGCCGGCCCCTTCGCCGCAACGGAGTACTTCGAAGCCGACGCGGCCAACGCGGTCGGCCTCCCGAAGAAGTAGCCGCTCCTCGCGCGGCCGTTCACCCAAGCCGCGACGGCGGCGCACCATTCGGATCCATGCGACCGTTGTGCCGCTTCTTCCGATTCCCGGGGATGCCCGAGGGGCTACGGCCGCTGAATCCCACGTCGTGACCGCCTACTCCGCAAGACCGAACACCGCGGAGACTCGCCGTTCGAGATCTTCCTCGGTGTCCCCGAAAGCCACTCTGAGCCCGTGGAGGCCCAGATGCCGGGTCTGCTCGCTGAGCCGGTCGGTGAACAGTGCGTCGCGCTGGAGCAGGTTCTGCAGCGCCTGCCGTGGGTCACCGGTCCTGGTGAGGAATCCCCATGCCGTTCCGCCACGGCTGTCGAACACCGCCTGGCGGAACCGGGGAGTCGGCAGCAGCCACACGGCATGGCCCACTTCGGTGAGCAGGGGTCGGACGAGGCCGGGCAGCAGCCGGAACCCCTCGGCGACCACCGGCCGGTCGGCGGGGAGGGCGAGAAGGTCTTCGACGATCAGTTTGAATCCTTCGCCGTGGAACCAGTGGAAGGTATCGAGCATCTCGCGCGGACTTCTGGTCACCCAGCGTTCGTCCATGTCCATGGCGGCGAACCTGCCCAGGTTGGGAGCTTGTTCCACGGGCACGCGGCGGGCGTGGTCGGGCATGACCGCGTCGGTATCGTACAGACGCATTCCATATCGATCGGCGAGACGTCGGGCGATGGTGGATTTTCCGGACCCGCTGCCGCCGCCGATCCAGTAGACGTGGCGCAACCGTTCCCTCCAACCGCTGGGGGAAGCTCCTTCGTGCAGTGCAGAGTGCATTCGTTGGCTCCTGTCGAGTTCCTGCCCGGCGGGCGTCGAGGACGAACACCCGGTGCACGACCGAGCCGGACCCGCCGTTCAGCGCACTGCTGTGACCAGCGGGAGGAACCGAAGGGGGCCGGCCCTGAACGCCCGGGTCACGGCTGGAGGAGGACCTTGATCGCGCGGCGTTCGTCCATGGCCCGGTACCCCTCGGCCGTCTCATCCAGCGGCAGGGACAGGTCGAAGACCTTGCCGGGGTCGATCTCGCGGTTGCAGATCAGCTCGATCAGCTGCGGCAGGTACTGGCGCACCGGCGCGGGGCCGCCGTGCAGGTGCACGAGGGACATGAACAGCTCGTCGCCGGGCAGCGCGACGTTGTGGGCGACGCCGACGAAGCCGACGAAGCCGACGAAGCCGACGAAGCCGACGTGGCCGCCGGGGCGGGTGGAGCGGATGGCCTGCATCATCGACTCCTGAGTGCCGACCGCCTCGACGACCGAGTGGGCGCCGAACCCGCCGGTCATGTCCTTGATCGCCGTGACGCCTTCGTCGCCGCGCTCGATGACGACGTCGGTGGCGCCGAACTGACGGGCGAGCTGTTGCCGTGGTTCATGGCGGCTCATCGCGATGATCCGTTCGGCGCCGAGCTGCCTGGCGGCCAGCACGGCGCATAGGCCGACGGCGCCGTCACCGACGACGACGACGGTCTTGCCCGGCCCCGCCGCGGCGGCAACAGCGCCGAACCAGCCGGTGCCGAGCACGTCGGAGGCGGCCAGCAGGCTGGGCACCAAGTCCGCGTCCGGCATGGCGGGGGTGGCGACCAGGGTGCCGTCGGCGAGGGGAACCCGCGCCAGCTGGGCCTGGGTTCCGAGGGTGCCCATGAGCACACGGTGGACGCAGGCGCTCTGGTAGCCCGCCCGGCAGATCTCGCAGGTGTTGTCGGAGGCCCAGAACGAGCCGACCACGAACTGCCCCGGCCTGATGGTCGTGACCTGGCTGCCGACTTCTTCCACGATGCCGACGTACTCATGCCCCATCGGGATCGGCCCGTCGAGCTTCTCCACACCCCGGTAGGGCCACAGGTCGGATCCGCAGATACAGGTCGCCGTCAGACGGATGATCCCGCCGATCGTCTGTGTCCAGGAAACCGGCTCCATCCGGCGCAGGTTCGGATGCATGTCGGCGAACAGCAGGCGCACGCCGCCCACGGCCACCGGCCGGCTCCGCATCAGCTCTGGGAGCGGCAGTCGAACACAGCTTGCTGATAACCCTGAGACGGGACGGCGTGGAGGCCTCCTACAGTGGGTGCTTGTGCTTTACGGCAGATCTGCGGAAATCAGCGCACTCGACGAGGTGATCACGCGGGCTTGCGACGGCTTCGGCGGCGCGGTGGTGCTACGGGGCGAGGCAGGCGCGGGCAAGACCGCCTTGCTCGACGCGGCGGCCGCGCGTGGTGGTGCGATGCGGGTGTTGCGGACCACCGGCGTCGAGTCCGAGTCCGACCTCGCGTTCGCGGCGCTGCACCAGGTGCTGTGGCCGGTGGCCGGCCTGCTCGACACGCTGCCCGAGCCGCAGCGCGACGCCGTGCGGGCGGCCCTGGGGCTTGCCGCGGGCAGTGCCGGCGATCGGTTCCTGGTGGGGGCCGGTGTGCTCTCGCTGCTGGCCGAGGCGGCCGCGCTGGACGGGCTGATCTGCGTGGTCGACGACTTCCAGTGGGTCGACCGGGCCTCGGCCGATGCGCTGCTGTTCGCCGCCAGGCGGTTGGGGACGGAACGGATCGCGATGCTGCTCGCCGTTCGCGGAGGCGCGCCCGTCAAGGGCGTGCCGCTGACGGTGGACGTGCGCGGCCTGCCCGAGTCCGCCGCGGCCGAACTGCTGGAGTCCCGCCACGGTACGCTGCCCGCCCCGGTGAAACGGGAGCTCACCACACTGACCGGCGCGAACCCGCTCGCCCTGGGGGAGATCGCAGCCCGTCTGACGCCCGCGCAGCTCGCCGGGCGCGACCCGCTGCCCGACCCGCTGCCCGGCGGAGCCCGGCTCTTCGGCGACCGGGTGACCGGGTTGTCGGCCCCTGCCCGGCTGGCCGCCCTGGTCGCCGCCGTCGAGGCCGACCTCGGCCTGGTCTTGCGCGCCACCGACCGGCTGTTCGCCGAGCAACCGGTACGACCCGGCGCGAACACGGCCCGATCGGCCTCAACCGGGCCCGGGATGGAGGCCGGGGCGGGGCGGGTGGCGTTGGCCGAGCTGGAGGACACCGGGCTGGCCGAGGTGTCGGGCACGAGCGTGCGCTTCCGTCATCCGCTCATCCGATCCGCGATCCACGAGGCGGCCGCCCCCGCCGACATCCGCCGCGCGCACGCCGTCCTGGCGGAGCTGACGGCGGGAGACCGTCGCGCCTGGCACCTGGCCGGAGCCGCCCTGGGCCAGGTCGAGCAGGTCGCCGTTGCACTGGTGGCCGCCGCGGAGCGGGCGCGCGACCGCGGCGGATACGGCGACGCGGCCAGCGCCCTGGCCAGGGCCGCCGAGTTGACCCCCGAGCCGCGCGCCCGTGCCGTCCGTCTGAAGGACGCCGCCGTCGCGGCCTGGCTCGGCGGCCGCCCGGGACAGGCGGAGTCGCTGCTGGCCGAGGCGCGCGAGCGGGCCGACGGGGACGCCACCCTCGCCATGGAGATCGCCCGGCTCCGGGGCCGGTTCGAACTGAACTCGGGCAACGCCGCCGAGGCCGTACGGATCCTGGCGGCGGGCGGCAGCTTGGAAATGCTGGCCGATGCCGTGGAGGCGGCCTCGTACGTCGGTGACACGGCGGCCATCGCCGAGCTCGGCCGGCGGGCGGTCGCGCACCCCGAGGGGTTCTTGCGGGACACGGTGGCCGGGATCGGCCTGACACTGGACGGCGACGCCGCCGGACCGGGCCTGCTGCGGCGGGCGCTGGCGCGGGTCGATGAGCTGGAGGACGCGACGGGGTACCTGTGGGCGACGGCCGCGGCCAGCGCTCTGGGAGAGTCGGATCTGGCCACCGAGATGGCAGAGCGGGCCGGGCGGGTGGCCAGGGTCTCGGGGATGACCGGGCAGCTGCCCGTCGTACTGGAGTTCGTGGCGACCGCCGAGCGCATCGCCGGTCGGCTGGCGCGCAGCCAGGCCGTCTCCGAGGAGGGCCTGGCGCTGGCGCGGGAAGCAGGGTACGAGAACACGGTGGCCGCGCACCTGGCCAATCTGGCGGTGCTGGCGGCGCTGCGCGGCGAGGAGGAGTCCTGCGAGCGGCAGGCCCGCGAGGCGCTGGCCATCGCCATCCCGCACCGGGTGGGATTGCGCGCGGGGATGGCCGCGTACGCGCTGGCGCTGCTCGACCTGTGTCTGGGCCGCTACGTGGCGGCACGCGACCGTTTCACGGCCATCGCCGCGGCGGGATCGGGCGCCGGGCATCCGACCGTGGTGTGGCGGACCGGGCCCGACCGCGTCGAGGCCGCCGTGGGCGCGGGCGACGAGGCGGGCGCGCGGGCGGCGCTGGTCGCGTACGAGCGGGGGGCCGCGCATGCCGCGACGCCCGAGTCGCGCGCGCTGCTGGCCCGCTGCCGGGGCCTGGCCGACTCCTCCGAGGACGCCTTCGGCGAGGCGCTGCGGCTGCACACCAACCCTTTCGAGGCGGCCAGGACGGCCCTGCTGCTGGGGGAGCGCCTGCGCCGCGCGCAGCGGCCGGGCGAGGCGCGGGCGCACCTGCGGATGGCGTGGGAGACGTTCGAGCGGGCGGGCGCACGGCCGTGGGCGCGGCGTGCGCAGGACGAGTTGCGGGCGGCGGGGGAGAGCGGGCAGGCCCCGCCCACGGCCGTGCTGGACACGCTGACCCCGCAGGAGCTGCGCATCGCGGGCCTGGTCGCCGACGGGTTGTCGAGCAAGCAGATCGCTGCCCAGCTCTTCCTGAGCCCGCGCACGGTCGAGTACCACCTGTACAAGATCTATCCGAAGCTGGGTATCAGCTCCCGTACGGATCTGGCGCGACTAGTAGTTCTACAGAAGGCGCCCGTAGCCGAAGACGACATGCTCTGAGACATGCAGAACATAGACATCTGGAGTGAAGAGTTCGGCGCCGAGACGGACGCGCCGATCCTGCTGATCATGGGGTCGATGTCGCAGGGCATCCTGTGGCCGGACGAGTTCATCGGCCGCCTGACCGCCGGAGGCCGCCGGGTGATCCGGTACGACCACCGTGACACCGGCATGTCCGGCACCGTCGACTTCGCTACCGGGCCGTACACGTGGGACGACATCAAGAGCGACGTCTACCGCGTGCTGGACGCCCACGGCCTGGAGAGCGCGCACCTGGTCGGCCACTCGGCGGGCGGGCTGCTCGGTCAGCTCATCGCCGTGGAGCGGCCGGAGCGGGTGCGCTCGCTGACCGTTGTCGCCTCCTCGCCGCTCGGCGGCGGCGAGGGCCAGGTGCTCATGCGGGCCCTGACGGGGCAGCCGCAGCCCGAAGGCGGTCTGCCGGAGCCGGCGCCGGAGTTCGTGGCCTTCTACCGCGCGCTGATGGCCGCCCCGCCACCGCAGGACCGGCGTGCGCTGATCGATGGCATGATCGCCGAGCAGCGGGTGCTGCACGGCACCGGGCTGCCGTTCGACGAGGACGCGGCACGCCGGCTGCAGGAGCGGATCTACGATCGGGCCCGCGACCTGTCGGCGGTGGCCAACCACCGGCTGGCCGCAGCGGCCGACCCCGACTTCGAGCCGGTGGGCGTGCTGCACCGGGTGCAGGCGCCCACGCTGGTCATCGAGGGCAGCCACGAGCCGGTCAAACCGGGTCACGGCGCGGTCATCGCCGAGCAGATCCCGGGGGCGCGGCTGATGATCGTGGCGGGCATGGGGCACACGCTGCCGCCGGAGACACACGAGGAGCTGGGCGGCGCCATCCTCGCGCACACAGCCGAGTGACGCGCGTTCCTGCCAATATCTCCTCTTCAAGCGTTCAGGAAAACCTGTGCTCGATCCCTCCGTCCCTGCCATCGAGGTGGCGGACCTCACCCAGCGCTTCGGTACCGTGCTCGCCGTCGACCGGCTCAGCCTGAGCATCCCGCCGGGGATGTTCTACGGCATCGTGGGTCCCAACGGCGCCGGTAAGACCACCACCCTGACGGCCGTGTGCGGGCTGCGGCAGCCGACCTCGGGCACGGTCAGGATCGCCGGGCACGACCTGCGGACCGAGCGGGAGGCCGCGCTCGCCCAGCTCGGCGTCATGATGGACGGACTGTCCCTGCCCGAGCGGCTGACCGCCACCGAGGTCCTGCGCTACAGCGCCGGGCTGCGCGGCCTGGACGACGGCTGGCGGGCCCGCGCGCGTGATCTGCTGGAGATCCTGGGGCTGGACGCGGTCCCGCGCACGCTGATCGTGGAGTACTCCACGGGAATGCGCAAGAAGATCGGTCTGGCACTGGCGCTGCTGCACCTGCCTCGGGTGCTGGTGCTGGACGAGCCGTTCGAGGCGATCGACCCGGTCTCGGCCCGCTCCATCGAGCAGGTGCTGAAGCAGTACGTCGACGTCGGCGGCACGGTCGTTTTGTCGAGTCACATCATGGACTTCGTCGAGCGCAACTGTCGCCGGGTGGCGGTGGTGGCCGGTGGCCGGATGCTGGTCGAGGGAGCGGTGGAGGAGGTGGCCGCAGGCGCGACGCTGAACGAGCGGTTCGTCGAGCTGGTGGGCGCCGACCCGGTGCGTCCGCTGGGGTGGCTGGCATGACGGGCACCCTGTTCGCGCTCAAGCTGCGACTGTTCCGCAACGGCCCGCACAACGAGCGCGCCTTCAGCCTTGCCGCCGGGCTGGTTCTGGCCGCCCTGGTGATCGTGGCGGCCTCCTTGGCCTCCCGCGGCCTCGTCGGTGAAGGCTGGATCGCGGTAGCGCTCACGGTGTGGGGCGGCATGTGGCTGTTCGGTCCGCTGGCCCAGCCCCGCCACGACCCGTCCGTCATCTCACGCGAATGGCTGCGCGGCTACCCGGTGCGGCCGTGGCGGCTGGCACGGGCCCTGTCGTGGACCGAACTGCTGGGCGTTGGCCCGCTGATCACGCTGGCGTGCCTGCTGTCGTTGGTGGTGCTGGCGGCACCGGGCGGTCCGGTGGCGACGGCGATCGCCGTCGTGGCCGTGATGGCCCAGCTTTACCTGCTGGTCTGGGCTGGTAGGACGGTGGCGGCGCTGGCGGCCCGGCTGCTGCAGACCCCGGCCGGGACGACACTGGCCGCCGCACAGACCGCGATCATGCTCGCGTTGTCGTTCGCCGGATGGGTGCCGGTCGCGGCCTGGCTGCTGCCGCGTCTGGGGGAGGGGGACACCAGCCTGGTCACCCCCACCCTCGGATGGCTTCCCGCGCCGATGATCGACGTGCTCGCCGCCCTGCCCACCGGCTGGGGGTACGGCGCGACGGTCGCCGCCCGCGACGGCGCCGGTGCGATCCTGCTGCCGCTTGCGGCCCTGTTGAGCATGGGTGCTTTGCTGCAGCTGAGCTGGATCGCGCTGACGGCCCGCGCCCTGCGCCGGCCGCCCCGCCAGGCGAGGCCGCGGCGGCCGGCGGTACCAGGGCGGCAGATGTCTGTGCCGTTCGCGACGCCGCAGGTGTCCGCGGTCATCGGGCGCGAGCTGGCCACCTGGCTGCGTGACCCGGCACGCGGCGTGGAACTGCGCAGTGCCTGGCTGACACCGCTACTGACGGCGCTCATCATCGCCCTCAGCGGCTGGAGCTGGGCATTGCCCCTGATGGGTCCCGCCGCGGCGGTGTTCGGCGCGATGGTCGCGATCAACACCTACGCCCTGGACGGCACGGCCCTGTGGCTGCTGCTCACCACACCTGGCGCCCTCAAGGCCGATGTGCGCGGGCGGATGGCGGCGTGGGCGCTGCTGTTCGGTGTGCCGTCCATCGCGCTGGCGGCCGCGCTGCAGGCCGCGACCGGCTCACCCCTGGGAGCTGCCGCCGTGGGCGGCGCCATCGCCGCGGCGGCGGCAGGCTGCGCTCTGGCGCCGCTGCTCGCGCTCGTGATGCCGGCCGTGGGTGTCGATGCCCGCGAGCGCGTCTACCCGGGCCAGCAGGCGGGCGATGCGACCGGCGGGCAGATGACGATCTTCCCGGCGACCTTGCTGACCGCCGTCCTGCCGGGCGTTGTCGGCGCGGTCACCGGAGGCCCGTGGTGGGTGACCGTGCTGGCGGCCGTGTCGCAGGCCGCCGCCTTCCTGTCCATAACCCCCGCGCTCACCCTGCGCCTGCTCCAGCGGCGCGGTGCCGCCCTCCTCGATGCGATGGCCGCACGCGACGCCGCCGTCCTCCGCTCGTCCGCCCACAAGGCAGAACGCCGGAGCCCTCCGATTGATAACTGATCGCATCCTGGGCACACATCATCCCCGTCCAAGGATTCCAAACACCGCCGGTTCTGGTTCGGGTGCGTCGGTGCCCGGTGGGCCCGAATGGCGTATCAGTTTGAGTATGCTTCGGGATGGGTGTGCCCACCTTGCATGGTCGTGCCCGTTGAGTTCTTAAGTGATGAGCGGGTGTCCGCGTACGGCCGGCCCGCCATCGCGAGTCGAGCTGGAGCGGTACTTCTTCCTGCGGCATCCCTCATGCCTTGAGGAGCCGTGGCTTTGTCCGTGAGTTGTGAGAGCGTGTGCCGCTCGGCGGGCGTGCGATAGGTTGCCCGCCATGACCGAGCTTGGGCCCGTCACCTGGCCACCTGCCCCGATCAGGACCGAGCGGCTCGTGCTGCGTGAGTCCGAGGCCCGGGACCGCGCGGCGTTCATCGAGCTGTTCGCCTCGCCAGAGGTGGGCACCCACCTTGGTGGCCCTCGACCGCGTGACGAGCTCGAACACGCGGTGCCCGAGGTGCCCGGGCGGCGCCCTGGTTTTTTCGTGGTCGATCTCGGCGGAGCGATGATCGGCATGATCACGCTCGATCGGCGCGATGCAGAGCGTCCGGGACACGTCCGGCCGGATGCCGGGGAGGCCGAGCTCGGCTACATGTTCCTGCCGGAGGCGTGGGGATGCGGGTACGCCGCCGAGGCGTGCGCGGCGGCACTCGGCTGGTTCGCCGACGCACTTCCCGGCGAGCCGGTGGCGCTCTGCACCCAGACCGCCAACGACCGCTCGATGCGCCTCGCGGCGAAGCTGGGGTTCACCGAGGTGGAGCGGTTCGAGGAGTACGGCGCCGAGCAATGGTTCGGCGTGTGGTCCTCGGTCACGCCGTCCGGTTGAGCTCGTACTCCGAAGGGCAGGTGCTGCCAAGATTGGGAGCGAGTTGCCCAGGAACGCGACGGGCAGGGTCCACAAGAAGCTGCTCGTCGCCACGGTGGGACAGACCGCACACAGGTTCTCAGCTGGTGGCGCCCCAGGTGAGAGAGAGGCCGGTGGCGGCGCGTTCGGTGCGGATCTCCATCATGCTGCCGAGGATGGTGGCATGGTCGGACACCACAGGCGTGGCGTCGAGCGTGTAGGTGATCCGGGTGCTGACGAGCACCGGGCTGCCCTGCGGCTCGTGGAGGTGGCGGGCGGCGGCGGAGTCGAGCAAACCGGGCCGGACCACCTCGGACGCCCGGGCGACCGTCACTCCCGCGTCGGCGAGGGCCGTGTAGAGGGAGACGGCGGTGAAGTCGCGGTCGCGGACCTGGTCGGCCATCGGCCGGCGGACCCAGGACACCTGGTGTACGGCGGGACGTCCCGCGAACTCGCGGACCCGCTCCAGCCGCAGGGCGGTGTCGCCGGGACGCAGCCGCAGCTCCGCGACGATCCGGGCGGGGACCCGGCGCACCGCCCGCCCGGCCACCGCGGTGCGCACATCGTGGCCCTGTTTACGCAGGTCGTCGACCAGGCTGCGGAGCGAGTCGAGTTGGTACGCCAGGTGGGGCGGGGCGACGAACGTACCCCTGCCGGGCTGCTGCACGATCAGCCTCTCGTCGCTGAGCTCCCGCAACGCCTGGCGCAGCGTCATGAGGGTCACCCCGTAGGAGGCGCTCAACTCCCGTTGCGGCGGCAGGGCCTCACCGGGGGCGTAGTGCCCCGACCGGATCTTCGCGGCGAGGTCGGCGGCGATGGCGCGGTATCTCGCCTCGTGCCCGGCGTCGGGGGTCATCGTGGTCGGTCACACTCCTGGTCGAGGGCTTGCCGCAGGGTCATGAGGAAGGCCCGCAGGTCGTCCGGCCCAGCCCCGTCGAGTACCCGCCGCATGACTGCGGCGCCGACCACCACGCCGTCGGCGTGCCGGCGGGCTTCGCGTGCCTGGTCCGGGGTGGAAATGCCAAATCCTAGCAAGACCGGCCGGTCGGTGGCGCGCCTGATCCGCTCGGTGAGCTCCGTCGCCGAAGCGGCGAGGGCGGTCCGCTCACCGGTGGTGCCCATCACCGACACCGCGTAGACGAATCCGCGGCTGTGGTGTGCGATCTCCGCCAGCCGCGGCTGCGGCGTGGACGGCGACGCCAGCAGGGCCGGCTCGATCCCGGCGGCGGCGGCCACGGCCGTCAGCTCGTCCGCCTCGTGCACCGGCAGGTCGGGCACGATCAGGCCGCCGACGCCGGCCCGGCGCAGCGCGGCACAGAACGTCTCGGGGCCGTCGTGCAGCACCAGGTTGTAGTAGGTGCTGACGACCAGCGGCACGCCCAGGTCCGGCATGCCGGACAGGTCGGCGAGGATCCGGCGGGTGCTCGCCCCCCGGGCCAGTGCCGTGTTACTGGCCTGCTGGATGGTGACACCGTCCAGCGTGGGGTCGGAGAAGGGCAGGCCGACCTCGATCGCATCCGCCCCGGCGGCGGCGAAGGCCCGCAGGTAGTCCGTCCAGTCGGGCGTGATCCCCCCGGTGACGTACGGCATGAGCAGGCCGCGGCCGGTGTCCCGGCGGGCACGCAGGTGGCCTTCGACCGCGCCCGCGGCCAGGGTGGGGCTCGTCACAGCAGCTCCTTCAGGGTTGAGACGTCCTTGTCGCCCCGGCCGGACAACGTCATCAGCACCGTCGATCCTGCGGGCAGTTCGCCACCGCCCGCCGCGCGGATCACCCAGGCGAGGGCGTGCGCCGATTCGAGCGCCGGGACGATGCCTTCGGCACGCGCCAGCCGTACCGCCGCGCCGACCGCCTCGTCGTCGGTCACCGTGACGTAGCGAGCCCGGCCCAGGTCGCGCAGGTGGGCGTGCTCCGGGCCGACTCCCGGGTAGTCGAGTCCGGCGGCGATGGAGTGCGCCTGGGCGATCTGCCCGTCGTCGTCCTGCAGGAACAGCGAGCGGCAGCCGTGCAGGACGCCGAGCCGGCCGCGGGCCGCCCCGGCGCCGCCCTCCGCCTCGACACCGACCAGGCGCGCCGGGGTGTCGGCGAATCCGGCGAACGTACCGGCCGCGTTGGAGCCGCCGCCGACGCACGCGACCACGTAGTCCGGAACGCTGGTCCGCAACTCGGCGGCGCACTGCCCGCGGGCCTCGTCGCCGATGATCCGCTGGAACTCCCTGACCATCCACGGGTACGGATCCGGCCCGATGACCGAGCCGATGCAGTAATGGGAGTCGCCCGTCGCGCCCACCCAGTGCCGCATGGCCTCGCTGGTCGCGTCCTTGAGGGTACGGCTGCCCGTGGTCACCGGGACCACCTCGGCGCCCAGCATGCGCATCCGGAAGACGTTCAGCGCCTGCCGCTCGATGTCGCGCTCGCCCATGAACACCGTGGCCTCCAGCCCGAGCAGCGCGGCGGCGGTCGCGGTGGCCACCCCGTGCTGGCCCGCTCCGGTCTCGGCGATCAGCCTGCGCCGTCCCATCCGGGTGGCCAGCAGGGCCTGGCCCAACACATTGTTGATCTTGTGGGATCCGGTGTGGGTGAGATCCTCGCGCTTGAGGTACAGCTGCACACCCAGCGCCTCCGACAGCCGGCGGGCCGGTGTGAGCGGGGTCGGCCGCCCGGCGTGCACGGCGAGCAGCCGTGCCAGGGCGCCCCGGAATCCCGGATCCGCCCAGGCTTCCCGGAACGCCTCGTCCACCTCGCGGCACGCCTCCACCAGGGACTCCGGCGCGTACCGTCCGCCGTACTCGCCGAATCGGCCCCGCGCTCGGGGCTCGCTCATCGTCCCGTCCAGCGGGACCGGCTCACGCCACGGCAACACGTCTCGCACGCCATGCTCCAATCGTTCTATAACTCTTGGAAGAGTTCTATAACAGGAAGTGTGGCACGGGCGGCGCGGACGCGCCACCACCGGTACTCGGCGCGGCAGCCAGGAGGGTCTTCGGCCGCGAATCGCAGCACGAGCGTTCGGATCGGTTCCTTCGGCGGGCCACGAATGCCGAGATCCGGTGGGGCACCGTGCGGGGCTCCTCGGGAAAGCGTTCGCGGAGCGGACAGGCCGGATCGGCATCGAAGGCGGCGATCTCGGTGTCGGTCAGGGGTGCGCCCACGCCGTCGCGGGTGCGCATGCGGCCGCCTCCTCGTCGTGGCGGGCGGCGACCGTACAGCTCGCACCCCGCGCGTGATCATTACCGGATAACGAAGGTCATCGCGTAACCGGTCAGGCAAGGGCTCCGGCGGTCCGCGTGAGTCTCGGAATTGCCTGCGCGCACCTTGAGGTCAGTCGCGGGGGGCGTGTGCTTCGTCGTGCGAGTCGATCAGGAGTACACCGCCGCCAGGGCGGGAGGCCCACCCGGCCCGAGTGGTTCGGCCAGGAGGATCGGTGTCTGCGCCATGAAGCGGGGGCGTCCGGTCAGGTTGCGTTGAGCGGCGTGGACGAGGAAGGGGTGGCAGATGTAGGCGTCCCCCGGCTCGCCTGTCGCGTAGGCCAGTGGCCTGTCAGAAGTGCCGGCGTCGACGAGCGGTCCGGCGGTGAACGGGTCCATGGGTTCCTCGGAGAGGATCCGCGGTAGGTCGTGATGTGATCCGATCCGGATTCTGGTGGGTGCGTCGTCCGGGCCGACGTCGGACAGCAGCGTCAGGAGCAGGAGTGTGTGAGGCCTGGTCGATACCGCCCACCGACCGTCCTGCAGGGGGACGCTGGCGTCGATGTGCCAGCCGTCATCGTTGGACGCTTCGGCGTGGGGGAAGCGGACGGGGATGTTGCCGAGCGTGAACTTCGGCGACCAGCCCCCGGGCCCCGCGACGGCATCCAGCGCCCGAGCGAGGACCTCGCTGGTGGCGATCTGTCCGAACGGGCCCTCACGCGTCAGGTCCGCCGTCCACACCACCGGCTGGGTCCACGTCGAAGGATCATCGGGCAGTGGCTCGATCCGCTCCCACAATCTCGCACACGCCTTTTCCGCGACCTCGCGCGGAACCACCGCAGGCACCTTGACGTATCCGTCACGTATAAAAGATTCCACCGCAGAAAGCTACGACAACACCGCTCTCATTTCATCCCGTTTTCTAGCGTGCACCGGTTATCCATCTGCTCGTCCGAGCGGCCGGGGCCGGGTTGCTGGAGGTCTGCAGCACCGACGCCCGTGACGCGGTGAGCGTGTCCAGGAGTCGCCGGGTGAGCAGGAACGGCGCGAGATGATTGACCTGGAACGTCTTCTCGAAGCCGTCCACGGTCTTAGCAGGAAGAGGCGCTCTTCGCAGCAACGTGGTGATCGCCGCTGCCCCGGGGTGCGTCGAGGCGGCTCTGACCGCGTGGACCGCGAACGCTCAGCCGCAAACGCTCGCAAGGATCCTGGACCGCGCCATGCAGGCCCCTTCCGGCCTGGAGTGAGGGCGAGGACGCGTGTGAGAGACGTCCGTAAATCCATGCGGGCCGTCCCGGCTCACCGGACTCGAGCGCACTGACCGAGTGGACACATACAGAAGCAGTCGCACCGTAACCCGAGTAGGGCCTGGGGGAGTACATACGGTGACTCTTTGAATGCAGGGCTGAGACAATTCGCGACAGTTGGATATGCGGTCTCACCAGTAAAGTGCGAATTGGCGACCCTGTTGCCGGCCACGCGGAGACCGGGCCGGGGTAGCCGACGTCGGCGGCCAGGAGGCTGCTGCTGTCGCCGGGCGTGAACGGCGGCCCGGGATGCCGGTGTGGGCGAGGTCGGGCCGGGCTGCGCGCGCCACTCCCCGCCACTTTCACTTTATATCAGATTCGTGCGTCTCATGAGTCGCCAGAAAGTGCTTCATACTTGCCCGTTGCGAACCGACCCGACGAACGACGGAGCAACGGAATTGGGTTACGTGCTGGGTTTCGAGGAGATCGACTCGACGAATATCGCAGACGTCGGCGGAAAGGGAGTGCACCTGGGCGAGCTCTCGCGAATCAATGGCATCCGCGTACCGGACGGCTTCTGCGTCACGACAGACGCCTTCCAGCGGGTCGTGGCCGAGGCGCCGTCGATCGACGCTCAGCTTGACCGGCTGTCGCGCGTGAAACCGGACGACCGTGCGGTGATCCGCACCCTGAGCGCCGACATCCGCCGCGTCGTCGAAGGCGTCGCGGTTCCCGACGATCTTGTGGCAGCGATCAGCGAATCGCTCGCCCGACTCGGGGAGCAGGCCTCCTACGCGGTGCGTTCCAGCGCGACGGCCGAGGACCTGCCGACCGCGTCCTTCGCCGGCCAGCAGGACTCGTACCTGAACATCGTGGGCCTACCGGCGATCCTTCAGCACGTCCGAAGGTGCTGGGCCTCGCTGTTCACCGAGCGGGCAGTGACCTACCGGCGCCGTAACGGCTTTGACCACCGCAAGGTGCGGATGGCCGTGGTCGTACAGCAGATGGTGTTCCCGGACGCGGCCGGGATCCTCTTCACCGCGGACCCCGTGACCTCGAACCGGAAGATCGCCACTGTGGAAGCCGGTTGGGGGCTCGGCGAGGCGCTTGTCTCCGGTCTGGTCGCCGGGGACGTCTACACGGTGCGCGACGATCAGGTCGTCAGCACGGCGGTCGCCACCAAGCCGCGGTTCGTCCAGGCGTCGCCGGGAGGCGGTACCCAGGACGCACCGATCGAACCGTGGCGGCAGACGCAGCCGACTCTGACGGATGCGCAGGTCGTGAACCTGGTGCGGCTGGGCCGGCGCATCGAAGCGCACTTCGGCAGGCCCCAGGACATCGAATGGTGCCTGGTCGGCGATGACTTCCACATCGTCCAGAGCAGGCCGATCACCACCCTGTTCCCCATCCCGAGGACCGACGACCAGGAGAACCATGTCTACGTCTCCGTCGGTCACCAGCAGATGATGACCGACGCGATGAAGCCGCTGGGACTCTCCCTGTGGCAGCTGACGACCCCACGGCCGATGCACGAGGCGGGCGGCCGGTTGTTCGTCGACGTAGCCCCCGTCCTGGCGACGCCCGCGGGTCGCGCGAACCTCCTCGGGACCCTGGGGAAGTCCGACCCGCTGATTCGGGACGCGCTACAGACCGTCCTCGACCGCGGCGACTTCATCCGCTCACTTCCGGACGAAGATTCCATCGCCGCGCCCGCCGGTGACCCACCCGCCCCGATCGAGACCGATCCGGCCGTTGTCACCCAGCTGATCCGACACAGTCAGGCGTCCGTCGCCACCCTGCGGAGCGAGATCCAGGCTCTGTCCGGACCGGTGCTGCTCGACTTCATCCTGGCCGACATCGCAGAGCTGAAGCGCATCCTGTTCGATCCGCAGGGCATCCAGGTGATCATGGCGGCGATGGAGGCGACCTGGTGGCTCAATGACCGCCTCGAGGCGTGGCTGGGCGAGAAGAACGCGGCCGACGCGCTCACGCAATCCGTCCCCCACAACGTCACGTCGGAGATGGGGCTGGCGCTCCTCGACGTCGCGGACACAATCCGACCGCACGCGGACGTCGTGACGTTCCTGCACCGCGTCGTGGACGAAGGCCGGGAGGGCGACGGCTTCCTGAACGAGCTGGCCGGGCTGGCTGGCGGACGGGAAGCACGTGACGCCATCCGGGGCTACCTCGACGAGTACGGCATGCGCTGCGCGGGCGAGATCGACATCACCAGAACGCGCTGGAGCGAGCATCCCGCCACGCTCGTGCCCACCATCCTCGGCAACATCAAGAACTTCGAGCCGGGTGCCGGCAAACGACACTTCGAGCAAGGACGCCTGGAGTCACGACGGAAAGAACAGGAACTTCTGACGCGATTGCGCGCCCTGCCCCACGGGGAGCAGAAGGCCGAGGAGACCAAGCGGATGATCGACCGCGTCCGCACCTTCGCCGGATACCGGGAGTACCCCAAGTACGGCATGGTCAGCCGCTACTTCGTCTACAAGCAGGCGTTGCTGCGGGAAGCCGATCGCCTCGTCCGTTCCGGCGTCCTGCGCGAGAAAGAGGACATCTTCTTCCTCCGGTTCTCGGAGCTGCAAGAAGTCGTGCGCACCGACGGCGTGGACGCCGAACTCATTCTGGAAAGGCGGGAGGCGTTCCGATCGTACGAGGCGCTCACACCGCCCCGGATCCTCACATCGGACGGCGAGGCCATCACCGGCCAGTACCGGCGTGAGGACGCCCCGCCCGGCGCGCTGGCCGGCCTCCCGGTATCGGCCGGGATCGTCGAGGGCCGTGCCCGTGTCGTCATGGACATGGCGCAGGCAGACCTGGAGGCGGGCGACATCCTGGTCACCACCTATACCGACCCCAGCTGGACCCCCCTGTTCGTCACCGTCGCCGGACTGGTGACGGAGGTGGGCGGCCTTATGACGCATGGGGCGGTGATCGCGCGGGAGTACGGCTTGCCGGCCGTTGTGGGGGTGGAGCAGGCCACCCGGCTGATCCGGGACGGGCAGCGGATCCGCATTCACGGAACCGATGGGTACGTCCAGATCCTCCCCTGAACCGTCGCCTCGGACCCGGGACTCCAGCACTCGAGGTGGGCCATCTTCGGCACCACCGCGCTCTACGGGAGCGGCAATTCGCGACAGTTGAACAGGCGACCTCACCAGCATGAATCCCGGTCATGGTCGGTTGGGGACCTCCCGGGTCGTCCGGAACCGTCGAGGCGACCCGGGAGACGGGTACGTGATGGAGCCCGTCCATCCGGCCGTGTGTTCGCTACGGGCGGATCAAGACGAGTTCGAGCAGCTTGACGAGCTGATCGAGCTGTTCCGGGTTCAGGCGGCCGGTCATGGGTGCCAGGGCGCGCCGGACTTCGTCCTCCACTCGCTTGGCCAGTTCGAGCCCGGCTGGGGTCATGTACACATCGACGACCCGGCCGTCATCGGGGTTCTTGTCGCGTGTCAGCAACCCCCGGCGCTGAGCGCGGTCGACGAGGCCGGACATCGTGGACTTGTCCAGGCCGAGATAGGCGGCCAGTTCGGTGATGCGGGCGCGGCGGTCGCGGAGGATGCCGAGCACCCGTAGTTGGGTGAGCGACAGGTCGTGCTCGCCGCCGATGCGGGTCAGCACGCCTGCCACCTCGAAGGTGGTCCGGACGAGGGCGTCCATGACATCGTCGGTGGCGGTCATGCCGCCATGCTAGTCCGCATGGTTGGCAATACCAACCATGCCGAAGCCGGCCCGAGCGGAGGCGAACGGCCCCCCGGTTTCACGCCGCCACGGATCGCGCCACGGCAACCCCGCCACGGCTGCGCTGCTCGTCGCGCACGGCCCCATGCGCTCCCGGGCGCGATGGTGAAACCACACAACGTGATGCGGCATTGATCGAACCGCATCCGTTGACATGGTTTGTATTACCAACCACTATGGAGGTGGTTGGTAATGCAAACCATCTTGGGAGGTCACCATGCACGCTGCCGTCATCCCGGCAGTCGATGCCCCGCCGGTCTATCGCGACCACCCCGACCCCGCGGAACGCCACGGCGACGAGATGGTCGTTGAGGTCCTCGCGGCCGGCCTGCACCATCTGACCAGGGCAAAGGCGAACGGCTCGCACTACTCCAGCAACGGCGTGTACCCGCTCGTCCCCGGCGTCGACGGCGTGGTGCGCGACAAGGAGGGCAACGTCCGCTACGTGGCCCTGGACGACACAGCTCTGGGGACGTTCGCTGACCGCACCCTCGTCGATCCTCGCCGCAGCGTGATCCTGCCCGAAGGCATCGACCCCGTGCGGATCGCCGCCGCGATGAACCCGGCCATGTCGTCCTGGGTCGCGCTGCGCCGACGCGTCGACTTCCACGCCGGCCAGCGCGTCCTCGTCCTCGGCGCCACCGGCAGCGCCGGACGGATGGCGGTCCAGATCGCCAAACTGTTCGGCGCCGCCCAGGTCATCGCCGCCGGCCGCGACACCACCCGCCTGAGGGCGCTGACCGCGCTCGGTGCCGACGAGACGATCACCTTCGACCAGATCGGCCGCGCAGCCGACGTCGACGTGGTCATCGACTACGTGTGGGGTGAATCCGCCGCCGAAGCCATGATTCCGATGCTCACCGCCCGCGCCGACCGCGCCGCCCCGCTGACCTGGATCCAGATCGGATCCATCGCCGGCCGGACCGCGCCGATCCCCTCCGCGGCACTGCGCTCCGCCCGCCTGCAGATCGTCGGCAGCGGCATCGGCTCGGTCTCCGCCCGGGACTTCCTCGCCGAGCTGCCGGAGCTGGCCTCAGTGGTGGCCGCGGGCGCGATCGACGTACGGGCTCGCACCGTACCCCTCGCCCAGGTCGCACAGGCGTGGACCGCCGAGACCGACGACCGCATCGTTTTCGTCCCCTAGCCGTCACATCCGAGGAGGAAGCCATGACTTCGTTGAGCAGCAGTAGGAGACGGGCCCTGGTCGTGGGTCTCGGCGTCAGCGGCATCGCCACGGCGATCGGCCTTCGGCGCATCGGCTGGGAACCGGTGATCGTGGAGAGAGCGCCGGGCCGTCGATCGGGTGGTTACTTCGTCGTGTTGTTCGGCGCCGGCCAGGCCGCGGCGCGGCGACTCGGCATTCTCGACGCCATCCCCGACCGATCGTCGCCCAGCGGCATCACCTACACCGTGGATCGCGCCGGTGTCCGCAAACCTGGCATGGGGTTCGGGGATCTGCCGGTCTCGCCTCGCATGATGCTGCGTGGTGACGTGGAACGTGCCGCCTTCGCCGCGCTCCCGCACGACATGGAGATCCGCTACGCGACGACCCCCACCCGCATCGAGCAGGATGCCTCCGGTGTCGAGGTGACGCTCGAACACGACGGTGGATCCGTGACCGAGCGATTCGACCTCGTCGTGGGCGCCGACGGGTTGCGGTCCGCGGTCCGGCGTCTCGTCTTCGGCCCGCACGACAGATATCTGCATCGGCTCGGCTACATGATCGCGGCGACGATACTGCCGGGCCCGGTCGGCGGGCTCTCCCCACACGAGGGGGCGAGTCTCCTCGAGCCCGGCCGGGCCATGTGGGTCTTTCCGTTCGCCGACCACCCGCCCACCGTGCTCTTCTCGTACCGCACCGACGACGTCGACGCCGAGTTCACCGGTCGGCCCGCCGAACAGGTCCGCGCCGCGTACGGACCTCAGCCCACAGGCCGGCTGCTCGGCGAGGCGCTTGACGCGCTCGACGCCGCCGACGATTTCTTGTTCGACTCAGTGGAGCAACCCCGCATGGACGCCTGGTCGCACGGCCGGGTTGTGCTGGTCGGCGACTCCGCGTGGTGCCCCGGCCTGTACTCCGCCATGGGGATCTCCGCCGGGCTCGCCGGAGCCGACCTGCTCGGCAGCATGCTGCACCGTCACCCCGGTGACATCCGCGGCGCTCTGCGCGCCTGGGAGGCGCAGCTCCGCCCGCACATGACCTACTACCAGGCCAACGGCGTCGAACAACGGTATTTTGTCACCCCCGGCAGCCGGCGGCAGATCGCCCTCCGGCCGGTCCTGGCGCGCAGCCTCCGGTTCCCGGTGATCGGCAATGCCTTGCGCTCCCTGCGAAGCAGCAGCAAGTCCATCCGAGAACGGGAGCTGGACATCGCCCACGCCGGCTGACAAGAGCCCGGCCCGCATGTACGCACTCGAACGGCGACGCTCATTTGGGGAGGGGGAGCAGGCCGGTGACGCCGGGGTCACAAGGTGTGGGTGGCAGTCGCCAGGGCGGCGTGCTCTGTACGGAGAACATCCGGGTCCCGGGGCTATGGCGACGTTGGTGGGCTCAGGCAACCGTGGGGTCACTCCTTACCTGATGGCTGGGACATCTTCGGGAGCGGAGGGCTCGTTCGGAGCGTTGGCCGGGCAAAGAGTGGTATTACTGTGAGTTACCAAGCGATCCAGTTGCGTCACGGAAAGGTGTGGTCGCGAGGGCCCACTCCGGTGCGCAGTCGGCCGTCTACCAGTCCGGCGAAGCGCCGTTCCGTCGGGATGTGACGTCACCAACAGGGCCGAGGCCGTGCGCGCCGGTCTCCACAGGAGGAGAATCTGTGATCTCGAAGAGCAAGAAGAACGCCCGTTCCATGGCCGTGGCGCTCGTCGCAGCCGCCGCCTTCACCGTCACCCTCCCGGGTGGCACCGCCTTCGCCATCGACCACGTCCAATGCGTTGGCGGCGAGAACTTCCTGAAGATCTGGTCGCACCTCGACGGCCGCCAGAGCGTCGACTGCTACGCCAATGCCGGAAGGACCGACTTCGGCGGATGGTGGGTCGACCGGATCTCCACGGGCAACAACGACTTGATCTACTACGACGCCAACGGCGACTCGGTGAAGATCGAGCGCTGGCACGACATCACCTTCCCGAACCGTCCTCCGAAGGTCGTCGCCATCCAGATCGTGTGACACGCTGACATCTGGCTGCCGCCGGAATCGCCGCCGGTCACGCCCCGCAGGCGTGACCGGCGGCGGGCCTTTCAAGATTGTGGTCGGCGGTCCCGCGACCGAGCCGCGACTGCCGGAGCCCGGCAGTCGACTCGGCAGGATCCCGATGACCGTTCAGCCCGCCTCGCGTTCGGCCGCCTGGAGCCGCCGCCACTTCGCCATCGACTGCTTGATCTCCTCGCGCATGAACGCGAAGAACTGACGGGTCTCGTCCAGCCGTCGCCCGGCGGGGGAGTCGAGCCCCAGGAGCGCGGTGCCCTCGTCGGCACCGGCCTGCACCCGGACCAGCACCGGGTCGGACTGGCTGAAGTAGTGGCTCCAGGTGTGCTCGTGGATCCGGCAGAAGTCGTGCCGGGTACCGGGTTCGCGGCCACGTTCGACCAGTCGCACCTGCACCAGGTATTTGACCGCCCCCGAGATCGCCGACGCACCGACGTCCAGTCGCTCGGCGAGCTCGGCGGCCGACAGCTTGCCGGAGTCGGTGACCAGCAGCGCGGCATAAACACGCGAGGCCATCCGGGGCATGCCGGATTCGACCATGATTTGCGCGAATCGTTCACGAAAATCTGCGATGGCGCCCTCGTCCGCTCGCGTCACCGCAGCTCCTTTCCTTATCGTGGCCCGCACAGTTAGATTATTCAAATATTTCACGAAATTCGTGAAATCAGAGTAACGTCGCTGTTGTGGAGACCGAGCTCGTCGGGGTGCAGAAGACCCTCAGCCCCGTCCTCAAGGCCAAAGCTCTGGACAACCGGCTGCCGGACCCGATCCTCGGCGATGAGTACGCCGAGCAGGTGATGCGCCGCCTTGACCCCGGCTACGACAAGCGCAGATTCGGCTCCAGCCAGCTGGGCCTCGCGGCGGTGGTCCGCGCCAGAGCCCACGACGACTGGGCCCGGAGCTTCCTGGCCGATCACCTCGACGCGGTGGTCCTGCATCTGGGCTGCGGCCTCGACGCCCGGGTGTACCGGATCGACCCGTCAGCCACCGTCGACTGGTACGACCTGGACTATCCCGCCGTCATCGAACTGCGGCAACGATTCCTGCCGCCACGCGAGCACTACACCCTGATCGGCTCCAGCGTCACCGACCCTGCCTGGCTGGAACGCATCCCTCGCGGCCGGCCGGTGCTGATGATCGCCGAGGGGCTGGTGCCCTACCTGACCGAGCCGGACGTCCGGCGGCTGCTGACCAACGTCGTCGGCGCCTTCCCGGCCGGCCAAATCCAGATCGACACGGTACCGGTCTGGGCGTGGCGCACCTCGAGATGGGATCCCACGCTGCGCAGGTATGGCGCCCGGTTCCACTGCGGCTTCGACAACCCGGCCGCGCTCGCTGAGTGGCACCCGGGGCTCGAGTACGTCGACGAGGCGCCGATGTACGACTCACCGATACTGATGGCCAAGGCACCCGCGAACATCCGCCGCGTATATCGCCTCATGAACCTGCTGCCGGGCATGAAACAGTCCACCCGCATCGTGCGCTTCCGGTTCTGAGTTCAGGCCGGCGAAACCCGATCAACATCTCCCCGGTACCACAGAAAGCCCGTACGACCAGGGGGTCCCCAGCCGCTGTCGGTCCTCTGGTGGCTGACGGAGAACCTGTCGGGCGTTGACCGGCTCATCGACGGGTGCCGCAGGTGAGGCGCCCAAGGGCGTCACGCCACCGATGCAGGCCTGGTGGTTCGGGCGTCTGGACGGTGATGTGGGACTCGAGGGACGGCGCGTGCCGCGCCACCGGGTGTGGCGCCCCTTCGATCGCATCTATGCGACCTATGTCCGCCGCACCGCCGTCGGCTCCATCGGGCCTGGCGCACAGATCGCCAATCTTGCACACCTCGCCCGCAAACGGCGCTACAAGGTGCAGGTGGTGCCGCTGGGCCCCCGCCTCTCCCGTCCTGCGCTACATCCGCGATCTGCTCGCCGCTACGGTCGAGCGTCACAGGAACCTTTCGATGCGCTCACCGCGACCAGCGGATGAGGGCTTAGCACGTCGGCGCCCGTCAGTGGTGGTAGGCATGGACGACGGCGTGTCCCCTGCCCCGGCCGATGACCCACTTGTTGATGGGCGTGGTGACCAGGAAGGCCACCAGGAGGGCGAAGGCGAGGGTTCCCCAGAACAGGCCGGAGGTCAGCCCAGCGTCCATGGCGCCGGGAACCGCGACCATGACGGCGTTGTCGACGATCTCCATGACGAGAATGGACAGGGTGTCGGCCGCCAGCGCCAGCCGCAGGGCCTTGCGCCAGTTGACGCCTGCCTTGCGCAACCCGACCAGGGTGAGCGCGTAGCCGAAGAAGAAGGCCAGCACAATGGCCAAGATGATGGTGGGCACATTCGGCCATTCCAGAGCCGTGCCGATCGCCATGCCGAGCACCTCACCGATGGCGCACCCGGTGAGGCAGTGCAGGGTCGCCGACGAGGCCACCCGCCAGGTGGCCTTCCGTGCGTGGCCGCCGTGCCCGTGGTGGTCATGCCCGTGGTGGTCATGCCCGTGGGGCTCCTCGTGTCCAGCGCGATTCTTGGAGTCCATCGATTCCGCCATCCCAGCCTCCCGGCTCGCGCATCTTTTCCTAGCTCTGGCCACCATATACGGGTAAGGGGTATACGGACAACGCTTCTCGCGTCAGGAGGCTGCGGGTATCGGGCCCGCCACGATCGTGAACCCGGCGATCGGCGGGCCGGTGGCGGAAGCGACGCATGCCAGGCATCTACGACGGCCAGTAGCATTGAATGATTCGCCGCCAGATGGGAGTCTCACCTGATGCGTGGTCTGGGAGACCTGGAGTCCACGGTCATGGAGCGCCTGTGGTCGTATCACCGGCCGGCGTCGGTCAGGGACGTGCTCGAAGATCTCCGTCGTGAGCGGGACATCGCCTACACGACCGTCATGACGGTGATGGACAAGCTGCACAAGAAAGGCCTGCTCCGCAGGAAGCCGGTCGGCCGGGCGTATGTCTACGAGACGGTGGCCAGCAAGGAGGCCTACACCGCCGAGCTGATGCGTAGCAGTCTCGCCTCCAGCGGAAACCAGGCGGCCACGCTGGTGCACTTCCTGGAGCGGCTGACCCCCGAGGAGGCGACCGCACTGGAGGCCGCCCTGAAGGTGTATCCGCCCGGGGGGCGCACATGATGGCCGCGGCCGTCCTGGCCCTGTACGCGATGGTCGCGGTGGTCGCGCTGCCCCGCCTGCTGGGCCGGGGCGAATGGGCTGATCGCGCACCTCGTCTGGCGATCTGCGTCTGGCTGGCCGGCTGCGCCTCCGTGGCCGCCTCCGCGATCTTCTCCGCCCTCGCCGTCGCGATCCCAGGCAATGTGGTCGGCCACGGCCTGGCCGAGTTCTTCCAGGCGTGCGCGGACATGCTCTCCGACGGCGCGTCCCTTGCCGCCCCTGACGCTCGCGTCGCCTTGCTCGGTGCCGGGCTGGTCGCGGCCAGGATCGCCTACTGCGGGGCGGCCATTCTGCTCAGGGCGCGACGGGAACGGCGACGGCACGCCGAGATGCTGAACCTCCTCGGCCGCCACGACGGCGCGCTGGACGCGGTCGTGCTCGATCACGACGAGGCCGCCGCCTACTGCCTGCCCGGCCGCGACGGCAGGGCGGTCATCACGACCGCGGCCCTGCGGTCCCTGGCTCCCGAGCAGGTCGCCGCTGTCCTCGCTCACGAGCAGGCGCACCTGCGCGGGCGCCATCATCTCGTCCTGGCCGCCGCCGAGGCCTTCTGCCGAGCCTTCCCCCATCTGCCGCTGTTCGCCCGGGCCCGGAGCGAGATCGCACGGCTGATCGAGCTCCTCGCCGACGACGTCGCGGCTCGCCGCCACCCGCGTATTCACATCGCCGCCGCGCTGGTCCGGCTCGCCACGGGACGGACACCCGCGTTCGCGCTGGGCGCGGGTGGCGAGACCGCCCTCACCCGTGTCCGACGCATGCTCAGCCCGGCGGCACCGCTCGAACTCCGGGAACGCGTCGCGGGCCTGGCCGTAGTCGCCCTCCTTCTCATCGGCCCCGCAGCCGTGGCCGTAATTCCCGGGGTGAGCTCGTTTCTGGCCCACCATTGCCACAACATCTCGCTGTTCTAGCCACGAAACACCTACGACTACGACAGCCAGACGGGTCGGATACGGCGCAGCGGTGATCAAGGTAAGAGCTGGGTGCCGGGGACGAGAGCAAGGGTGATCGACCTGGCCGCTCACCCGCATAAACCGGATCGTGTGTACGCGACCACACCGGACGGACTCCAGATCAGCGATGACAGTGGCGTGAACTTCACCGCGCTCGCCGATTCCCCGCTCATGTCCCACGTGGACTCTGTCGGCAAAGACGATCTCGTCGGAGCCGGGGCTGACGGCCAGGTGTACACCAGCAGGGACGCCGGTGAAACCTGGCAGGCGGTGGGCCGGCTGCCAGGCCCAGCCGCCGCCTTCGCGGCTGTCGACCGGCGGCGTCTTCTCGCGGCCACGCAGGACGGAACCGTCGTGGAGTCGACAGACGCAGGACATCGGTTCTCGGTGCCCTACCGTCCCGCCTCGCACTGAGCCCCCTTCACAGACCATGGCTCGATCGCTCCGGTTCGAGTGGCGGGCCGGCAGAGCCGCCGGTGCGTCGGCGGGTGATGATGGGAACGGGGGGAGACGATGACGAGGACAGGTGTGAACCATCCGATCTTCGCGCGGTTCTATGCCCGTATCAGCCAGGTGATGGAACGCGCAGGTCTGGCCGAGCGTCGGGAGGCGCTGCTGGCCGGACTCTCGGGAAAAGTGATCGAGGTGGGCGCCGGCAACGGGTTGACCTTCGCCCACTATCCGCCGGCCGTTGCCCGGGTGCTCGCGGTCGAACCGGAGCCGCGTCTGCGCCGGTTGGCACGGGTCAATGCCGGCAAGGCCCTCATACCGGTCGACGTTGTCGACGGTCTCGCCGACCGGTTGCCGGGCGAGGACGCGAGCTTCGACGCCGCGGTGATGTCCCTGGTGCTGTGCTCGGTTCCCGACCAGGCTTCGGCGTTGCGGGAGGTGTACCGGGTGCTTAAACCCGGAGGACAGCTGCGTTTCCTCGAACACGTCCTGGCCGACTCATCTGGCATGATCCGCATTCAGCGTCTGCTGGACGCCACGATATGGCCCCGCCTGTTCGGCGGCTGCCACACCGGCCGCGACACCGCGGCGGCGATTGAGCGGGCAGGATTCACCCTTGAGCGGCTGGAACGGTTTCTGCTTCCCGAGATCCGCACGCCGTTGTCATACCTCATCCTCGGGACGGCTCGCCGATGCGGGGGCCAGGACGCGTCCTGGCCCCCGCATCGGTAGCGGCCGCGGCGCGGCGCACCCATAATGCGATCCGGAACAAAGCGGTGGCGCGAACAAGGGAGTTCTTTTGACCGCCACTTGTGGTGAAGGCGGCGAATGAACCACGACACCCAACGCTGAAAGTCAGCGGGGGAGATCTCCTCTGGACACTGTAGGCCGCTCCATGGCCTAGAGCCGGTCGAGAAGCTCCTGCATCTGCTCGATCTCCGCCTGCTGGGCGGTCTCGATGCTCCTGGCGAGTTCCTTGACCTTGGGCTCGGCCCCGTCGGCCTGCTCGGTCCTGGCCATCGTGATCGCCCCCTGGTGATGGGCGATCATCAGCTCGACGAACATCCGGTCGAACTGCGCGCCCTTCGCCGCCTGGAGTTTGACCATGTCCTTCTCGGTCATCATGCCGGGCATGACATGTTCACCGTGGCCCCCCTCTGAGGTGGAAGCCTTCCAAGTGGACAACCAGTCGGTCATGGTCGCGATCTCCGGCCCCTGCGCGGCTTTGATCGTCGCCGCCAGTTCCTTCACCTCCGCATCGGAGGCGCGCGTCTCGGCCAGCTCGGCCATCTCCAGGGCCTGCTCGTGATGCGGGACCATCATCTGCGCGAAGGTGACGTCGACGTTGTTGAAGGAGGTCTGCGACTTCTGGCTTGCGGTAGGGACGGCAGCGGGAGCGCTGCTGGTCATGCCGGTGTGGCCGGTCGGCGCATCGTCACCGCCTCCACAGGCGGTGAGCAGCGTGAAAGCGCCGGCTCCCGCCGTGGCGGTCAGTGCGAGTCTGCGAAGGGCGGATCGGTTGGCGAACATCTCTGTGATCTCTTTCCGGTCGGTCGTATCTGCGTGCCGCTCGTCTGCGGGCGGATCCGTGGTGCCGTCCGCGCAGGTGATCGGCCTATACGCGTAGAACCGAGAGACGCGCCAGGCGTAGGGCCGTCCTTCGCGGGGGTGGGCGGGTGAGGAGTGGCCTCGGTGAGGCACCGGCCGCTCGGGCCTGTGAGGTCCGCCGCGTCCGCATGGATGCCATACCGATGAGGAGAAGAAACGAGGTGAGCACGGCCAGGCAGACCGAGCCCGGATCAGGGGTAAGGGGAGTGTCTCCAAGCTTTGAGATCAGTTGCTCGGCCTGGGGCATCGGGGCGGGGCGGAACATGGGGCGCGCTTCTCGCACTCCATGATCGGCGGTAGCGGAATGCCCGAAGGCGGCAGGCGTGTTGCCGTGCACCCGTTGGTGGTTCAGATGACCCAACGTGTGCATCCCGGCGACGCCCAAAACCAGAGCGATCAGCAGAAGCCTGCACGACACCCACGACGCGGGCCGGCCGGTTGGGTCGCCCATCGTCCTCCCTCGCAGCCGCGGCCCAGTCTTTCCGATTATTCTACGATCTAGGATAGTAGAATAATTCGACATAGATGCGCGGCAGGAACTTTCGAAGGGGCGAACGGCGACGAGGAGTCTGAATCGAGATCACCTCTCATCGCCGGGGCGAGTGAGCGGAGCGCTCTCCCCATCACACCACCTTGCCGGGCATCCCGCTGGAAAATCGGGTGACGGAGGCGCCCGCTCGACTGGAAGGGCAGCGATGATCGCTTCGGGGCTTCATGATCAAGCGGCTTGGTGGATCGATCTCACCGCCGGGTGTGGGACCATGATCCTCGCGCTTGCCAACTATGTGCCGTAGTGGATGATCTCTTTCAGGTGCAGACCTGCATCGCTGGACCGACGATGCGCGAACTGTCGAAGTTGTCGGTGACACGCTGGAAGAGGCGTTCCTGCAGGACAGGATCGGCCACTACATGACAGCGGTGATGATGGCCCAGCAACTGCCCGTATACGAAAAGGCGGAGCACGAGGAGGTTGCGGGGTTCGCCCGCACGGTGCGCAGTGATCAGCATGCCGAGATGTTCCGGATGCGGCACTGGCCGGCAGCCTGGTTCGGCGAGCGGAACATGCCTCGCATGCCCACAGGTGCCTGCCTCTCCCCGACGGGTAGCGGGTAGGTCCGATACCGGCGTCCGGCCTCGCCGTACGCGCCGCCATGTACCCCGGGCAACGCCGGCGCACCCTCGTGGGAAGCCGAACCGAGACTCCGGCAGTGGAACTTGTGGGCCATTCCCTCCGATTGGAGATCTCTCGGATCTGGGCATGGTCTCCTCAAGGAGAACGACATGATGTGCGGCACGGAAACGCCGCCGTGAGCGGAGCCTGGGGTGGGCCTGTTCCTCGTCGAGCCCGTATGCCGGCGGCGCCGGTCAGCAGGGGGTCGCGTTTGGCGGAGAAATTCACGATTGGCGATAGGAGGGTTTCGACCTCGGCGCCCTCCGGCATGAAGGAGAAAGGCCATGACAGATCACACGGACGCCCGGCACGGCGTCGGCAAGGAGCGCAGTACTGCGGTCCTCGACGTCAGCGGACTGCGGTGGGCCTCGGAGCAGAACATCGTCGCGGCCTGCCTCGGCCGCCGCCCGGGAGTGCTGGAGGTGGAGGTCAACCCGGTGGCCCAGACAGCGACCGCGGTGTTCGACCCAGCCCGCACCTGTCTGGCCGAGCTGCGCACCTGGGTGATCGAATGCGGGTATCACCGCGCCGGTCAGTCGGTGCCCTCTCACATCTGCGATCCGATGACCGAGCCGGACCCCCGCCCACCGGCCACAAAGGTCACCCTCCCGCCTCCCACGGCACCACCATGCTGCCGAAACAGCACACACCCGGTCGCGGCACCCATGTGGACGGCACAGCGCGAGCCGGGACCGCCGGGCACGAAGCCCACGTGATCCCGGCCGAGCGCGTGGATCACGGTGGGGCTGACGGCACCCTGCGGGTACGCGTCACCCGGGTCGGCGCGGACACCGCCCTGGCCCAGATCGTCAAGTTGGTGCAGCAGGCCCAGAACTCCAAGGCCCCCAGACAGCGGCTGGCCGACCGGGCGGCCTTCTGACCGGTGCTGGTCGACGGCGGGATCGGCGAGGACGAGCTGCTGCGGCTGGTGTCCGCGGTGGAGCGCGAGTCCGAGCACCCGCTGGCCCAGGCGATCGCCGCTCACGCCGACGCACGTGGCCTGGGCCGGGTACGGGCCGGGCGGTTCGAGAACTTTCCCGGACACGGTGCCGTAGCCGACGTGGCCGGACACCGGGTGGCGGTCGGCAACCGGCGGCTGCTGGAACACGAGGGCGTCGATTTCGGTAAGCTCGGTGCTCGCCGAGACGAGGTGGCCGCCGGGGGACGCACCGCGGTCATGGTCGCGGTCAACGCCCTGGCCCTCAAACGACTGCGCCTGCCGCGTACCTTCCCGGCCGAAGGGTGAGCGTCGGCGTGCTCACGCGCGGGCCCGGCGCTTACCGCCCGGGCCGGTGAGAGTGAGGCGGGTTCCCCTGTCCGGTGTGCCGATCCCCATCGCCGCGATCACCGCGCGTATCCCCCATCAACAACATCATCAGCGGGCAGGCGGCGACGATGGCCAGCAGGATGAGGATGCGGCCGGGCATGCCAAATGCCAACGCGCCGACCCAGGCGGCGACGAAAACGAGCGCGTACAGGCCATAGACCCGCTTGGTGTTCTTGACGATGTTCATCGGCGGGCCTCCTGCTCAGGAGGGCGGCAACGACGTGGTGCGCGGCCCGGGGTCGGTGTTCGGCGCGGTGGAGGTGCGCAACGTGCTCAGGCGCCGCCGGTAGTCCTCCTCGTCGATCTCGCCGCGGGCGAACCGTTCGGCGAGCACCTGCTCAGGGGAGGGCCCGGCAGGTGGGCGCGGGTAGTCCTGGGAGCGGCCCAGGGCACGGACGACCGCGACGACAACGATGATGGTCACACCCCAGAACACGATCATGCCGACGGACATCGCGAACCAGCCCCATCCGCTCAGGTTGTGGCCATACCAGGGCATCATCGTTTTTTCACCCCCGCATCGGCGACGCGGCGGGCACGGCTTTGGTCGTGCTGCCGATCCCGATCCCTTTTTCGGTGTCACTGTCATGCTCTCACCGTCCGGGTCATGCACGCGGGGGCCGAAAGTCCTGGCTGCGGCGCTGTTGGTCCCCTGTCCTCAGCGCTCTGAGTGGTCGCAGGCCGGTCCACCGGCCCGCGTGGGGCGTTACAGCAGGTCAGGGACAGCGGGAGCCTGCACCGGGAACGTGATCTTCAAGCAGGTCCGGAGGCCCGCTGCAGCGGGCTGCGGTGCGACCTGAAGATCTCCGCGCCTTTGGTGGCGCCTGACCTGCGGTGACGCGATGCTGCTGGTGAGGAGGTGGTCTCGGTGCCGATTCTCCCGCGTGTGCTCTTCACGCGGCGTACCATCGCCACAGCCTGCGTCACGGGGAGCCTGGCGCTGGGGTCGGCCGCCTACGGCTCCCACACCCCCGGCCCTCCCGCACTCGGTACGCCCACGTCGGCCTCAGCGTCGATGCCGTCCGGCGGCAACCCCTCCGCTACACCCATGCCCGGCATGCCCCCACGGAACGGCCTGTCCGCCCAGCAGGACGGCTACACCCTGACCTCGCCCAACGCCACCCTCCCGGCCGGTAAGGCGGCCACCTACCGGTTCACCATCACCGGCCCCGGCGGCACACCGGTCACCGCCTTCGCCCTCAACCAGACCAAGCGGTTACACTTCTACGTCATCAGCTCGGACCTGACCGGCTTCCAGCACCTCCACCCCAGCATGACCGGCGACGGCACCTGGACCGCGCACCTGGCCCCCCTCCAGCCCGGCCACTGGCGGCTGTTCACCCAGTTCACCCCGGACACCGGGCCGGGCAAGGGCCGAGATTTCGTGCTCAGCCGCACCCTCACCGTCCCTGGCACCGCCGCCACCGCCGCCTTGCCGCCGCCCTCGGCCTCCACCATGGTCGACGGCTACACCCTGACCCTGCGCGGCAACCTGAAGGCCGGCATGATGAGCCCGCTGACCGTGACGATCCGCAAGGACGGCAAGCCGGTCACCGACCTGCAGCCCTATCTGGACACCTACGCCCACCTGACCGCCTTTCACCAGGGCGATCAGGCGTTCGCCCACCTTCACCCGCAGACCAAGGTCACCGACGGGCACGGCGGCCCCACCCTGGACTTCATGATCGGCTTGCCCGCATCCGGCAACTGGCGGTTGTTCCTGCAGTTCCAGACCGCCGGCACCCTGCGCACCGCCGCCGTCACCCTGCACGTCCGCTGAAGGGGACGGTAAGAGATCAGGGAACACGGCCGAACAAGCCCTGCGGCCGACGGCGGGTCCGGCAGACACAGGCCGGTGGCGCCGCGCTGGGTGCGGCGGTTCACGGCAGCAGGACCGTGCCCATGCCCAGCGGCGCGCAGATCCCCAGGATGCGCAGCATCGGCCACTTCAGCACGAACGTCATCACCAGCGCGGCCAGCGTGATCGCCAGGGCGATCGGGCTGAGCGTGCCCGGCTCGGGCAGCCGGGCACGGAACGGGCCCCACACCCAGGTGAAGGTGTGGGCGAACAGGGTGTGCTCGGCGAAGTAGAGCGCGAGGTTGGCGATCACACCGACGACGGCGGCGCTGACGCACGCCGCCGAAGACGGCGCAACACCTCCACGCTGCTCGCCTGCTCCAGGCACACCTCGGTCGCTTCGCCGGCCCGCTGCGCCCGCATCTCGCCCGAGGCGCCGGCCCGCTGGCAGGAGGGCCGGGACCCGGCCGCCCGCCGCCGAGGCCGATCCAGGGGAGACGGGCGGGCGGCGCCTGTGACCTGAGCTGATGCTGATCGACCGGTGACCCCGGCTGGCACAAGCACCGGGAGATAAACCGCCACGTTAGGCGTGCGCGGCCAGGATCGCATGGTGGTCGGTGCCCTCCGGCCCGCCGGGATCGGTGTGCACGGTGGCCGCCCGCAGCCGGGGCAGCTCATGGATGAGGCGATGCTCAGCCTCGACCGCCACCGCGTGCGCCTGCACCAGCGACAGCTCGTGGCCGACCACGATGTCGACCTCCGCGCGCAGCGCGTGCCCGATCCAGCGCAGCCGGATCGAGCCGATGCGCTCCACGCCCGCGACTCGGGCGACGATCTGCTCGGCCCGTTCGATCAGAGAGGGGTCGACCGCGTCCATCAGCCGGTGGTAGATCTCCCGTGCGGCGTCGCGCAGCACGAAGCAGATCGCCACCGTGATCAGCAGGCCCACGATCGGGTCGGCGAGCGGCCAGCCGAGCGCGGCGCCGCCCGCGCCAAGAAGGACGGCCAGGGAGGTGAAACCGTCGGTACGGGCGTGCAGGCCATCGGCCACCAGCGCGGCCGAGCCGATCTGGCGGCCGACCTTGATCCGGTAGCGGGCGACCCACTCGTTACCGAGGAAACCGACCACACCCGCGGTGGCCACCCAGCCGAGCGCCTGGACGTTCTCGGGGGCGATCAGACGCCTGACGGCCGCATACCCGGCCAGGCCCGCGGAGGTGGCGATCAGGGCCACGATGACGACCCCGGCCAGGTCCTCGGCGCGGCCGTAGCCGTAGGTGAAACGCCGGGTGGCCGCCCGGCGCCCCACCGAGAACGCGATCGCCAGCGGCACCGCGGTCAGGGCGTCGGCGAAGTTGTGCAACGTGTCGCCCAGAAGGGCGACCGAGTCGGAGAACGCCACGATCACCGTCTGGAACACAGCGGTCATCATGAGTACGGCAAAAGAGATGGCCAGCACGCGCATGCCGCGGCTGCTGGACTCCAGCGCCGCATCGGTCTTGTCGGCGCTGTCATGACTGTGCGAGGTGAAGGCGTGCCCGGCGAGGGCCAGCAGTGCGCGGACCCCGCCGTGCCCGCTCGCCTCCCCATGCCCGTGGTCATGCCCATGGGGGTGGCCGTGGTCTGCGTGTTCGTTCGGGTCGCCGCCCGGTAGGCGGTCAGGGCGGTGCGGCTTGTGAGGGGTGTTCGGATCGCTCATGACAGCTCCAGCTTGTGCGCGTCGGGGGACATTGAGGTGGGCCGGTTGGACGGCAGGCCGCCTACCCCTCATTATGTGCATATGAGCGCACGCATGCACCTATCAGGTGCGCACGACTCGCAAGAGCGCGACCAGGGCGAACGTCTGACAGTGGCCGCCAACATCCTGTCCCTGCTGGCCGACCGCACCCGCCTGGCTCTGCTGCAGAAGCTCTCCGAAGGAGAGGCGGACGTGACGACGCTCACCGCGACCTGCGACCTCGCCCGCCCGGCCGTCAGTCAGCACCTGGCCCGCCTGCGGTTGGCCGACCTGGTCACCACCCGAAAAGAAGGCCGACGTGTGATCTACGCCCTGCGCCACGGGCACCTGCGGCGCCTGGTCGACGAAGCGCTCAATGCCGCCGACCACCAACTCGGCCATCTCCCACCACACGATTGAACTCGCTGCGACCGGCTGCGCAACGCATGGCCCACCGCACCCGCGACCGGCAACCACTGTTGCCGGTCCTGTCCCAGCACGTCAACGACAAGTGGCAGAGGGTGAGCTTGCTGGACGCGCCGGGAGTCAGGGCCCCGTCCAGGGTGACGGTGTAACCGTCGACCGTGGAGGTACGGCTCGTCGCGGGCAGCGCCTTGGGTTCATGGGCGCCGGGGGCCTGCAGGTCGGCGCCCAGGGTCAGTCCGCTGCCGCCCTCGGGGGCGAAGTCG
The DNA here is from genome assembly GCF_040678965.1 of Streptosporangium sp. NPDC049248. NCBI lineage: Bacteria > Bacillati > Actinomycetota > Actinomycetes > Streptosporangiales > Streptosporangiaceae > Streptosporangium > Streptosporangium sp. NPDC049248. The sequence goes on from NZ_JBFAQY010000034.1 coordinate 91,479, forward strand.
GCGAACGCCCGGTACGCGCCCGCTTGCGGCAGGGTCAGCTTCACCGACCATACGCTGTCACCGGTCAGTTCGGGGTGCAGGTGCTGGAAGCTGTCCAGATCGCGGGAGGCCACGATGAAGTACCGCGTTGCCGACCCCCAGAGCTCCGCCGAAGATCACGGCGAGTCCGAGGGCGTAGGTGCCCAGCCTGGCCGGCGTGTTCACGACGGGGTCACCACTTCGTATCCGGCCTCCTGGACCGCGGCGGTGATCTGCGCCGCGTCGATCGGGCTCTCGCTCCGCACGGTCACCAGGCCGGTGGCCAGGTCGACGTCGACGCCGGTGACGCCGGGGACCTCGCCGACCTCCTCCCTGACGGAGGAGACGCAGTGGCCGCAGGTCATGCCCGTGACGGTGTAGGTGGTGGTGGTCATGGCGATCGCTCCTTCTGGTCGCTGGTTTCGTTGATCAGGAACGGACGAGGCGGGCGATGGCGTCGGTGGCCTCCTTGACCTTCGCCTCGGCCTCGGCGCCGCCCTTGGCGGTCGCGTCGGCCACACAGTGCGCCAGGTGCTCTTCCAACAGGGACAGCGCGAAGGACTGCAGAGCCCGGTTGGCCGCCGACACCTGGGTGAGGATGTCGATGCAGTACTTGTCCTCCTCGACCATCCGCTGCAGGCCGCGGGCCTGGCCCTCGATGCGGCGCAGCCGCCGCAAATGGTCCTGCTTGTTGTGGGTGTAGCCGTGCATGTCCCCGCCCTTCGTCGTCGCCTTCCATAACACAATACCCCCGTACCGTATTCCGGAGGCCTTCTGGATCATCGGGCGGAATTCGCTGCGACGTTCCGGGGACGCGTCCGCGACGCGTCCCCGGATCCGTTACACACCGGCCGGCTGGGGCTCCTCCGGCCGTGTTCGCGCCGCCTGGTTCGGCGTGCGCATGAGCAGCAGAGTCAGTACGGCACCGGTGGCGGCCACGGCTCCGGCTCCGATGAAGGCGGCCTGGAAACCGCCGGTGAGCGCGGGCAGGTTTTCCAGCTCCGCGGCACCCCGAGAGGTGGCGATCGCGGTCATCGCGGCCAGGCCGAGCGCGGAGCCGACCTGGTAGGTGGTGTTGACGATCCCGGAGGCCAGACCGCTCTCCTCGGGGCGCACCCCGGACATGGCCGACATCATGGCCGGGATGTAGGCCAGGGACATGCCGACCGCGGCGATCAGCGAGGCGGGCAGCACGTCGACGGCGAACGTCCCGCCTGGCCTGGCGAGCGACAAACCCGCCAGGCCCGCGGCCAGGACGAGCAGGCCGGCGACGATCAGTGGCTTGGCGCCGAAGCGGCCCAGCAGCCTCGCGGTGACGCCGATCATGAAGATCATGATGGCGACGGTCATCGGCAGCAGCGCCGCACCGCTGGGGAAGGCGCCGTAACCGAGTACCTGCTGCAGGTAGAGGTTGAGGAAGTACCACATCGGGATCCAGGCCGCGCCCAGCAGCGCCATCGCGAGGTTGGAGGTGGCCAGGCCGGGCGTCCTCCACACGCCGAGCGGCATGAGAGGGGCGCGGACCGTGCGCTGGATCACCAGGAACAGTGCCAGCAGCGCGGCCGCTCCGGCAAGTTCCAGCAGCGTGGTGGCCGAGCCCCAGCCCTGTCCGGGGGCCCGGACGATGGCGTAGACCGCCAGGGCGATACCCGCGGTGACCGCGATGGCGCCCAGTACGTCGACCGAACCGCGCCTGCCCGAAACGGCGGGCAGCAGGGCGGGGACGGCCGCGAGGGTGGCCAGGCCGATCGGGACGTAGACGATGAACACCCAGGGCCAGCTGAGGTATTCGGTGATGACGCCGCCCAGGAACACCCCGGCGGTACCGCCCGCCGGTGCCGCCGCGCCGTACAGGGCCATGGCCTTGCCCAGTTCGCGGGGATCGTGGCCGAAGAGCGTCATGAGCAGGGTCATCGAGGCGGGCGCGATGAGTGCGCCGCCGACGCCCTGGACGCCGCGGCCGAGGATCTCGACCCAGGCGTCGGCCGCCAGCGCGGCGACGACGGAGCCGGCGATCAGGATGATCCAGCCGGTGGTGAAGACCTTGCGGGCGCCGAACAGGTCCGACAGCCGGCCGCCGAGCAGCAGCAGGCCGCCGAAGGCGATGACGTAGGCGTTGAACACCCACTGCAGGTTGCCGGAGGAGAAGCCGAGGTCGCGCTGCATGTCGGGCAGGGCGACGCCGATGATGGAGGTGTCCATGATGACCATGAACTGCGCGGCGGCGAGCACGATGAGTGCCTGCCACCTGCGGGGGTTGACGGCGTTCATGCCGCACTCCTGATTTCTCGCATCCACGCCGTGGTGGCAGGATGCGTCATGGGGGTTGGGTGTGATGTCGAAGTCGGACCGGCCCCGAGGGTGGGCGTGCATGCCAGTGCACGCCCACCGTCTGTTCTCTCGGGCGAAGTCGCCCTAGGAGGCGCTGACCGGCGAGGCGTCGGCCAGTGCGTAGCCCGCCCGGCCCACGGCCGTGCGGATCTCCTCGTCGGAGAAGCCCGTCCCGCTGACGGTGACGGCACCGGTGGCCAGGTCGACCTGGACGTCACTCACGCCGTCGACCTTGCCGATCTCGGCGGAGACCGAGGAGACGCAGTGCCCGCAGGTCATCCCGCTGACCTGATAGACGCTCCCGACTCCGGTCTCCATCTGCGCGGGGGTGCCGTCCGCGGGGCCGCACGCACATGCCGTGCACATAAGGTTCTCCTCTCGCATGTACCCCATTGGGGTATCTCGGCTTGCGACTTTAACATACCCCCCAGGGGTTAAGCTGCCAATGGGAGACCAGGGTGTTGGTACGACTCCTGTCACCAGGCATACGTGACTGTGTTAGCCCAGGTCGGTGAAGGCTGATACGCCCTGTTCGCTGATGGTGGGGAGTTCGCCGACCGTTCGAGGTCGACGCAGGCGGGGGTGTCGTCCAGGTGGGAGAGGCTCGGGAACTCGGCGACGACGACGGCGACGCCGTGGTGCAGGAGGCCGGCCTCGAGGGTGTGCCGCAGAGTGGGGGGTGGTCGGCGCGAGAGCATTGTCGCCGTTGAGGATGTCGGCGACGGCGGCGGTGAGTTCGTCGGTGAAATGGGCCTGCGCGGCCGAAGCGATGCGGCCAGGCGAGGTTGCTGGACGGCGAGACGGGTGCGGGCGGCGAAGGACTGTCCTGCGACGCGGCAACGACAGAACACCTGGGCGAGAAAGGGCTCTATGGGATGGCGCTACTTCGGTGATGGGTGAAGGTCGGGCGGTAAGGCGACCAGGATCGACTGTGCCGTCGCGATGACGACGCGGGCGGCACCGCCTGCTTCCATGCGCCCGGCGCGACTCTCCTCCGCGGCGCCTTTCAGGATGTAGTGCAGGACATTGATCAGCCAGGAGATCGGCAGATCGGTGCGGAACACGCCGTCGTCTTGGCCGCGGCGGATGAGCTCCTCGACACGCCGCGCGGGGGCGGCGTGCAGCTCGCGAACGCGCCCGGCGGGAAGGGCTTTCTGGGCGGCGTTCAACAACGCCATGGACTCGGCCATGAGGGACCAACTGGAGCCGAGCAACCGGGCCAGGGCCTCTCGTGCGTCCCCGGTGAGATCGACGGACGACAGTTCCTCCTCACCGGCGCGCAGTGCGTCGACCAGTGCGGCTTCGACGAGTTCCGCCCGGGTGCGGAAGTGGCCGTACAGCGTCATCCGGCCCACTCCGGCGGCCTTGGCGATGTCGTCGACGCTCGCGTCCGGATCACTGCTCAGGCTCTTGCGTGCTGCGGAGACGATGCGGGCGATGCTGCGTTCGGCGTCCGCGCGCCGGCGCGGACCGACAGAGACGGTAGGCATGCCACCACCCTAACTCGTACAGAGATATACGTGTTACTCTCACGGCTCGAAGTCGTACACAACCATACGAGTTAGCTGGAGGCTCCCGGTGACGCGACATGAGATCCACGAAGCATCTCCGCCGAACAGGCCGGCTCATCCGTCGCGATGGCGCATCCTGGCCTTCCTCGGGGTGGCCCAACTGATGTTGATCCTCGACGTCACCGTCGTGGCCATCGCGCTCCCGCACATCGAGACCGACCTGGGTCTGAGCCGCGAGGCGCTGACATGGACGGTCAGCGCGTACACGTTGACGTTCGGCGGCCTGATGCTGCTGGGCGGGCGACTCGCCGACCTGATCGGGGCCGGGAGGGTGGTCCTCGCCGGCCTGCTGATCTTCACGGCGGCGTCGTTGGTGACCGGGTTCGCCGACTCCGCCGGCATGTTGCTGGGCGGCCGCATCGCGCAAGGACTCGGTGCGGCGCTGCTGTCTCCGTCGGCCCTGTCACTGCTGGTGACCCTGTTCGAGGGTGACGAGCGAAACAAGGCGCTCGGTATCTGGTCCGCGCTCGGCGGTGGGGGAGCGGCCCTTGGCGTGCTGCTGGGAGGACTGCTCACCGCCGGGCCGGGCTGGCCATGGGTCTTCTATGTCAATGTGCCCATCGGGCTGGTGATTCTTGCCGCTCTTGCCCGGATGCTGCCGCACCACAGCGTGGCCGAGCCCAGACCCCGGCTCGATGTGCTCGGTGCGCTGCTGGTCACTGCCTCGTCCGGCGCCTTGATCTACGCGATCACCGGTGCCGGCGACCACGGGTGGCTCACCGCCACGACCGGATGGCTCCTGCTGTCGGCAGCGCTGGGCTACCTGGCGTTCGTGGCCAGGCAGAAGAGCGCCAGGTCGCCCCTGATGGACGTCGCGCTGCTGACTCGCCGCCCGGTGGCCACCGGCACGTTCCTCATCGTGATGGCAACGGCGCTGATGATCGCGGTGTTCTTCCTCGGCACGTTCTACTTCCAGCACGCCCAAGGCTTCGGTGCCCTGCAGACCGGCCTGCTGTTCCTCCCGGTCGCGGTGGCGACGATGCTCGGGGCCGACCTCACCGGCCGGGCCATCGCCCGGGCCGGAGCGCGCCGGCTCGCCGTAGCCGGGCTGCTCGCCGCCGCGATCGGCATGGCCGTGCCCGCCCTGTCTACGCACCCCGCGACCGTGGTGGTGGGCACGGCGCTCGCGGCCGCCGGGACCGGCGCACTGTTCGTCGTCGCCTCAGCGACCGCTCTGGGCCAGGTGGCCCCGCACGAATCCGGCATCGCCTCCGGCATCGTCAGCACATTCCACGAGTTCGGCGCCTCCATCGGAGCCGCCGCCATCTCCAGCGTCGCGGCGGCCAGCCTGATCGGGGACACGCTCTCGGGGTTCACCAACGGATACATCCTCGCCGCGGTCGCCGCAGGCATCGCGGCCCTCGTGGCCGCCGTCTTGACACCCGGCCGAGCCAACACAGGGTGAGGAGACGCCCGCCAGGGCTCGGCCCGCCACCCCACGCGTCGGCCGCACACGCTCGGTCATCGGGCAACACCGGGACCCCGGGCCCTTACAGCCCGGACGTCGGCAGCTCCGTCAGGTCCAGTGAGTTCCCCCGCACCACCGTCCGGGATGCCTGACCGGGGGACCGGCCGCGTGAGCGGGGGCCGGGCCCCGTGGGGTCAGGGGATGAGGGAGACCTCGGGGAAGCGAGTGTCGGGGCCCTCGAACAGGCGGGTCGGCTTGTCCCGCAGGTGCAGGTCGAAGAAGGCCCCGACATAGGCGCGCTGGGCCGCCACCGAACGGCCGGGGTCGATCGTGCCCACGTAGTCCGCGAGCGGCACCTTGGGGAGCTTGGCCGCGATCTGCGGCAGCAGCGGCTGCAGGTCGGTGAACGAGCCGTGGGCCGCGCCCTTGAATCGCAGCTCCCGCTTCCATCCGGTCGAGGCCCGCCAGAACGACTTCCAGCTCGGCTCGCTGTCACGCGTGTGGGTCTCGGCCGCCAACTGCAGGAAGGGCCTGGTCGCACCGCGTGTGGATACCGAGCCGACATAGGCGCCGTCGAGGTTGACGCCCGCGTCCACGCGGGCGTCCTCGCGAGTCAGCTGCGCGGCGACCGATCCGCCCAGCGACTGTCCCAGCGCCCCCACCCGCGAGGCGTCGGGCGCGCCGAGCATCCCGGTGGGCAGCTTGCCGCCGATCGGGCGGCCGTGTGCCAGGGCGGTGACCTGGTCCAGGACGTAGCGCATATCCGCCAGGCGCGCCGCCGCGTGCTCGGTCAGCAGTTTGGCGATGACCTTCGGCGTCAGCTTCGCGGGCAGCGGCAGGGCGCGCACCAGGCGTCGGCCGGGAAACTCCACCTGGTCGGCCTCGTAGGTGTGGTCGACGGTGACGACCAGGTAGCCGCGCGAGGCCAGGTCCTCGACCAGGGTGGTGCCCAGCGTGCGCGGCCCGCCGTCCCCCGAACCGAACAGCACCACCGGCAGCTTGCCCGCACGCGGCTCGACCGGCGCGCCCACGCGGGCATGGGTGCGTGTGGCGGCCCAGGCGACGGCACCCTTGGCGATGCCCAGGGGCTGCGCCGAGTGCCGATCCCAGTCGGCGGCGGCCAGCGGCGCCATGTGCGGTGCGAGCGGCCCGCCGCCCGCCGCCGGGTACCACAGGCTGATCATCAGCTCCCGATACGGCTTGGCTGCCACCAGAGGATCGGGCCGCGAGCGGTCGACCAGCCGCATGGCCACGGTCCCGACCGGATAGGGGCCGCCGGGCGCGAGCAGACTCACCCCGATCAGGCTCCCGGCGTCGGCGCGGGCCGCGGGCAGGGAGACCGCCAGCACCAGCACGGCCAGCCCCGCGATCTTGCCCGCGGCTTTCGAGACGGCGGACACCGGGCTGTTGGAAACAGCGGACGAGCCGGTGGCCTTGGCACCCATAGCCAGATCCGTATTTTTCGTGACAAAGGGCATGCGAAGACTCCTCAAACGGAAAAGGATGTCCGACGAGGCTGGCAGCCCGGCACACCCGCGGGCCAGCGGCGGAGGTCGTGCGCGTGCATGCGACTTTCGGATGACGGTCATCCCCGGGGAGGAGCGGGAGCGAACCCGCAGGACACCTAGGGTGAAGTGCATGAAACCAGCAGGCCATCCGGCGGCCCGCCTCACCGCGCTGAGCCGATGGTCGACCGTGCCCGCCGACGCGCTGCCTGCCGCCGCGCTGTTCCTGGCCACTCTCGGACCCGGCCAGGTGCTGGCGGGTTCCCCGTGGCTGCTCGCGCTGCAGACGGCGCTGGTGGCGCCGCTGGCCTGGAGACGGCGCGCTCCGATGACGGTCCTGGGCGTGATCGGCCTCGCCGCCGCCGTCCAGTGGGCGCTGGACGTGCAGCTTCCCGCCGACGCCGCCCTCCTGGTGGCCCTGTACACGGTCGCCGCGCGCCGCCCGTGGCGTCACACCCTGGTGGCGGCGCTCGTGCTGCAGGCCGGGGTGCTGCTGGCCGCCGCCCGCTGGGCACCGCCCGGCCAGTTCCCCTTCACGGCGGCCGCGCTGAGCGCGATGGCGGCCGCCGCCCTCATGACCGGCCTGTGGATGCGGGTGCGGCGGGCGTACGTGACCTCCTTGGAACGCGACCGTGAGCAGCGGGCACGGTTGGCAGTCGCCGAGGAACGCGCGCGGATGACCCGCGACATGCACGACATCGTCACTCACAACCTGTCGGTCATGGTGGCGCTGGCCGACAGCGCCGCCTACGTCCGCCACAGCGCGCCGGACCGGGCCGCGGCGGCGATGGAGCAGATCGCCGCGACGGGGCGCCAAGCCCTGCAGGACATGCGTCGCTCCCTGGGCACCGGCCGCGCCGCCTCGGGCGAGGATCGCTTCGGGGAGATACTTCAGCCTGCGCCCGGGATCGCCGAGATCGGTCCGCTGGCCGAGCGGATGCGCGAGGCCGGGCTGGCGACGTGTGTTCGGGTGGCCGGTGACAGCGAGGCGGTTCCCGTCGCCGTCCAGCTGACGATCTACCGGCTGGTTCAGGAGGCGCTGACGAACACGCTGCGGCACGCGCCCGGGGCCCGGGCCGATGTGCGGGTCGAAGTGTCGCCGCGCCGCGCCGAGGTGGAGGTCACCGATGTTCGCGACCCGGTTGTGCTGGGCGCCCCTGGGTTCCTCGACGCCGAGACCCGGGTGTCCGGGCCCCGCTCTGGGCTCCGGGGCGACGGGCGCGGGATCGCGGGCATGCGGGAACGGGTGGCCGCCTACGGCGGGACCCTGGATGCCGGACCGGTGACGGGCGGCGGATGGCGGGTGCTGGCCGTGCTGGACCTGGGAGCGCCACGATGATCCGGCTGCTGATCGCCGACGACGAGTCGCTGCTGCGGATGGCCTTCCGCATGGTCTTCGAGGCCGAGCCGGACATGGAGGTGGCCGGGGAGGCGGATGACGGTGAGCAGGCGGCCCGGCTGGCGCGGCACCTGCGTCCGGACGTGGTGTTGATGGACGTGCGCATGCCCGGCCTGGACGGCATCGAGGCCACCCGCAGGATCGCGCGCGACAGCCCACGCTCGCGCGTGCTCATCCTGACCACCTTCGATCTGGACGAGTACGCCTTCGCCGGGCTGAAGGCCGGAGCGGCCGGGTTCCTGCCGAAGAACACCCGGCCACAGGAGCTGCTGAGCGCGATCCGCAACGTCGCGGCGGGAGAGGCGGCGCTGTCGCCACGCGTCACCCGCCGCGTGCTGGAGAGGTTCGCGCCGCAGATGACGCAGGGGCCCGCCGAACGGGACGAACGGCTGGCGCAGCTGACCGCGCGCGAGCACGAGGTGCTGGTGCAGGTGGCGCGCGGGCTGTCCAATGCCGAGGTCGCCACGGGGTTGCATCTGGCCGAGGCGACGGTCAAGACGCATCTGAGCCGCGTGCTGGTCAAGCTCGGGCTGCGTGATCGCGCCCAGGTGGTGGTCTTCGCCTACGAGAGCGGCCTCATCCGCCCCGCCACCCCCGACCTTTGACCGCGCCATGCCGCCAACCTGGACCGATGAGGTTCCGCGGTGGATGCCGTCTCAATACCGTACGAGGCAATCAGCCGGCGGAGGAGACAGCAGTGAACGACATCGAACCGCAGACCGCGAACGGCAAGGTGCTCTGGCACTTCACCATGTCCCTGGACGGGTTCGTGGCCGGACGAGCTGAGTGTGCGGTACCGGCCGGTCAGGCCGTGACCGCGAGCGTCACCACGGCGAGATCGGAATCAACACCCTGCTGGCCGACTCCTACGGCGTGCCCGTCGTGCTGGCCGGCGGAGATGCCGCGGCCTGCGAGGAGTTCAGCGCGCTGGTGCCCCGCGGCGTCACCAGAACCGGCCGCACGGTGGCGTTCAACGCCGAGAACATGGCGGCCGCCTACAGCATGCTCCAACTCCTGGCCGTGCTGACCCATCTCAGCCCCTGAGCGGTCACATCAGGCCCACGTCCGCAGCCACCGGTCGTCCCCCACCTTCGGAAGGTGAGGGCCGACCCTGGCGCCAGAGCACCGTGGCTGATGCTGCCTCCAGCCTTCCGATGGTCAGTCGCTACTGGCCATTCCGATCCTCCTCACGGGCCTTTTCGGTTGCCAGGCGAAATCAGCTGGGGGGCTTGCCGAACCAGCGGGAGAGGTGGTCGTCCAGGTCCTGCTGATCGTCGCCGATCCAGGCGACGTGGCCGTCGGGGCGTAGCAGGACGCTCGGAACATCCAGTACCGCAGTGGGATCCGCGAGGTAATCGACCCGGTCTGACCAGCCGCCGACGGTCAGGAGTTCGGTGCGGTCCAGCAGTAGGCCGCGACCGCGACGCAGCAGATCGTAGAGGCGGCCCTGTTTCACGTCGATGTCGCGCAGGCGGCGGCCGAGCAGGTCGGGGCCTTCGCCGAAGTCGTAGCGGATGCCGATCGCGGTGATCTTCTCGATCAGATGGCGGTTCACCTCGTCGAAGTCCATCAGTTCGGTGAGCAGCCTGCGCACGGCCCGCGGGCCCGGTTCGGTGGACAGCAGTTCCGTCTGGGCGCGGGTGTTGTCCAGCACGTCCTCGGCGACCGGATGACGTTCGGCCTGGTAGGTGTCCAGCAGTGTTTCCGGCGCCCAGCCGCGGATCTGTGCGGCCAGTTTCCAGCCGAGGTTGAATGCGTCCTGAACGCCCAGGTTCAGGCCCTGCCCGCCAATGGGTGGATGGATGTGTGCCGCATCGCCGGCCAGCAGCACCCGCCCGACCCGATAACGTTCGGCCAGCCGGGTGGCATCCCCGAAGCGGGACATCCAGCGCGGGGAGTGCACGCCGAAATCGGTTCCGGCGATGGTGCGCAGCTGTTGTTTGAAATCCTCGAGGGTGGGCGGTTCCGCGCGGTCGCCGACTCCCGCGGCGGGGACTACGACGCTGTAGACCCCTTCGCCGAAGGGCCGGAGCCAGAATGGCTGACGGGTCTCGCGGATTTCGGTCACCTTGGCGGCGATCTCCTCCTGCGGCACGCCCACTTCCATCTCGCCCATCAGCGTCTCGGTCCGTGAGGGCTCGCCGGGGAAGCCGACACCGAGCAGTTTGCGCACCGTACTGCGCCCGCCGTCACAGCCGACGAGGTAGCGCGAACGCAGCTGTTGCCCGTCGGCCAGCTCGACGGTCACACCTTCGTCGTCCTGCTCGAAACCGGTGACCGCACAACCGCGCCGGACCTGCGCACCCAGTTCGATCGCATGTTCTTCGAGCAGACGTTCGATGACCGGCTGCGGGATGCCCAGCAGATAGGCGTACGCGGAATCCAGGCCCTTGGGCGCGGGTTTGGGGATGGCGGCGAAGAAACCGCCGGCCGGACGCTGTCTTCCGTACTGGAGAATGCGATCCAGCAGTCCGCGCATCGCCATCAGCTCAAGACTGCGAATATGCAGACCGACTATGCGGACGAACGACTTGGGATCGGTTTCCTTCTCCAGAACGAGTACCCGCACATCGTGCAGCCGCAGTTCGGCGGCCAGCATCGCACCGGTCGGCCCGCACCCGGCAATGATCACATCGAAGATGAGGGGCGCGCGATCGGTGCCGGAGGCCGGCGACCAGAGAACTGCGGGGACGTCGCCCACCGTGGAGCCACGCTCGACCGTGTCGTTCGACGGTGGCTCGGCGGTGACCTGCTGAGAGTGCATAGGTGTTGCCTTTCGGGAGTGCCTGGTTGGCGAGGCGCTCCCGGCGACACCTACGTCAATCGCCGGCCGTGACGGAAAGGGGGAGCACCCACATCGATACAGCGTTCATGGGTCTCACCTCCTCGGGCGGTGTCACGGTCAACGGCAAGCTACAAGCCCGAGCGTCATCCCGTCCAACCCTTTTCCGGCCATGTGATCACGACTCCAAACGGGCCCGTGCGGTTGCAGAGCGAATCCGGCGTGGCGGCCCGGCCGGTTCCGGTTACGGTCGACGATCTGATCTTGGCCGCCCTTGGATGATCAAGGCTGGACACCACGCGGCCGATGCCGTTCAGGCAGCAACGACCCCGACGAGCAGAAACACTGATCGAACTCAACACCCTGCCGGCCAACCTGGTCATCTTCCACAACGCCCTGGAGCCTGATGGCACACCGCCGGTGTCCGGACTACTGGGGGAAGCTCAGAATCTGACCTGTGCTGTCGGTCGGCTCCGCTATTTCCGGCGGAAGGTGACGATCGACTCGGAATCGCCGTTGGCCACGTTGACCATCAGCCACAGCTGGGAAGTGCCGGGGATCCGCTCGATCAGTGCGTGGTGCCCCTCCCCGCCCGGCGGGGGCATCTCTTTCGTCCAGCTCCGGCCGTCCCAGTGCAGGACCGAGACCCCACCGGGTGCGTCGTGGTCCTTGCCCGCGAACCAGACGTCGTCAGGCCCGAACGCGGTCACGCTCTGCAGTGCGCCCTTCCACGGCGGGACGGTGGGCCGCTCCCAGGATCGGCCGTTCCAGTGCAGCACCAGGGGCCGCTCGCCGATGCTGCCCACCGCCCAGACGTCGTCGGGGCTGATCTGCAAGATCGCAGTGAGGAAGCCCTCGGGCAGCACGGTCTCCTCGTACCTGCCGTTGTGCCCGTGCCAGATCACGGGCTGCTCTTCATCCCGATTCCCGGTGACCCAGGTGTGGCCGGCACCGCTGTCCACCGCGGCCAGCCTGGTCTCCTCGCCGCCGAGCACCTTTTCGGTGACGAAGGCGGTGCCGTTCCAGGTCAGTACCGCAGTGTCCGAGATCACGACCACCCGGCGGCCGTCCACGGCCACGTCCTGCCCGTACCCAGGGAACCGGTACCGCCGCCAGGCGTGCCCGTCCCAGTGCTGGGCCAGGGACTCGTCGAAGCCCCCGCCCAGCATCCACGCGTTGCGCGGCCCGTCGGAGTCGATGCTCACCAGGCCGCCCCGAGCATCCTCGACGGGCACCGCGCGCCACCGTGACCCGTCCCAGGTGCGCAGCGACGTTTCCACGCCGTCCTCCCAGCCGGTGTACCCGATCGCCCACGCCAGTTCGGGACCGGCAGCGGTCACGTCGCGCAGGCCACGCTCCCACGTGTCGTCGTCCGGCAGGCCGGGGACTCGGACCCACCTCTCGGTAGGCGTGGCCGATGCCGAAGGAGCCGACACGGTGGGCGTGCTCGACGGTGCGGGGACCGGCGCGACGAGCGGGGGCTGCGCAGCACAGCCCAACGTGATCAAGCAGGTGGCCAGTGCCGTCATCCGCGACCTCATAGTGGCAAATCGTACGGCTTTCCCCTGCGGTTACTGAGTTTGAAAGTTGGGCGTCACTACGGTGGTTCGGACAGGACGAGGCCGGTCCCGGCGATGAATTCAGGCTGGTATCACATGGGCTTGAGCCGGTTCTTGATCAGACTGGTCAGGTCGATAGGTCGGCGACCAGGTCCTGAAGCCGTTCCACACAGTCCAGCAGCGCGTTCGCCGTTCGTGGCCAGTCGGTCTCCCGCGGGTAGGCGAGCGCCTCGTCGATCTGCAGGCGCATCGCGGCCGGCAGGCCGCGCAGATCGTGGGAGGCGTCCCGAGGCGAATGCCGGTTTCCGAAGCCGGGTGCACGAATGGCCGAAGTGATCTGCGCACCCCATGTCGCGTGTGGTCAGTTCACCAGCACGATCTTCCCGCGGGCGTGACGGCTCTCGCTCAGCTCGTGTGCGGCGGTGGCCTCGGTGAGCGGGAACGCCGCCGCGACCGGCACCCGTAGCCGGCCCTGCCCGGCGAGCTCGACCGCGATGCCGAGGCCGTGCACCGCCAGCGGATCGGCGGCTCCAACGGCCGCCGCCGTGTCACCGGCCGGCACGCCGTGCGACAGGTGCACGCCGAGGGCCGCTGCGGTGAGGTCGGGAGCGATCGTCACCACGCGCGCCGGGTTCCCGGTGATGGCGATCAGATCGGGCAGCGCCCCTCCTGCGCAGTCGAACACCGCGTTCACCCCGCCCGGTGCCAGCGCACGGACCCGTTCGACCAGGCCCGCCCCGTACGTCGTCGGCTTGGAGCCCAGCGAGCGCAGGAAGTCGTGGTTGTGCTCCCCGGCCGTGCCGATGACGGTGGCGCCGCGGGCGACCGCGAACTGCACGGCGACCGTGCCCACCCCGCCGGCCGCGCCCTGCACCAGCACGGTGTGCCCGGCGCCGACCGCGAGCCGGTCGAGCACCCGGGTGGCCGTCTCGACGCTGCCTGCGGCACCACCGGCCTCCTCCCAGCTCCACGCGGCCGGTTTCGGCGCCCAGGCGACCAGGACCGTGTGATCGGCGTTGGCGCCGCGCGCGGTCGTCGCGGTCATGCCGAACACCTCGTCGCCGACCCCGACACCCGTGACGTCGTCGCCGACCTCGTCCACCACGCCGGCGGCGTCGAACCCGGTCCGGTACGGGAACGTCACGGGCACCACGTCACGCATCCTCCCTGAGCGGATGGACGTCTCTCCTGTCGACAATCCGGACGCCCGCACGGCGATGCGGATCGTCCCCGGCCCGGCATGCGGCTCCTCGACCTCGGCGACATGCATCACGCCGGCCGGGCCGTACTCCGAAAACTGAACAGCTCTCATGCGCCACACCGTAACGGAACACCCCGTCCGTTTGACTAAAGTGAGAGCGGTGACGGCCGAAGTGAGTCAGAAGCTGCGTTCGGACGCCCGCGACAACCGCGCGCGCATCCTCGCGGTCGCCCGCGCGACCTTTGCCGCCGAGGGCCTCGATGTGCCGATCCGGGAGATCGCCCGGCGCGCGCAAGTTGGCGCGGCCACCGTCTACCGGCACTTCCCAACCAAGGAAGCGCTGCTCAGTGAGGTCTTCGCCGAGCCGATGGCCATGTGTTCGGCGGTCGTCGAGGAAGGGCTGGCGCAGGCCGACCCGTGGCGTGGGTTCTGCCTGGCGTTCGAGAAGCTCATGGAGGTGCACGCCCTCGACCGGGGTCTGTCCGGCGCGTTCACCTCGCAGCTGCCGTACTTCACCGCGGACCGCGACCGTACGATCCGGCTGCTGTTCCAACTCATCCGGCGCGCGAAGGAGGCGGGCGGCCTGCGGGCGGACTTCGTCTTGGAGGACTTCATCCTGGCGATGATGGCGAACGAGGGCATCCGCGCCGAGTCACCCGAGCAGCGAGCGGCGGCATCGCGCCGTTTCGCGGCCCTGATGATCCAGTCTTTCCGTGCCGACCCCGTCCGCGCGCCGCTTCCGCCGGCGGTCCGGCTGCTGCCGGCTGTTCGGTAGTGCCTCGGGGCTTGAGCGGCAACCGAACGGCCAGTCACGTTAAGGGGCCCGGCGGACGCCTAGTCGGCGTGTTCTTGCTCGGCGGCGGCCGCCGCGGCGTAGGCGGCGTCGAGCCGCTCGAGCGGGCCTGGGCCGTCGTGCGGCTTCGGCGGGGCGTCGAGGTGGCGGACGCGAAGCTCGTCCATGAGCTCCTCGATGAACGCCGGACCCTCGTCGCGCATGAGCTGCTGCCGGCTCCGGAGCTCGTCGCTGCCTGGGCGCCAGTCGAGGCCCCAGTTGCCGAGGGCATAGATGATCGGAAGAGTCTGGATGCCGGTTTCAGTGAGGCTGTAGCGAGCGCGCTGCCCCCGCGCGGCGGTGCCGCGGGTGAGGATCCCTGCCTCGACGAGCCGCACGAGGCGGTCGGCGAGGATGTTCGAGGCGATGCCCTCGATCGACCCGGTGAGCAACGCCCGAAAGTAGCGGCGGTCGCCGAAGATGACGTCGCGGAGCACGAGCAACGACCAGCGATCTCCGAGCACTTCGACGGCGGCGTTGATCGGACACCCGGACCGTGGTTCCACGATTCCTCCTTGACAGGTATTTCCTCCTCAATATAGTAGTTGCAAAATGCAATCACTATAGCGGAAGAGGAGATGATGGGCCACTGCGTATATTGGATGAACGTGTCCCTCGACCTGCGGATCGAGCAAGTTCCGGGGGACAACGGCGCGGGCGAGTGGCTGCGCATCGGCGAGGAACTGCATCGCGAGTTCAATACCCGGGCGCAGGCGCTCGCCCTGATGGTCCAGGGCCGGGTCATGTACGAGACGATGGAGGAGTACTGGCCACGTGCGCGCGAGGACGCGTCGCTGCCGGATGTCATGCGTGAGTACGGCGAGATCTGGACCGCCAAGCCCAAGGTGCTCGTCTCCCGCACCCGCCACAGCGCCGATCACAACACCCGGATCATCGGCGGAGACGACGCGATCGAGCAGCTCGCCACGCTCCGGGCCGAGACCGACGGCACCATCGGGGTGGGCGGCGCGGCAATCGCGACGCAGCTCCTCCGGGCCGGGCTCCTTGACGAGCTGCTGCTCTTCACCCATCCCGCCGTTCTCGGCTTCGGCAGGCCGCTGTTCGACGACTACGACCTGCCGATCGATCTCGACCTGCTGGAGCAGCGATCGTTCGAGCAGGGCGTCACGATGCATCGCTACGCCATCCGGGATGCAAGGGAGGCGAGCTCGTGCTGAGGCAGGTCGCGAAGGGTGTGCTGGTCCACGAGAGCGAGTTCGTGCAGAGCAACGCCGTTGTCGTGCAGGGCCGGGCCGGTGTGTTGCTCATCGACCCCGGGGTGACCGGCTCCGAGATCGACTGCCTCGCGAACGACCTTCGCGAGTTGGGTCAGCCCGTTGTGGCAGGGTTTTCTACGCACCCGGATTGGGATCACCTGCTCTGGCACCGACCCACGGGTCGGCCCATCGGCCAAGCCTGGCTGGGAGTGGGTGAGCGACGTGCACGAAGGGCAACTCCAGCGCCTCGCCCAAAGAAGCGAGCGCGACGGGGCGCCCCGCTAGCGATCGGTGTGCGACACAGCCGGTACGTGCGGGTCGCCGGTCGGGATCCGGGGTAGCGGCACGACGTTCTCCAGGGTGGTCGAGCCGGTCAGCGGGGGTTGCCCTGTGCGGCGGCGAGCTGGGTGTCTACGAGGGTCTTGTGGACGACGCAGACGGAGACCTTCACTCCGGCGGCGATGGTGCGGATGGATTCGCCGCGCTTGCGGCGGGCCAGGATCGCGGCGCGTTTGTCGTCGTAGACAACGGGACGGCGGCCGCCGACCCGGCCCCGTGCGCGGGCGGCGTCCAGACCGTTCTTGGTCTTGCGAATGATGTCGCGGCGCCGGAACGAACGCTTACGATCGCGCCCGGCGCCCTGGACGGCGCGGCGCTCTTCGGCGGCCTTGGCCTTGCAGGTCTTGCCATCGGGCCAGATGCGATCCGGCGGCCCGCAGTACTGCCGGGGCCGCACGGCGCCGGTGTAGGCGATGCGCGGCGCTCGCAGGTCGAGTAGCCGCAGGCCCGGCCCGGCTGCTCCGCCGGGTCCGTGGTGGTAGGCATTCCCGCAAGTGACCGGTTGGTGCGGCCGGGTTTCCGGGACGCACATCGGGGTCTGGGCGGTAATGCCGGGCCCGCCCGGCGTGGTCGCGCTCCGGCGAGCTGCTCGGCCTGGGCAGGCAGAAGGTGATGCAGAGGCATACAAGTCAATCTCAAGCATGATCTTCTACAACTAGGGGTGTGAACACGACCCATCCGCGGCAGCGCCGATCACTATCTCGCCGCACCCTGCTCTTGGGCGGACTCGGCGCCCTGGCCGCCATCGGCGTACCGACCACGGTCGCCTGCACCCGCACCATCGAGCCCCCTCCGAGTGCCATCCCTACCGGCGCCCCCGAACTCCCACCGACCGCCATCCTCACCGGCTACATCGGCGCCGTCTACTCGATGGCCTTCAGCCCGGACGGTAAAACCCTCGCCGCCGGCGGCCACGACGACACAGTGCGGTTGTGGAACGTGACCGGCCGTAAAACCATTGCCACCCTCCCCAGCCACACCGGCATCGTCTACTCGGTGGTCTTCAGCCCGGACGGCAAAACCCTCGCCACCGGCGGCAGTCTCGACGGCACGGTGAGGCTGTGGGATGTGACCGGCCGCAAACCCGTTGCCACCGCAGCCCTCACCAGCAGCCCCGTCTACTCGATGGCCTTCAGCCCGGACGGCAAGATCCTCGCCACTGGCGGCAGCGACACGGTGCAGTTATGGGACGTGGACGGCCGCAAAACCATTGCCACCCTCGACAGCCACACCAGCGACTGGTTCCACTCGATGGCCTTCAGTCCGGACGGCACAACCCTCGCCACCGCCGGCAGCATCAACGGCGAGGTGCGGCTGTGGGACGTGGACGGCCGCAAAACCGTTGTCACCGCCACTCTCAGCGGCCACACCGGCTATGTCCGCTCGGTGGCCTTCAGTCCGGACGGCAAATTCCTCGCCACCGGCAGCGACGACGGCTGGGCACTCGTGTGGGACGTGGCCAGCCGCGAAACCGCCACCGCTCTCAGCGGCCACACCGGCGCCGTCTCCTCGGTGGCCTTCAGCCCGGACGGCAAAACCCTCGCCGCCGGCGGCCTCGGCGACACGGTGCGGCTGTGGGACTTGGCCAGCCGCGAACCCACCACCCTCACCAGCAACACCGAGAACGTCTACGAGGTGGTCTTCAGCCCGGACGGTAAAACCCTCGCGGTCGGGAGCGAAGACGGCACAATACGGCTGTGGAGCACTACTCGCCCCGTCACTGAGGCTACCCACTCCTAACGGCTTCGACCTTTCGGGAACCATGGCTTTCCCGTCGTGCCCTCTCGGGAGCCGCGCGCAGCCCGGCCGCGGCCCGCTGGAATACGCCCTCTTCGCAGCAGCGCCGATCACTATCTCGCCGCACCCTCGTGGTGATCGTTTAGCTGGCGGTGCGGCGGTTGGTGGGAAGCGAGGTGACGTTCTCGACGGTTTTGGCCATGCGGATCCGGCGCCAGGCCGTGGTCCACTGGGCGAGATCGTCTTCGCTGCCTCCGCAGTCGATGATGAAGCCCTCCACGACCTTCATGTGGGGGAGGCGACGCGGGGCCGTGCCGGCCTTGGCCATCGCGATCCGATCCCATGACCGGCCGCACGAGGGCGTCCACACACCCAGGTTCGGGAACGAACGTTAAACCCATTATGGGATTGACCATAAGGGTTCATAAGAAGACGTAATTATTTGATAAGGCGCGCCGGTCATCCTCTGCCTTATACAACCGCTGGGTTCCCACAAGGATCCGGAGGTAGTGCTCTGTCGGTCTTCTTCTCGCATTGACCAGGAGATTTTGTGAAGAAGGTAGTTGGGCTGGCGGCATTCGCCCTGGCCACCACCCTGATGGGTACTGTAGCACCAACGATGGCCGCGGCCGACCCGCTGCCCCCCGGCCAGTCGGCCAAGCTCAAGGCCGCAGAGTCGGCCGCCACCATGGACGGGTTCAAGCGGATGCTCGCCGAGCAGATCGCCCGCAGGCTCGACAACGGTGAGTTCAAGGCGGTGCTCAACCGCGAGCTGGCGGGTGACGGCCAGGCCGACCTGGCCGCGTTGTTCGCCTCCGTGCCAGGCGCGCAGGACCTGACCGACTACACCCGCCAGGCTGACAGCAAGATCCTGCAGCTGAAGGGTCTCCAGACCGAAGGCGAGGGGGAGTCGCTGCTGGAGGTCTCGGCCGACCCCGCCACGGTCAAGCGGGTCGCCGCGGGCGAGAAGCCACTGGTCATGTTCACCCCGTCCAAGGACGAGAAGTTCGTCCGCACCGTCACCGCCTACGACTCGGCCGGTCGCACTCACGAACTCGATGCCCGCCGGGCTCCCAAACAGGCGGTGCTCGTCGTGGGCCTGAACGAGCGCAAGACCGCCGAGCTGGGCCAGCAGGTCATCCGCAAGGCTCTCACCGAGGCCGGCGTCACCGGAGTCGACCGTAAGGCCGCTGAGGCCCAGCAGCCTACGGCGCAGGCCGCGGGAACGCCCCGCTGGGCAGCCCAGATCTACCGCATCACCAACTACAACGACCACGAGCCCTGGTACAAGGGCGGACCGGAGATCTACGCCTGGACCATGGGCGCCGGGACCGACGGTAAGGCTCGGGTCGACAGCATCGAGATGCCCTACATCACCGACGAGGGCACGACCTACAGCAACGTGAACCAGGTCCTGATCGAGTGGTCCAACTTCAGCTGGACCGCCGTCGATGTCGTCTTCATGGAGCGCGACGACAACGCCGACCTGTCCGGCCTGGCCAAGGCCATCGTCGAAGGCGTGCTCGTCGCCACCGGAAACGGCCAGTACGTCGCGATCGCCGACAAGGTCATCAGCGCGCTGCCCAGCGACTGGGTCACCGACAGCGACGACTGGGTCGACTCCTGCTACAGCGTCCAGGCCGGCCGCGCCGGACAGATCAAGTCCATGCCCTGTGCCGCCCGCCCGGTCGGCATGGAGGTACGCCTGATCTCCAACTGGATCTGACGAGTCCGGCTTCGGCCCGACACGTTGACCGCCGCGGCCCCGGTGACACACCGGGGCCGCGGCCTGTGCCCGGGCTGAACCTGACCTGTTTCGAGGGTGGCTTCTTCACCGGCCGGCGCCGCTCTCCCGTTCCTGCCGGACCTCGGCTGACCGGCCCAAAAGAAGCCAGGGTGGTCTGCCCCTCCACAAGACCCTGCGTCAATTCCAGGTCCTGCCGCCCGTCCGGGCAGGTCAACGGCCAACCCGGAACCGATAAGCACAACGATGAACTAAAGATGAACTAAAGGGGGACCTCCAAGTTCCCATAAGTCCCTCGCAAGCGATTTGAGTGACACTTCGATCATTCGATCAGGCTTGCATTCAGGAAGTGTCATGAGACACGTACGGCCTCCTGCCGACATCTGCAGTCGGCCGAGCAGCGTGGCAGCGACTACTGCCGGTGGGAACGTCGCGGGCACCTCCTCTCCCGGATGTGGATGGACTCACGCGCTGCTGACGGAGAAGCCACACCAGATGGGCGTGAATCGAATACGACATGGGATGACATCGGCCCTCCGCCACGCCGGTGACGACACGCGCCGGCCGACGATGCCGAGTCCGTCACCTCCGCGTGCCGGGCACGGAGCATCTGCTCTGGAAACCCATATGACGACCTCGTAGCGGCAACTCGCCTCCCCAGCAGTCTCCGTGCCGGACAACGAAGGAACCTGGGCCGGCCGCCGACCAGGTATGTCACCACGCACGGCTTCGCGGAAGGCCGTAGCCCCGAGCTCTCGCGGCGCGACCTCGGACAGATGGCCTCCCCATCGCCGAGTTCACTCAGGCCGGACTTCCACGGCCGACATCTATGCGAGAGGACCCTCAGTGAGGTCGAGATGGAGAAAAATTGACCGCCCACGACGTCGGGGACGGGTGTCCCGGCTGAGCCGGCTGGTCGCGACGGTGATGACCGTCGTGCTCACCACGAGCCTGACACATGCAACATTCGCCCCCCCGGTGTACGCCGATCCGTCGCCGGCGCAACAGGAGGCTTTGAACACCAGGCTGCACGCGACGGCCACGCACCTCAAGAGCCCGAAGCCGTACAGGGACAGCCTGCTCAGCGAGTATCTGGGGACACTCGTGCTCACCTCGCCGGGGCTGACCGAGGAGCAGTATCTCAGCCGGCTTCAGGCCGCCTCGGAACAGATCGACCAGAAACTCGGCTCGGAGGCCGACGCGAAGGACAGCGTGGACCTCATGTCCAGGATCGCCAGGGTGGGCGCGCAGGTTCCGGGAATGGAGGGAGTCGCCGCCACCGTCAAGAACGCGCTGCGCGATCTGGTCATCTCACCGATCTCGCGGTACGACAGCTGGTCGGACGCGCTCGCCGCGCAGCGGTACACCGTCCAGGAGACCTCCATTCTCCTGGACGAGGTGAGCCTCGCCGGCGCGGGCCGGATCCGGAAGGTGGCGCTGGACCTGGGCGTGGATCACCCCGCGGTACGGGTCTGGAACTCCCAGGTCGGTGTCCGATCCGGTATCACCGCCGGTGCGACGACCGCGGATTTCCTGGCGGACGCCGAGCTCAACGAGGTGGTCGGGCTCAGCGAGATTCTCAAGTACTCCCCGGGCGACCCCAGATGGCAGCAGGAGGTCGACAAGAGGCTGGCCGTCCTGCTGGCGGCGAACAACGAGATCATCAAGGACGCGGTCGAGGCGATCGACGAGTTGCAGAGCACGTACGACGGCGCGTTCCTCTGGAGCACCTCCGCTCCCGCGGAACCGCCCTGCGCGCCCGGAGTCGCCATCCGCACGGACGCCCTGGCCGACTGCAAGTCCGCCTTCGAACGGGCGAAGGAGGGGGCCGATCAACGCAGAGAGTACATCAAGCACGCCGAGCAGGGACTCAAAGGGCTCGTCAGCGTCGTGGACTTCGCCGACAAGGAGAGCGGCAGGAGGGTGAAGTACCTCGGTGAGGCGGCCATCAAGGTCGCGAGCGCCATCAACGACTACCTCCCGAAGATCGCCGCGAAGGGATTGCAGGACGCCATCTTCTCCCTGGGATCGGTGGTGCTCACCGGGAACATCCTCGGCGCGATCGGAGCCCTGCTCCCGCTCTTCCAGGCCGGTCAGCCGAGCATAGAGATGCGGATCCTGACCGAGCTCGGCAAGCTCCGCCAGGAGGTGGTCACACTCCAGACCGTCATGTACAAGCAGTTCGACGCCGTGAACAAGAACCTCAACCTCATCTACACCGAGATGCTGGGCAAGTTCGACGAGGTCCTGAAACTGCAGCAGGTGTCGGTCGCCCAGCTCACCCAGATCCAGGGACAGCTCCACACCATCGAGCGGAAGGTGGACTCCTGGTCGAGTGAGATCATCAGGTCCCTGCAGAACGGCGCCCTGCAGGAGGCCCGCACGGCGCTCAACCGGCATCTGAGGCGGTCAAGCGGTAAGCCCGTCGCGTCGTTCGCCGAATACGACGTGGCTGAGAATTGGGTTTATTTCGCTGGGACGTCGCAGGCGCGGGAGGCTCCGTTCGTGCCCAGCAGGGGCAGTTATCCCACTCATGAGAACGATCCGGTGGCCGCGCTGGAT
>NZ_JBFAQY010000035.1:0-107428 GCF_040678965.1 Streptosporangium sp. NPDC049248
GCAAAGGAGGCAGGTTGGACAGGGTTGTGCTTCATGCACTGGCTTTTAACACACTGTTGAGTTCTCAAGAAACGGACGCGTACACCGTCGTCCCGATCAGCACTTGATCGGAGAGCCAGGGGCGCTCTGCTTCATACTTAAATCCTACAGCTTGTCAAGACTGTGTCAAATTGCTAGCTCTCAGCCATTTGTCACAAACCCTGCAGACTTACTAGGATTCTCTTTGCCCCGCTTCCGGAGCAGCTCCCTGAACATACCGTGTCATCCGGGCCACGGCGAATCAACCGGTTTTCCGGTGATCTACGCGGAGTCCGAACTCTCAAGTTCGTTCAGTGGAGTGTCCCTGGGGCCCGTCCGCCAGCTCAGGCGTCCGGCTCGCTCCCGGGGCATTAAAAGATTATGCCCCTCCCGGAACATCGTCAAATCAGCCATGCTTGGTAAAACCGCAGGTCAGAGGGGTTGCTTAGAGAACCGAGGGAGGTTCGCTACCGGAATGTTACGCGTCGGGGCAGCGAACGCCCCGGCCTAAGCCGGGGCGTCCATCCCTCGTAATCATCGCCTTTACCTGGCGGGAGAGCAGGTCGGCAGCGCGGGAGGGGTCAGGCCTCGACGATCTCGACGCCACCGACCGAACGCTTGCCCCGGCGCAGCACCAGGAAGCGTCCGTGGAGCAGATCATCGGCCGACGGCACGTACGCCTCATCGGTGACCTTGGTGTTGTTGAGGTAGGCGCCGCCCTCCTTGACGGTGCGACGCGCCTCGGACTTCGACTTGACCAGGCCGCTCTCGGCGAGCAGGTCGACGAAGGACGCTCCCAGCGTGGGAACCTCGGCACGCGGAACCTCGGCGAGAGCCTCTCCGAGCGTGCGCGCGGGCAGTTCCTCCAGGGAACCCTGACCGAACAGGGCCGCCGAGGCGGCGATCACCGCGGCGCACTCGTCGGCACCGTGCAGCAGCGTGGTGAACTCCTCCGCGAGCGCCCGCTGGGCCTCACGCGCGGCGGGCCGCGCGGCGGCGGCCTTCTCCAGTTCCTCGATCTCCTCACGGGACCTGAAGCTGTAGATCTTGAGGAACTTCACCACGTCCCTGTCATCCGAGTTCAGCCAGAACTGGTAGAAGGCGTACGGCGAGGTCATCTCAGGGTTGAGCCAGACCGCGCCGCCGGCGGTCTTGCCGAACTTGGTCCCGTCCGCCTTGGTGATCAACGGCACGGTGAGGGCGTGTACATGTCCGCCCGTCACCCGGCGGATGAGGTCGGTGCCCGCGGTGATGTTGCCCCACTGGTCGCTGCCGCCGATCTGGAGCGTGCAGCCGTAGCGCCGGTTCAGCTCCAGGTAGTCGTTGGCCTGCAGGATCTGGTAGCTGAACTCGGTGTAGCTGAGCCCTTCTCCCCCCAACCTGGCGGAGACCGACTCGCGGGCGAGCATCCGGTTGACCGGGAAGTGCTTGCCGACGTCACGCAGGAAGTCGATCGCCGACATGCCCTCGGTCCAGTCGAGGTTGCTGACGAGGATCCCGCCCGTCTCCTCCGAGAAGTCGAGGAACTTCTCCAGCTGGACCCGGATCCGCGCCACCCATTCGGCCACGACCTCGGACGAGTTCAGCGAACGCTCGGTGCTCCGACCGCTGGGGTCGCCGATCAGGCCGGTCGCGCCGCCCACCAGGCCGACGACCCGGTGACCCGCCCGCTGCAGGCGGGTGAGGGTCAGCAACGGGACCAGGTTGCCGACGTGCAGCGAGGGTGCGGTCGGGTCGAAGCCGCAATAGACCGTGATCGGACCCTCGGCCATCGCCCCGCGCAGGGCATCGATGTCGGTGGACTGCGCGATCAGGCCGCGCCAGGCGAGGTCATCCAGAATGTCGGTCACGATCCTTGCTTTCCAATGCTCGAAGGGACATTTAGCGCTCTCGTACACCCTGCCCGATCGCGGCACCGTCGCGCCACTCGAAAGCGCGAGTGGACCAGCGGGGAAGCCAGGAGGAGCGCAGGGTGGCCTACCGGCGGCGCGGCACGTGCGGGCGATGGGGCGAGACGGTGGGGTCGCCGTCGATCCAGAAACGCCAGGGCGTCTCCTTCCCCGACGAGACCCCGGTACGTGGCCCCGACCGGACGGACGCGGCCACGACGGGGTCACCCTCGGTCACGAAGAGCGACCCCGGGACGCAGACATCGAGTCCGTTGTGCTCCAGGGTGAAGCCGAGCGCCACGGCCAGACGTGCCGGCCCCCTGGCCAGATCGACTTCCCGGACGGCACGGGCGCTTCCCGCTCTCCGGCGGGCCATGGCGGTCCCGGCACCGGAGATCACCTCTCCGGCCCTGAGCAGTATCCCGGATCCTGTCCCCTCGGGAAGGCAGGTGAGATTGACGCAAAAATGCATGCCGTAGGTGAAATAGACGTACAGGTGGCCCGGTGGGCCGAACATCACCGCGTTGCGCGGCGTCCGGCCCCGATAGGTGTGCGACGCGGGATCCTCACCCGGCACGCCGTACGCCTCGACCTCGGTGAGACGCAGCGCGACCGGCCCGTGCACGAGCACTCGCCCCAGCAGATCCGGAGCGATCTCGTGGGCGGGCCGGTCGAAGAAGTCGCGCGCCAGCGGCGCGGGCGCGGCGAGCGAGTGCCCGTCGTGCTCTTCGACGGGCATCAGTTCCCGATCGCCCAGGCCGCCTGGGCGTCGACGACCTCGCGGAGCGCGACGAGCTGGTCGCGGACCCGGTCCGGCGCCGTACCGCCGTGCGCCTTGCGGGCGGCCAGCGCGCCCGGCACCGAGAGGACCTCGCGGGAGTCAGGCGTGAAGTGCGGCGAGACCTTGGCCAGTTCGTCGTCGGTGAGCTCGCCGAAATCCTTGTCGTTGACCTGGCACCAGACGACCAGGTGCCCGACCGCCTCGTGGGCCTCGCGGAAGGCGACGCCCCTGCGGACCAGCAGTTCGGCCAGGTCGGTGGCCAGCGCGAACCCGTCGGGGGCCGAGGCCTCCAGCTTGGCGGTGTTGACGCGCATGGTCGCGACGAGCCCGGCCATGGCGGGAAGGACGAGCAGCAGGCTGTCGACGGAGTCGAACACCGGCTCCTTGTCCTCCTGCAGGTCCCGGTTGTAGGTCAGCGGCAGGCCCTTGAGGGTGGTCAGCAGCGACATCAGGTTGCCGATGAGGCGGCCGCTCTTGCCCCGGGCGAGCTCGGCCACGTCGGGGTTCTTCTTCTGCGGCATGATCGACGAGCCGGTGGAGTAGGCGTCGTCCATCTCGATCCAGCGGAACTCCTGCGAGGCCCACAGGACGATCTCCTCGCCCAGCCGGGACAGATGCACGCCGATCATCGCCGCGTCGAACAGGAACTCGGCGGCGAAGTCACGGTCGGCGACCGCGTCCATCGAGTTGGGCGCTGCAGAGTCGAAGCCCAGTTCCCTGGCCACGGCCTGCGGGTCGAGCGGCAGGGAGGACCCGGCCAGCGCCCCGGAGCCGAGCGGGGAGACGGCCGCGCGCCGGTCCCAGTCGCGCAGCCGCTCGATGTCGCGAGCGAAGGCGTGTACGTGCGCCAGGAGCTGGTGGCCGAATGAGACCGGCTGGGCGTGCTGCAGGTGGGTCATGCCGGGGGCCGCCGTCTCGGCGTGCTCCTCGGCCTGACTCATCAGCGCGGTCTCCAGCTCCACCAGCCGGGACACGATGTGCCTGACGTGATCGCGGAGGTAGAGCCGCAGATCAGTGGCAACCTGGTCGTTGCGGCTGCGACCTGCTCTGAGCTTGCCGCCGAGCGTGCCGAGGCGTTCCAGCAGGCCGCGCTCCAGCGCGGTGTGGACGTCCTCGTCGGCGACGGTCGGTCGGAACTCACCCTCCTTGCAGGCTCGCTCCAGGTCGTCCAGGGCACCGAGCATGCGTGCCAGTTCGTCGTCGGTCAGCAGGTTCGCGCGGTGCAGCACCCGGGCGTGCGCGCGCGAGGCCAGCAGATCGTACGGCACCAGCCGCCAGTCGAAGTGCACGCTCACAGAGAGCCTGGTCAGCGCGTCGGCCGGACCTCCTTCGAACCGGCCGCCCCACAGCCGCATCGGCTTGCCACCATCAGTCACCGTTGTTCTCCCTCCCCATTCAATCCGCGACCTTAGCCCACTCAGCCCAGCCGGGCGTCCCGGGCCGAGGCAATCTTGGAGGGAAGGCTCCACAGCTCGACGAAGCCCTTGGCGAGAGACTGGTCGAAGGTGTCGCCGGTGTCGTAGGTGGCGAGGTTGAAATCGTACAACGACGCCTCCGAGCGCCGGCCGGTGACCGTGGCCCGGCCGCCGTGCAGGGTCATCCGGATCTCGCCGGTGACGTGCTCCTGGGCCTCGGCGATGAAGACGTCCAGGGCCTTCTTGAGGGGGGAGAACCAGAGACCGTCGTAGACGAGCTCGCCCCAGCGCTGGTCCACGGACCGCTTGAACCTGGCCAGGTCGCGCTCGACCGTGACGTTCTCCAGCTCCATGTGCGCGGTGATCAGGGCGATGGCGCCCGGCGCCTCGTAGACCTCGCGGGACTTGATGCCGACGAGCCGGTCCTCGACCATGTCGAGACGGCCGACCCCCTGGGCGCCCGCGCGCCGGTTCAGCTCGGCGATGATCTGGAACGGGGTCAGGTGCCGCCCGTCCAACGCCACCGGGACGCCCTTGACGAAGCTGATGATGACCTCGTCCGCCTCGCGCGGCTGGGCGGGGTCGGCGGTGTAGGAGTAGACGTCCTCGACGGGGCCGTTCCAGATGTCCTCAAGGAAGCCCGTCTCGACGGCCCGGCCCCAGATGTTCTGGTCGATCGAGTAGGGGTTCTTCTTGGTGGTCTCGATCGGCAGGCTCTTCTCCTCGGCGTAGGCGATCGCCTTGTCCCGGGTCCACGCGTAGTCGCGGGCCGGAGCGATGACCTTGAGCTCGGGGAAGAGCGCGGCCAGGCCGGCCTCGAACCGGACCTGGTCGTTGCCCTTGCCGGTGCAGCCATGCGAGACGTGGGTGCCGCCGAACTCCTTGGCCGCGGCGGCCAGGTGCTTGACGATCAGTGGCCGCGACAGGGCGGAGACCAGCGGGTAGCGGTCCATGTAGAGGGCGTTGGCCTGCAGGGCGGGCACGCAGAAGTCGGTGGCGAACTCCTCGCGGGCGTCCACGACGACGGACTCCACGGCGCCGCAGTCGATGGCCCGCTTGCGGATGATCTCCATGTCCTCGCCGCCCTGGCCGACGTCGACGGCGACCGCGATCACCTCGGCGCCGGTCTTCTCGGCGAGGAAGGGGATGGCCACGGAGGTGTCGAGGCCGCCGGAGAAGGCGAGCACGACCCGGTCAGTCATAATTGATCACTCCAAGTAATTCATTCGTCACAGGTCTCAGATGGTGCCAGGGTCGCCCGCCTGAGCGGGCTGAACACGTCGGTCCGCGTGCCTGAGCAACCCCTCGGCGACCGCTGCCCCGCCCACCGGGTCACGGCTGATGACGAGAATCGTGTCGTCTCCGGCGACCGTGCCGAGGATGGACTCCCAGTCGGCGTGGTCGATGGCGGAGGCGAGGAACTGTGCGGCGCCCGGTGGCGTGCGGACGATGACCAGGTTGGCGGAGGCCTCGGCCGAGACGAGGAGTTCCTCTGCGAGCCTGCTGAGCCGGGCGGCCGGGGATTCGCCGGTGCCGAGCCTGGCCAGCCTTATCCGGCCGCCGCCCTCACCGGGCAGAGCGTAGACCAGGGAGCCGTCCTCGGCGCGCAGCTTGAGCGCACCGAGCTCGTCCAGGTCCCGGGAGAGGGTGGCCTGGGTGACCTCGACCCCGCTCTCCAGCAGGAGCTTGGCCAGCTCCGGCTGGGATCTGACGGGCTGCCGCTGCAGCAGGTCGGCGATCCTGGCCTGACGGGCGACCTTGGTCATCGGGATCGTCACGCGACCACCCCGCCCCCCGGCGCGTCCGGACCGCTCACCGAGATCAGCCAGTGCAACAGGGCCTTCTGGGCGTGCAGCCGGTTCTCGGCCTGGTCCCACACCAGGCTCCGCGGGCCGTCGAGGACCTCGGCGGAGATCTCCAGCTCGCGGTAGGCGGGCAGGCAGTGCAGGACGATGGCGCCGGGCGCCGCCCGGTCCACCAGCGTGGCGTTGACCTGGTAGGGCATGAGGTCGGCGACCCGTTGCTCCTTGCCGTCCTGGCCCATGGAGACCCAGGTGTCGGTGGCGAGGACATCCGCGCCCGCGGCTGCCTCGGCCGGGTCGGCGAGCACGGTGACCGACCCGCCGGTCTCCTCAGCGACCTTGACGGCCCGCCGGAGGATCTTCGGGTCCGGCAGGTACCCGGCGGGGGCGGCGACCCGCACATGCATGCCGGCGACGGCGCCGCCGAGCAGGTAGGAGTGGGCCATGTTGTTGGCGCCGTCCCCGAAGTAGGCCAGGGTGAGTCCGGCGGTCCTGCCGAAGTGCTCCTTGACGGTCTGCAGGTCCGCGAGGATCTGGCAGGGGTGGAACTCGTCGGTGAGGGCGTTGACCACCGGCACCGAGGAGGTCGAGGCCATGGCCTCGATCCGGTCCTGGCCCGAGGTGCGCCACACGATGGCGCTCACCTGACGCCCCAGGACCCGGGCGGTGTCCTCGATCGACTCGCCCCGGCCCATCTGGGAGGAGCCTGCGTCGACGACCAGGGGAAGGCCGCCCAGCTCGCCGATGCCGACGGCGAAGGAGACCCGGGTGCGGGTGGACGGCTTGTCGAAGAGGACGGCGACGGTCTGCGGGCCCTCGAAGGGACGGTAGCCGTAACGGTCCTTCTTCATGGCCTCGGCCAGATCGAGCACCTGGGCCTGCTCGGCGGGCGAGAGGTCGTCGTCCTTCAGGAAGTGCCTGACGGGCGCCTGCGCGGAGAGGTTACTGGGCATCGGCGGCCTCGTCGAGGATGGCTGGGAGCGCGGCCACGAAGGTGGCGACCTGAGCGGAAGTGATCACCAGTGGGGGTGCGAGCCGCACCGCGTGGGGCTGGAGGGCGTTGACCAGGAAACCGGCTCGCCGCGCGGCGGTCTGGAAGTGGGCGGAGCGGTCGCCGGTCAGCAGGATGGCCAGCCACAGGCCCCTGCCCCGGACACCGGCGAGCAACGGGTGGTCGACCGCGGCGATGCCGTCGGCGAGTTCGGCTCCGACGGTACGCACGTGCTCCAGCAGACCGTCGGTGTCGATCGTGTCGAGCACGGCGAGCGCCGCGGCGGTCGAGACGGGGTTGCCGCCGAAGGTGGACCCGTGGTCGCCCTGGGCGAAAACCGTGGCCGCCGCGCCGAAGCCGACGCAGGCGCCGATCGGCATGCCTCCGCCAAGGCCCTTGGCCAAGGTGAGCACGTCGGGCAGGATGCCTTCGTGCTGGTGGGCGAACCAGTGCCCGGTGCGGCCGATCGCCGACTGGATCTCGTCCGCGACCAGCAGCGCGCCTGCGGCGTCGCAGATCTCCCTGGCCGCCGTGAAGTAGCCCTCGGGCGGGGGCACGACCCCCGCCTCCCCCTGGGTGGGTTCGAGGAAGACCGCGGCGCACTCGCCGGTCACCGCGCTCTTGAGCGCGTCGGCGTCACCGTACGGCACGAAGCGCACGTCGATCGGGAACGGCCCGAACTGGTCACGGATGGAGGGTTTGCCGGTCAGGGCGAGCGCGCCGAGGGTCCGGCCGTGGAAGGCGTTCTCGGCGGCCACGAAGTAGGTGCGGCCGTTCGACTTGCCGTACTTGATGGCGAGCTTCAGCGCGGCCTCGTTGGCCTCGGTGCCGGAGTTGGTGAAGAACACCTTGGCGGGGGCGCCGAGCAGGCCGAGCAGGCGCTCGGCGAGCCGCACCTCGGGCTCGTGCAGGAAGAGGTTGCTGGTGTGGGCGAGGGTGGCGACCTGCCTGGAGACGGCCTCCACCAGCGCCGGGTGGGCGTGGCCGAGCGAGCTGACCGCGATGCCGCCGATCAGGTCGAGATACTCGCGGTCGTCGACGTCCCAGACCCTCGTGCCCTCGCCTCGGGCCAGCGCCACCGGGGGCACCCCGTAGTTGGCCATGAAGGCGGCCTCGAAGCGCGTGGTGAGCGCCTCCGTGGCGGGACTTTCCTGCGGGCTCACGTGTCGTTCCCCTTCAGCTGGGCGGTGGCCGTCGCCGCGGGGGCGTCCGGCAGCACCATGGTTCCGATGCCCCTGTCCGTGAAGATCTCCAGCAGTACCGAGTGGGGCACCCTGCCGTCGAGTACGTGGGCCTGCGGCACGCCCCCCTGGACGGCGGTCAGGCACGCCTCCATCTTGGGGATCATGCCGCTGGACAGTGTCGGCAGGAGCTTCTCAAGCTCGGTGGCGGAGAGCTCGTCGATGACCTCGTTGTCGACGGCGCCGGGGTTCCAGTCACGGTACAGGCCCTCGACATCGGTCAGGACGATCAGCTTGGACGCCTGGAGCGCCACGGCGAGCGCGGCGGCGGCGGTGTCGGCGTTGACGTTGTAGACGGTGCCGTCCTCACTGCGCGCGACCGATGAGATCACCGGGATCCGCCCGTCCCCCAGCAGCGCCCGCACGGCTCCGGCCTCGACGTTGACGATGTCGCCGACCTGGCCGATGTCGACGCTGGCGCCGTCGACGACGGCGTGCTTGCGCACGGCGGTGAACAGGTGGGCGTCCTCACCGGACATGCCGATGGCGAACGGCCCGTGCCTGTTGATCAGGCCGACCACGTCGCGGTTGACCTGGCCGACGAGGACCATCCTGACGACCCGCATGGCCTCGGGGGTGGTGACCCTGAGCCCGGCGGTGAAGGTGGACTCGATGCCGAGCAGGTCGAGGTGGGCGTTGATCTGCGGGCCTCCTCCGTGCACGATCACCGGCCTGAGCCCGGCGTAGCGCAGGAAGACGACATCGGCGGCGAACTTCTCGCGCAGGTGCTCCTCGGTCATCGCGTTGCCGCCGTACTTGATGACGACGGTCGCACCGTGGAAGCTGGCGAGCCAGGGCAGCGCCTCGATCAGCGTGGTGGCCTTCGCCAGGGCCTCGGTCCGCCTCATGAGGAGTACGCCGAGTTCTCGTGGACGTACTCGGCGGTGAGGTCGGTGGTGTGGATCGTCGCCGAGTGCGGGCCCGCCGACAGGTCGATGGTGATCGTCACATCGCGCGGGGTGAGGTCGACCTTGGAGCGGTCGTCGCCCGCGGCGCCGCCCCGGCAGATCCAGATGCCGTTGATGGCCACGTTGAGCCGGTCGGCCTCGAAGACGGCGTCGGTGGTGCCGACGGCCGACAGCACCCGGCCCCAGTTGGGGTCCTCTCCGTGGATGGCGCACTTGAGGAGATTCGACCGGGAGACGGTACGGCCGACGGTGACCGCGTCCTCCTCGGAGACGGCGCCGACGACCTCGATGGCGATCGCCTTGGAGGCGCCCTCGGCGTCCAGCAGCAGCTGGCGGGCGAGGTCGGCGCAGACCGCGAGGAGGACCTGCTCGAACTCGGCGAGGTCGGGAGTGATACCGGAGGCGCCGCTGGCCAGCAGCAGCACCGTGTCGTTGGTGGACATGCAACCGTCGGCGTCGAGCCGGTCGAAGGTGACCCGGGTCACCTTGCGGAGCACCTCGTCGAGCCGCTCGGCGGGCAGGTCGGCGTCGGTGGTGATCACCGAGAGCATGGTGGCGAGGCCCGGGGCGAGCATGCCCGCGCCCTTGGCCATGCCGCCGACCATGTAGCCGCCGGCGCCCTTCCTGAAGGAGATCTTCGAGACGGTGTCGGTGGTGCGGATGGCGTCGGCGGCGGCCAGCCCGCCGTCCCTGGCGAGCTGGGAGACCGCGAGATCGACCCCCGCCAGCAGCGGTTCCATCGGCAGGCGCTCACCGATCAGGCCGGTGGAGCAGACCGCGATCTCGCCGGCCGAGTCTCCCAGCGCCTCGGCGACCTTCTCCGCGGTGGCATGGGTGTCCTGGAAACCCAGCGGCCCGGTGCAGGCGTTGGCACCGCCGGAGTTGAGGACCACCGCGTGGACCCGCCCCCCGGACAGCACCTGCGCGGACCACAGGACGGGCGCGGCCTTCACCCGGTTGGCCGTGAAGACTCCCGCCGCGGCGCGAGAGGGGCCGTCGTTGACGATCAGTGCCAGGTCGCGGGCGGCACCGGACTTGATTCCGGCGGCGACACCCGCCGCCCGGAAGCCGAGGGGGGCGGTCACGCTCATGGGGCGACTCCATTGAGAGGAAGGCCTAGCTCTTCCGGCAGGCCGAGGGCGAGGTTGGCGC
The DNA here is from genome assembly GCF_040678965.1 of Streptosporangium sp. NPDC049248. Lineage (NCBI taxonomy): Bacteria > Bacillati > Actinomycetota > Actinomycetes > Streptosporangiales > Streptosporangiaceae > Streptosporangium > Streptosporangium sp. NPDC049248. The sequence goes on from NZ_JBFAQY010000035.1 coordinate 10,198, forward strand.
TCTGGATGGCTCCGCCCGCCGTTCCCTTGGTCAGGTTGTCGATGGCGACGACGGCGACGACGCGACCCGCACGCTCGTCCAGGACGACCTGGAGGGCGGCGGTGTTGGCTCCGAGGGTCATCGAGGTCGCGGGCCACTGGCCCTCGGGGAGCAGCCGCAGGAACGGCTCGTCCTTGGTGGCGACCTCGTATGCCTCGCGCAGGACCGCCGGGGTGAGGCCCGCTCTGGCGGGCGCGCTGCAGGTGGCGAGGATGCCGCGGCTCATCGGTGCCAGCACGGGGGTGAAGGAGACGGTGACCGGCTCGCCCGCCAGCGGGGAGAGGTTCTGCTCCATCTCCGGGGTGTGCCGGTGGACGCCGCCGACGCCGTACGCGCTGGCCGAACCCATCACCTCGCTGCCCAGGAGGTTCGGCTTGGGGGCACGGCCCGCTCCGCTGGTGCCGCTGGCGGCTACCACCACCACGTCGGGATCGACGAGGCCGGCGGCGAAGGCGGGGAACATCGCCAGGGTGACCGCCGTCGGGTAGCACCCGGGCACGGCGATCCTGGAGGCCGCGCGCAGTTCCTCGCGCCGGCCCGGCAGCTCGGGCAGCCCGTACGGCCAGGTGCCGGCGTGGGTTCCGCCGTAGAAGTGCTCCCAGGCGGCCGGGTCGGTGAGCCGGAAGTCGGCGCCGCAGTCGACGACGAGGGTGCCGTCACCGAGCTGCTCTGCGACGGCGGCCGACTGGCCGTGCGGCAGGGCGAGGAAGACGAGGTCGTGGCCGCCGAGGGTCTCGGGGGTGGTCTCCAGCAGGATCCGGCCGGCCAGCGGGGTCAGGTGTGGCTGGTGGGCGCCGAGCGCCGTGCCGGCGCTTGAGGCCGCGGTCAGCGCGCCGATCTCGATGCCGGGGTGGGACAGCAGCAGGCGCAGGAGCTCACCTCCGGCGTAGCCGCTGGCACCCGCGATCGCCGCTCTCATCGGCCCCCCGTTCTCTGCATGTTCATACACACTCGCTCATGGTCTTGCTAGAGAGATTATGCATCTCCAGGGATTGTCATGCAAGCCGGTTACGCGGAGGTTACCGGCCCGCAGGGCGCCTCAGCGCAGCGAAAAAGTCGCAAAAATCATGCTTTTTAGCTCGCCATTTCAGGGACGAGGCAATCAGTCGCGTTTCGGCATTGTTACGCATACCTACCGGTCAGTATCGTGGCGATCTCCGGCCCTTCCACCCTTCGGGAGTGCGAACGTATGACTGTCACCCATGACCAGGTCCAGGCCCAGCTCACCGGCCCCGGACAGCTTTTCGAGATGGACGAGGTCCCCGGCCACGGCGGGACCGTCAAAACCTGGAAGCACGCCCCCCGTGACTTCCGGGCGCTCCTCGAGACGAGCCGGTTTCACGGCGACAAGATCTTCCTGACGTACGAGGACGAGCACATCACCTACGAGGAGCACTTCAGGCGGGCGGCCACGCTCGCGCGGCGCCTGGCGGACGAGTACGGCGTGGTCAAGGGCGACCGGGTCGCCATCGCCATGCGCAACTACCCCGAGTGGGTGATCGCCTTCTCGGCCACGCTGGCCATCGGGGCGATAGCGGTTCCGCTCAACGCCTGGTGGACCCCGCAGGAACTGGAGTACGGCCTGTCGGACTCCGGCGCCACGGTGCTGATCGCCGACGGCGAGCGGGCGGCCAGGCTCACCGGCCTGTCTCCGGCCCTGATCGTGACCCGCGGCGAGGTGCCCGAGGGCGCCCGCGCGTTCGAGGACGTGATGGGCGAGGTGGAGGCGGACGTGACGCTGCCGCCGGTCGACCTCTCCCCCGAGGATCCGGCGACGATCTTCTACACCTCCGGCACCACGGGCCGCCCCAAGGGCGCGCTCGGCAGCCATCGCAACGTCGGGCAGTCGCCCATGACCGTCGCCTACGGCATGTACCGCGGCGCGGCCAGGGCGGGCAGGGACCCGGGCGAGACGGCGGGGCAGCGCCGAGTCACCTTGCTCACCGTTCCGCTCTTCCACGTCACCGGCTGCTTCGCGGTGATGACCACCACCATGTTCAGCGGAAGCGGCCTGGTGCTGATGTACAAGTGGGACGCGGGCCGCGCGCTGGAGCTGATCGAGCGCGAGAAGATCACGGGGCTCACCGGCGTGCCCACCAACGTGTGGCAGCTCCTGTCCCACCCCGACCTGGACAAGCACGACATCTCCAGCCTCAACGCCCTCGGGTACGGCGGTGCCCCCGCCCCGCCGAAACTGCTGGAGCGCATCACCGAGCAGCTGCCCAGCCGCGCCCCCTCCAACGGGTACGGCATGACCGAGACCACCGCGCTCGCCATCAACAACGCCGGCATCGACTACCTGGCCAAACCCGACAGCATCGGCCTGCCGATGGCGGTGGTCGAGGTGAAGATCGCCGATCCGCTCGGCGACGAGCTACCGGTCGGCGCGGTCGGCGAACTCTGCCTGCGCGGACCGAACGTGATCCTGGGCTACTGGAACCGTCCCGAGGCCACCGCCGAGACCTTCGTCGGCGGCTGGCTGCACACCGGCGACCTGGCCAGGGTGGACTCCGAGGGGTTCGTGTTCATCGTGGACCGGGCCAAGGACATGGTCATCCGCGGCGGTGAGAACGTCTACTGCGCCGAGGTCGAGGCCGCCCTGTTCGAGCACCCGGCGGTCGACGACGCCGCGGTGATCGGCATCCCCCATGACGAGCTGGGCGAGGAGGTCGGCGCGGTGGTGCGGCTGTCGTCCCCGGCGACCGCCGAGGAACTGCAGGCCTTCCTGCGCGAGCGGATCGCCCCCTTCAAGGTCCCGGTCAGGTTCTGGGTGCGCGACACGGAACTTCCCCGCAACCCCGGTGGCAAGATCCTCAAAACCCACCTGCGCAGGGAGGTACTGGGCTCCTGACGCCCGCCGCGTTCGCCCCGGCGGTGGCCTGCCGGAAAATGAGTTGCCCCCCGCCCAGGTCACCGCCGAAACTACCTGTTCGTGCCAGAAAAAGCGGACCGGTCCATCAGAACCCTGCTCCGTCACCTGACGATGGACCTCAGCCCGCTCCGCGACTCCCGTGACTTCCGGCTGCTCTTCGGCTCCGGCGTCGTCACGATGTTCGGCACCTTCCTGACCCTGGTCGCGGTCCCGCTGCAGATGAAGGAGCTGACCGGCTCCTACCTGGCGGTCGGCCTGGTCAGCGTGGCCGAGTTCGTCCCGATGGTGGTGTGCGGGCTCTGGGGCGGGGCGATCGCCGACGCGCTGGACCGGCGCAAGATCATCCTTTACACCGAGGTCGGGCTCTGCCTCACGGTTCTGATCCTGACCGTCAACGCGCTGTCGCCCAAGCCGCAGGTCTGGGTGCTGTACGTGGTCGGCGCGCTCTCGGCCGGGCTGGGCAGCCTGCAACGGCCCAGCCTGGAGTCGCTGCTGCCCCGCGTGGTCAGGCACGACCAGCTGACCGCGGCCGCCGCGCTCAGCGCTTTCCGGTGGAACCTGGGCGCCATCGTCGCCCCGGGCCTCAGCGGCCTGATCGCGGCCTGGTTCGGCGTCGCCGTCGCGTACGGCGTCAACGTGGTGACCTTCCTGGTCTCCCTGGTCCTGCTGCAGATGGTGCGGGCCCAGCCGCGGCGGGAGAACGCCCCCGCGGCCTCGATCAGGTCACTGGTCGACGGGGTCCGCTACGCCGTGGGCCGCCCCGACCTGATGGGCACCTACCTGGTCGACGTCGCCGCGATGATCTTCGCCTTCTCCACCGCGCTGTACCCGTTCCTGGCCGACGAGCTGGGCGTCCCCGAGGCTCTGGGGCTCTTCTTCTCCGCCTCGGCCGTCGGCTCGCTGCTCGCCTCGGTCACCTCCGGCTGGACCAGGCACGTGCACCGCCACGGCCTCGGCGTGATCGTCGCGGCGGCCGTGTGGGGCGTGGCGGTGGCGGTGGCGGCGCTGATGCCCAACATTTGGGGCATCTTCGCCTTCCTGGCCGTGGCCGGGGCCGCCGACATGATCAGCGGCGTCTTCCGCTCGACCATCTGGAACCAGACCATCCCCGACGAGTTCCGCGGCCGCCTGGCGGGCATCGAGCTGCTCTCCTACACCAGCGGCCCGATGCTGGGCAACGCCAGGGCCGGACTGATGGCCCAGCTCGGCGGGACCCGCTTCTCCCTGGGCGCGGGCGGCCTGCTGTGCGTCGGCGCGGTGGCCGCGATGGCCGCGCTGCTGCCGAGGTTCCGCGACTACGACGCCCGCACCGACGAGCACGCGCGCAGGGAACGCGCCCGCCGCGAGGAGGCCACTCCCGTCCAGGGGTAAGCTACCCGCAACCACCCTCACAGAGAGGAATCATGTTGCTACTGTGAGGTCGTCAACGACCCCCTCCTGAGGGAGAGGGCTTGAGGCGCGGCGATGCGCTTCACAAGCCCCGCGTTGACCAGCCCTAGCCGTCACGAACTGGAAGTGCGATCCAGATGGCTACGTTGAACACAAGAGCGCAGACCGACCTTGGGGTGCTTCCTCAGCTCCAAGCTCTCGAATCCGTGGGAGCAGACACGCCCGGGGGTGGGCACGAAACGGCTCACGGACACCGCCGCCAGGTGGTACCTGGTGTTCACCATGGGCGAGGGGAGACCGGTCCGGCCGCACCGCCGCACCGGCGTCACCCCGAGGGCGCCTCGGCGCCGGAGGGAGCGAACCGTGAGGTTCACCCGGCCGTGTTCGTCCTCGACCGCCACGGCCGCCCGCTCGACCCGTGTCACCCTGCTCGCGCCCGTCGCCTGCTGTCGGCCGGGCGGGCGGTGGTTCACCGCCACACCCCGTTCGTCATCCGCCTCAAAGACCGCGACGCGGCGACCTCGGCCATCGAAGGCGTACAGGTCGGCATCGACCCCGGCAGCAAGCACACCGGCCTGGCGGTGTTCACCGACCACGGCGGAAACCGGAGCGGGAGGTATACGATCCGGCTCGACCACCGAGGCGCGGCGATCCGCGACAGGCTCAGCGCGCGGGCCGCGCTGCGCCGTGCTCGCCGGTCACGCAATCTGCGTCACCGCGCCCCCCGCTTCCTCAACCGCACCAGACCCCAGGGGTGGCTTGCGCCGTCGCTGCGCCACCGCGTCGACACCACCGTGTCGTGGGTGGCGCGGCTCACCCGGTGGGCACCGATGCGGGCCGTGTACGTCGAGCGGGTGGCGTTCGACACCCACGCCCTCAGCGCGGGCAAGCCGCTGCAAGGTGTGGAATACCAGCAGGGCACCCTCGCCGGGTACGAGGCCCGCGAATACCTGCTCACCAAATGGGGGCGGGCGTGCGCGTACTGCGGCGCCAGTGGCGTGCCGCTCAACCTCGACCACCTCCACCCCCGCAGCCGGGGCGGCTCCGACCGGATCGGCAACCTCACCCTGGCCTGCATCCGGTGCAACCAGGCCAAGAACGCCACCCCGGTAGAGATGTTCCTCAAGGGCAGGCCCGCCCTCCTGGCGAAGATCCTCAAGCAGGCGCAGGCGCCGCTGCGCGACGCGGCAGCGGTCAACGCCATCCGGTGGGCGCTGTGGCGGGCTCTGGAGGCGACCGGTCTGTCCGTTCACACCGCCTCCGGTGGCCGAACGAAATGGAACCGTTCCCGTACCGGTGCCGCCAAATCGCACACGTTGGACGCGCTGCACGTCGGCCACCTGGAGAACGTCACCACCTGGCCGTCCACGGTCCTGGTGGTCAAGGCGACCGGTCGCGGCACCTACGCCCGCACCCGCACCGACCGCTACGGCTTTCCCCGGCTGCGGTTCCCCCGGACCAAGCAGGTCAAGGGGTTCGCCACCGGCGACCTGGTCCGCGCGACCGTCCCGACCGGTCAGAAGGCCGGAGTCCACCTCGGCCGCGTCGCGGTCCGCAGCACCGGCAGTTTCAACATCGCCACCCGGCACGGCACCGTACAGGGAATCGGCCACCGCCACATCCACTTGCTCCAGCGAGCCGACGGCTACGGCTACACCACCCACCCGGAAACGCGGCACCGTACCACGTTTCCTCCCCAGCCCGAAGGCGAGGGTCTCCACACTGGAGGTATCCGATGACGGAGTCCTCTCTGCCCGACTGGGCGTTCCCCCCGCCGGAGGGGTTCGTCGCGGAGGATCTCGATCGCATTCCACAGTTGCCCGCACACACAGAGTTAATCGATGGAAGTCTGGTCTTCGTGAGCTCTCAGGCTTCTTTTCACACGCGAGCGGCGGACCTCCTGGTTCCTGCCCTCCGTCGCGCCGCACCCGCCGATCTTCGAGCACGCCGGGAGATGAGCGTCGTGCTGGGCAAGCAGCAGCGGCCCGAGCCCGATGTGAGCGTCATTCGCGCCTCCGCCGAGCACAGCCCGGAACAGACCTACTATCGGGCAGAGGACGTCGTACTGGCCGTGGAGGTCATCTCGCCGGACTCCGAGCGGCGCGACCGCGACCGCAAACCGACGCTGTACGCCGAGGCGGGCATCGCGCACTTCTGGCTGGTCGAGAACCAGTCGGGAAGGCCAGCGGTCTACGTCTACGAACTCGACCCAGTCGCCCGGTCCTACGTCCTCACCGGCATCCACCACGACCGGCTCAAGATCTCGGCCCCCTTCGACATCGACATCGACCTGACCGAGATCGACAAACTCTGAGTCCTCTGGTCGGAGCCCACGCCCCTCGTGGCGCGGCACCCGGCCGACCGTCACCCGGTCTCGCGCCAGCCGTCGCAATCCTCGAGCAGGACGTCCAGGCGGGCCAGGCCCTCCGGCGTGAGGGTATCGGCGGGGTCCTCGACCACCACGAGCCACTGGGCGTCCTCGGCGTCGTCCTCACCTGCGAGGGTCTCCCTGACCACGGCAGGCACGCCGATCATCGGAAACTCCTCAGCCACGATCTCGGCGACCTCCTCGGCGGCGTCGCGCTCGGCGAACACCAGCAGATGCCTCATCATCCCTCCCGAGGGAAGATCCGCCCGTGGCCGGGCCATGGGGCGGAATGAAGGTTCCGGACCGGCGGGAATCCCAGTCCGGAGCGATGAAAGGGGCTCGGGATGTGTCCCGAGCCCCTCAGCCGCCGGTCAGGCGCCGCGCAGCCTCGCCCCGGTGCGCTCGGTGGCCAGGGCCACGGCCGCGTCACGGGCCGCGGTGGTCTCCTCCACCGTGAGCGTCCTGTCGGCCGCCCGGAAGCGCAGGGAGTAGGCGAGAGACTTTTTGCCCTCCCCCACCTGGGCACCGGCGTAGACGTCGAACAGCCGGATCGACTCCAGCAGCTCGCCCGCGCCCTCGCGCAGCGCCGCCTCCACCGGGGCCACCGGGGTCGCCGCGTCGACGATGAGTGCGACGTCCTGGCTCGCGACCGGGTAACCGGAGATCGCCGGTGCCTGCGGCCGACCGACCGGCGACTGCTCCAGCCGGGTCAGCTCCAGTTCCATCGCGCAGGTACGCGGAGGCAGACCGTACGCCTCGACCACGCGCGGGTGCAGCTCACCGGCGTGACCGACGAGCACGTCACCGGCGTACAGCGCGGCGCAGCGACCCGGGTGCCAGGGCTCGTGCCGGTCGGCGCGGACATCGAGGGTGACGCCGGCCTCGGCGGCCACCACCCGGGCCGCCTCGACCGCGTCCGCCCAGTCGGCTTCCCTGCCCTTGCCCCACCAGCCGGACGGCTCGAACTCCCCGGCCAGCACGACCCCGACCCGCAGCGGCTGAGCCGGCAGCGCGGACTCGATCGAGGCCAGCTCCTCCGGGCTCGGCCTGCGGTCGACGCCCAGCACGGGGGCGACGGCGGGCGCGTCCGGCGAGGGCCGGTAGACCAGACCCGCCTCGAACAGCGCCACATCGCCGAACCCCCGGCCCACGTTGCGGACCAGCGTCTTGAGCAGGCCCGGCAGCAGGGTGGTCCGCATCAGCGGCTCGTCCTCGCTGAGCGGATTGGCCAGCCGTACGGCCAGGCGGCGCGCGTCGTCGGCGGGCAGCTGCAGGTTGTCGAAGTCGCGCTCCCCGCTGAACGGGTAGGAGAGGGTCTCGACGTAGCCGGCGGCGGCCAGTGATCGGCCGACCCTGCGGCGCAGGCGCTGGCTCTCGGTGAGACCGGCACCCGCGGGGGCGGCGGGAAGGATCGAGGGCAGGTTCTCGTAGCCCTCCAGCCGGATGACCTCCTCGGCGAGGTCGTTCGGGTCGGTCAGGTCGGGCCGCCACGACGGTGGGGTGACCACCAGCATGTCGTCGCCGACGACCGTGAGCTTCGCGGCGATCCCGTCGGCGGCGGTGCCGCCGGTGCCGCCGGTCTCGTCGGCGGCGCCCTCGACCGCGCAGCCCACCTGCTCCAGGCGGTGGATCACCGTCTCCCGGTCGTAGACGGTGCCCGCGACCCTGCCGGGGTAGCCGCTCGGGATGGTGACACGGAGCGGCTCGACCTCCACCTCGGCGTGGGTGACGCCCGGCTGGATCGTGCCGCCGCCCAGCTCGGCCAGAAGCCGGGCCGCGCGCCAGGAGGCGTACAGCGGCAGCTCCCGGTCGACGCCCCGCTCGAAGCGCTTGGATGCCTCGCTGACCAGGTTGTGCCGGCGCGACATGCGCGCGATGCCGCTGGCGGAGAAGTGGGCGGCCTCGATCACGATGTCGGTGGAGGCGTCGGAGATCTCGGTGTGCAGGCCGCCCATGGTGCCTGCCATCGAGATCACGCCCGACCCGTCGGTGATCAGGATGTCGTCCGGATGGAGCTTGCGGACCACGTGGTCGAGCGTCTCCAGCGTCTCGCCGGGCTCGGCCCTGCGCACCACGATCTCACCGGTCAGCCTGGCGGCGTCGAAGGCGTGCAGCGGCTGACCGAGCTCCAGCATGACGTAGTTGGTGACGTCGACGGCCAGCGAGACCGGGCGCATACCGGCGCGGCTGAGCCGCGCGCGCATCCACAGCGGGCTGCTCGCCGACGGGTCGAACCCGCGGATCTCACGGAGCACGAAGCGGTCGCAGGCCGACGGGTCGGCGATCGAGGCCGGGTAGGCGGGACCGGACGTGACGGGCGGGGAGACGTCCGCCGGGTCGATGAACGCCGAGTCGAAGGCGGCGGCGGCCTCGCGGGCCACGCCCCGGATGGAGAGCGCGTAGCCGATGTCCGGGGTGATCTCAAGCTCGATCACGTCGTCGCGCAGGCCGAGCAGCTCGACCACGTCGGCGCCGATCGGGGTGTCTCCGGGCAGCACGAGGATGCCGGGTGAGGACTCGGCCACCCCGAGCTCCGCCTCCGAACAGATCATGCCGTCCGACAGGCGTCCGTAGGTCTTGCGGGAGGCGATCTCGAACCCGCCGGGCAGCACGGCGCCGGGCAACGCGACCGGAACACGGTCGCCGGCCTCGAAGTTGGTCGCACCGCAGACGATCTCGCGAGGCGCGGCCTCCCCCACCTCGACCTGGCAGTGGCGGATGGGCTTCTTGAAACCCTCCAGGGTCTCGATGGAGAGCACCTCGCCCACCACGACGTTCTTGATGTCGTGGCCGTAGGAGATGACGGACTCGAGCTTGAGCCCGGCCGCGGTGAGCTTCTCGGCGATCTCGTGCGCCGTGACGGCGGGGAGATCGACGTACTCCCGCAGCCATGAAAGCGAGACCTTCATCAGACCTCCATTCCGAAGGGGAGTGTGAAGCGGACGTCTCCCTCGACCATGTCGCGCATGTCCTCGGCGTTGTGGCGGAACATCAGGGTGCGTTCGACGCCCATGCCGAAGGCGAAGCCGCTGTAGCGGGCGGGGTCGACGCCGCAGGCGATGAGCACCCGCGGGTTGACCATGCCGCAGCCGCCCCACTCGATCCAGCCCTCCGATTTGCAGGTGCGGCAGGACGGGTTTCCCGGCACCGCGGAGGCCCCGCGGCAGACGAAGCACTTCAGGTCCATCTCGGCTGAGGGCTCGGTGAACGGGAAGTAGTTGGGCCGGAACCGGGTGGTGATGCCCTCACCGAACATGACCTCGGCGAACCGGTCGAGGGTGCCCTTGAGATGGGCCATGGTCAGGCCCTCGTCGATCGCCAGCCCCTCGACCTGGTGGAAGACCGGGGTGTGGGTGGCGTCAAGCTCGTCGGTGCGGAACACCTTGCCCGGCGAGATCACGTAGATCGGAAGCTCCCTGCTGAGCAGCGCCCGGATCTGGACGGGAGAGGTCTGGGTGCGCAGCACCTTGCCCGATTCGACGGACTCCACGAAGAAGGTGTCGTGCTCCGAGCGCGCCGGGTGGTCGGCGGAGATGTTCAACGCGTCGAAGTTGAACCACTCCCCCTCCAGCTCGGGGCCCTCCGCCACCTCGTAGCCCATCGCGACGAAGGCGTCGGCTATGCGCTCCTGGAGGGTGGTCAGCGGATGCCTGGCGCCTCGGGAGGCGCGGCCGGAGGGCAGCGTGACGTCGACGGTCTCCTCGACGAGGACTCGCTCGTCGCGCTCGGCCTCCAGCTGTGCCTGCCGTTCGGCGAGAGCCTCGGCGACGGCTTTGCGGGCACCGCCGATACGCTTGCCCGCCTCGGCGCGGGCCGCCGGGGGCAGGGCGCCGATCTCGCGGTTGGCCAGGGCGATCGGCGAGCGATCACCGGCGTGCGCGAGACGCACCTGCTTGAGTTCTTCGAGGTCGCGCGCCGCCTTGACGGCGTCGATCGCGTCGGCCTGCATGCGCGCCATCTCGTCGGCGTGCAGCGGGGTCACCTCGACCGGGTCGTAGTTTGACAAGAGAGAGCTCCGAATCCAGGGCTTGAGCGGCCACGAGTCTAGTCGGGTAAGCCCACCGGGCTGGCATTCGCGCTCAGGCGAAGTCAGGGGTGCCGGTGGGCACCATAAATCGAAACTCGGCGCCGCCCTCGGGTCCGCGCTGCACGGAGATGGTGCCACCGTGAGCCTCGATCAGCCCCTTGACGATGAACAGGCCTAGTCCGGTGCCGCCGCGGCGGCGGGCGTTGCCCCGCCAGAACTGCCGGAAGACGCGCGTGACCAGCTCGGGCGGGATGCCCTCTCCCTGGTCACGGACGGACACGGTCACTCCCCATTCGCTCGGTTCGACGACTATTGTCACCGTACCGCGCCCGTGCCGCACCGCGTTTTCCACCAGGTTGGCAAGCACTTGATCGATCTTGTCCTGGTCGAGCCAGGTCTCGGGCAGCTCACCGCGTACCTGGAGCAGGAAGCGGTCGTCCGGCTCACCCGCCGCCACCCGCCCCGCGATGACCTTGGAGATCCTGGCCGGGATGTCGACCACCTGGCGATGGATCTCCAGCCGCCCCGACTCGATACGCGAGACGTCGAGCAGCTCGGTGATCAGCCTGGTCACCCGGTCGGCGTCGGCGTTGACCGTCTCCAGCATGACCAGCTTCTGGTCGTCGGTGAAACGGGTCCACTTGGCCAGCAGGGTCGCGGTGAACCCCTTGACGCTGGTCAGCGGGGAGCGCAGCTCGTGGGCGACCGTGGAGACCAGGTCGGCGCGGCTGCGCTCCAGGCGGGCACGGGCTCCGGTGTCACGCAGCGTGATGACCACCCGGACCACCTCGCCGCCCCTCCTGGGCTCTCGCACCAGCCGGGCGGCCACCAGCATCTCCTGGCCGCCGAGGGTGCGCAGCGGCAGCTCGGGCTGGCGGGTGCGGGTGCGCAAACCGCCGTAGGTGTCGAGCCACTTCCACCAGTCGCGCCCGTCGTGGTCGTGGAAGGAGAACACATCGCGCAGGTGCCGCCCTGCTGCCTGCTCGCGGGTGACCCCGGTCAACCGGGCCGCGGCCCGGTTGACGGTCAGCACGTGGCCGTCTCCGTCGGTCACCACGAGACCGTCGGGAAGCTCGTCGACGTCGATCACAGAAGCGGGATCGGTGCTCCGCTCGCCGGTGTGTTCGCCGTGCACGACCCCGCCTCCTCGACGCTACATGGCCGACAATAGCGGGTTTCCCGCGCCGTACGGCAGCCTCGGGGCGGGGGGCGTCACCTGGCGCCGGGACCGGTGCGCTGAGACCGGGCAGATGCGTACAGACAGACCGCGGCGGCGGTCGCGAGGTTCAGGCTCTCGGCCCGCCCGTAGATCGGAACCCGGACGACGTCGTCGGCCAGTTCCAGGATCTCCTCGGGAAGCCCCCAGGCCTCGTTGCCGAAGATCCAGGCCGTCGGGCCGGACAGGTCCATGTCGTCCAGGGTCTGCTTGCCCGCGCCGTCCGCGGCGAGCACCCGTAGCCCGGAACCCTTCAGATGCTCCACCACCCGGGTCACATGGACACCCGTGGTGACCGGGAGATGGAACAGGCTGCCCGCGCTGGCCCGCACGCACTTGCCGTTGTAGGGATCGACCGAGGCGTCGGTGAAGACCACCGAGTCGGCACCCGCTGCGTCGGCGGTGCGCAGCACCGTACCCGCGTTGCCCGGGTCGCGGACGTGGGCGAGCACGGCCACCAGCCTGGCGTCGGAGGTGACGGAGTCGTTCAGGGGAACGTGCACGAAACGGCACACGGCCAGCAGTCCCTGGGGGGTGACCGTCTGGGCCAGCTCGGCCATGACCTCGCCGCTGGCCCGGAAGAGCGGCACCCCCGCGGCGGTGGCGGCGGTGACGACGTCGGCATGGCGCAGCTCGGCCTCGGCGGTGGCGAACAGCTCCACCACGACGCCGTCCAGCGCCAGCGCCTCACGGACCGCCTGTGGCCCCTCTGCCAGGAAGGAGCGGTCGCGGTCCCTGAAGGCCCGCTTGGTCAGCCTCCGCGCGGCCTTGACCCGCGGTGACTTGATGTTGGTCAGCTCAGACCCGGCCATGCCCGTCCCCCAAGAATGCGAATGCGGCCCGCAGCGTCACCGCTGCGGACCGCATGTTCGTCAGTGTCTCGCTCAGCCGGCGACCGGCGCGTTCACGTCGGCCGGGAGCGCCTTCTTGGCGGCCTCGACCAGCGTCGCGAACGTGGCGGCGTCGTTGACCGCGAGATCAGCGAGGATCTTGCGGTCGACCTCGATGGAGGCGAGCCGCAGGCCCTGGATGAGCCTGTTGTAGGTGATGCCGTTCTGGCGGGCAGCGGCGTTGATGCGCTGGATCCAGAGACGGCGGAAGGTGCCCTTGCGGTCCTTGCGGTCGCGGTAGGCGTACGTCATCGAGTGGAGCATCTGCTCCTTGGCCTTGCGGTACAGCCTGGAACGCTGACCCCGATAGCCCTTCGCCCGCTCGAGAACGACCTTGCGCTTCTTCTTGGCGTTGATCGCCCGCTTCACGCGTGCCATGTGTATCTATCTCCCCGGGGGCGGTTACTTAGCGAGCAGCTTCTTGATCTTCTTGGAGTCGGCGTCGGAGAGCACGACCTCGGGCTTGAGACGACGCGTCAAGGTGGACGGCTTGTGCTCGTTGTAGTGCGCACGGTTGGCGCGGCGGCGCACAAGCTTGCCGGAACCCGTGAGCCTGAACCGCTTCTTCGCACCGCTGTGCGTCTTCATCTTCGGCATCTCAGCCGTCTCTCCCTCGATCGTGCCGATGTCCCGGGCCGGTAACCCAAGTCAAGGGCATGCCTGACTACGAGACCGGACCCGGTCTCGACGTGATATCGCGACTACCTGACGATCCAGGCTATGCGAGTTACTCCTGCGGAGCCGCCACCGCTCCGTTGACGGACACCTCGTCGTTGACGTGCGTCTCGTCGGCGGCCGGTGACCTGTCCCCCGAGGGGTTCTCGTCATGCCGCGCCTTGGCCGCCGCCTTCTCGGCCTTGGCCTCGGCCTTCTTCTTGTGCGGGCCGATCACCATGATCATGTTTCGGCCGTCCTGCTTGGGCTGGGACTCGACGAAGCCGAGCTCCGTCACGTCCTCCGCCAGCCGCTGCAGGAGCCGGAAGCCCAGCTCGGGCCGGGACTGCTCCCGACCACGGAACATGATGGTGACCTTGACCTTGTCGCCGGCCTTGAGGAACCGCACCACGTGACCCTTCTTGGTCTCGTAGTCGTGCGGGTCGATCTTCGGCCGGAGCTTGATCTCCTTGATGATGGTGTACGCCTGGTTACGACGCGCCTCGCGTGCCTTCATCGCGGACTCGTACTTGAACTTGCCGTAGTCCATGAGCTTGCACACTGGCGGGCGAGCCGTTGCCGCTACCTCGACCAGGTCGAGGTCGGCTTCTTGAGCCAGCTTCAAAGCATCGCCGATGGAGACGATGCCCACCTGTTCGCCGTTCGGGCCCACGAGGCGGACCTCGGGCACGCGAATGCGGTCATTGATGCGGGGCTCGGCGCTGATGGGGCCTCCTAGGTTGCGATCCGCGGCCTTCCTTACGAAAGGCCGCAACATGCTCGATCGTGCCGGGAAGTCGCAGAACACGCACCCTGTGAAGGCGCGTCGAACGCAAGATGCCCCGCACGTCACGCATGCGGGGCCACATGAACTCGAAGGCTTTATGCCGTTAAGCTCGCCGGAAACCTACCCGGTGTGATCCTGACCTGTCAGCCTTGCGGCCGACGAGGTGGGAGGATGACCTCCGCTTGCGCGTCCAGCAGGAACGCCGGACCGATCGATTAGTCACTCTATCACAACGACACGCTCACCCAGAATCATTCCGCTGGGGCGGCGCGCCTGACGATCTCGCTCTTCCCCGCCTCGCGCATCGCCTCCACCGGCACGTCCGCGCGGCCGGTCATCATCTCGACCTGCCGGACCGCCTGGTGCAGGAGCATCGGGAACCCTCCGACGACGATCCCGCCCCGCTCGGCCACCGCCGCCGCCGGCCGGGTGGGCCAGGGGGCGTAGACCACGTCGAAGAGCGCCGGCACGTCCGCCAGCGACTCGGTGAAGGCGTCGGCCGCACCGGAGGGCAGGGTCGAGACGACCAGGTCGACCCCCAGCACGGTGTCGAGCTTGTCGAAGGTCTGCACCGTTAGGCTCATGCCCAGCCGTCCGGCCGTCTCGACGGTCTCCGTCGCCCTGGACGGGTCACGGACCACGAGGGTCGCCTCGCCCAGACCCAGCTCGCGCAGGGCCGCCAGCGCGGAGGAGGCCGTCGCACCCCCGCCGAGGACGGTCGCGGAGGCGGGCGTGGCCACGCCCGCCTCCGCGAGCGCCCGGACGATGCCGTACACGTCGGTGTTGTCCCCGTGCCGGGCGCCGTCACGCAGGATCACCGTGTTGACCCCGCCCACCTGGAGTGCGAGTTCCGAGACGGTGTCGAGCAGCGGCAGCACGGCCCGCTTGAGCGGCATGGTGAGCGAGAGCCCCGCCCAGCCGGCGTCCAGCCCGTCGAGGAGGCCGGGGAGCCCGGCCTCGTCGCACTCGATCGCCTCGTACCGCCAGTCGTGCAGGCCCATGCCCTCGTAGGCGGCGCGGTGCAGGTACGGGGAGAGCGAGTGGGCGATCGGTGACCCCAGGACCGCCGCTCTCAGCATCCGTTCCCCTTGTTTCTCTCGTACTCGGCCTTGAGCGCGAAGAAATCCGCCTCCGTCGAGGCGAACTTGGTGAGCTGCTTCGCCGGGCAGGTGGTCACGAACCAGCCCCAGTCGCCCTTGGTGGGGTTGAGCGCCGCCTGGATGGCGTCGTCGCCCGGGTTGGCGATCGGCCCGGGAGGCAGGCCCGCGAACTTGTAGGTGTTGTAGGGCGAGGTGCTCTCAAGGTCCTTGTGGGAGGACTCGATGCCGTACTTGTTCAGCCCGTACATCACGGTGCTGTCCATCGACAGATTGAGGCGGGGGTTGCCGGCGAGCCGGTTGTAGATGACGCGGGCCACCTTGCCCATGTCCTCCTTGGTGCCGGACTCGGCCTGGACGATGCTGGCGATCGTCATGATCTCGTGCGGAGTGCGCCCGAGCTCCTTGGCCTTGCCCTGCAGGTCGTCCTTCTCCGCCGTCTGCTTGAAGCGCTCGACCAGTGCGCCCAGGATCTCGGAGGGCGTCATCTTGGGCCTGATCTCGTAGGTGGCCGGGAAGGCGTAGCCCTCCAGCCTGCCCCTGGCGTAGGACGGCAGGCCGAGCTTCCGGCTGTTCTTGGCCGCCTGCTGGAACTCCCTGAGCGGCTTTCCGGTCTTCTCGGCGAGCTGCTTGAGGGTGTCGATCAGGCGCAGCCCCTCCTTGAGAGTGATCCTCTCCAGCAGCCGCTTCTCCGGATCGAGAAGCTTGACGGCCTCCGCGGCCGCCATCTGCTTGCGCATGGCGTATTCGCCAGGCTGCAGGGAGGAACTCTTGCCGGCCTGGGCGACGGCGTTGACGAAGGCTTTGACGCTCTTCACCACGCCCTGCTCCTCCAGGGTCTGGGCGACGTCGGAGGCGTTCTGGCCGTCCTTGATCTCCACGACGACCTCGCCGGACCCGGGGCCGGTGTAGTCGTCCGGGGTCATCACGTCACGGACCCAGGTGTAGCCGTAGAAGCCGGCGGCGCCGATGCCGCCGAGCAGCACGATGACCGCGAGCATGGGGGCGAGGAAGCCGCCCCGGTTGCGGCGGCGCTTCCTACGCCGGCCACGCCGGCCGCCGGAGTCGCGTCCTGAGGACGCGCGAGATTTTCGGCCCGGCCGACCTTCGTCGTCGGAGCCGACCAGGAAGTCCATATCGAGATCGTTCATAGAGACGCTGGCCAATCTCCCGCTAGGGACGGCCTGGCGTCAAGCGGGTGTGCCAAACCGAAGGAAAGCCCCCGGCCAGACCTCCCGGTTTTCCGGGAGTGGTCGTCTGGTTCGCGGGTACGGGGCGCCGCATGCGACGGAACGAGGGGTGTTCCGCCGGGCATCAACGCTTCCCGAGGTATCTGTTCAGCTCTTCCCGGTATCTCACAAACTCACTCTCTTTGTCAGTGAATTTCGTGATTCTATGCTCCGGATCTGTGGTTACAAACCAGAACCAATCACCTTGATCTGGCCGAAGTGCCGCGATCAACGCCTTCTCCCCGGGGTTCGCGATGGGTCCGGGGGGCAGGCCAGGTCTGCGATAGGTGTTGTACGGAGACCTCACCTCGGTGTCCTTCTCGGACACCTCCAGGGTCCTGCGCCTCTGCGCGTACAGCACCGTGGTGTCCAGTTGAAGTGGGGTTCCTGCCCTGATCCGGTTGTAGATCACTCTAGCGATCTTCGGATAGTCCGGGTCCCGCCCGCCCTCCGCCTGGACGATGCTCGCCAGTGTGACAGCCTCCAGGGGGGTCAGCCGCTTCCTGGCGGCCCGCTCCTTGAGGTCGAGTTGCTCGGCGGCCTGTTTGTAACGTTCCACCATCGCGACCAGCACGTCCTGAGCGGTCGTGTCGGGCTCGATCTCGTAGGTGGCGGGGAACAGGAAGCCCTCGGCGTTCCTGGCGTACCGTGGCAGGCCCAGCGCCCGCACGTCGTCCGCGGCTCTGGCCAGGTCGGCCCGGCGAATGCCGGTGCCCTCGGCGAGCCGGTCGAGCAGTTCGGGCAGGCGGAGCCCCTCGGGGACGGTGACCCTGCGCACCATCCGCGACTCGGGCGCCACCAGCATGCCGAGTGCCGAGCGGGCGTCCATACCCCTGCGGAGCCTGAAGTGGCCGGGATGCAGGCTGCCCGTCCTGGCCTGCTCCTGCGCCGCGTGGACGAACGCCCTGGCACTCGCCACCACTCCGGCGTCGGCCAGCGCCAGCCCGATCGCGCCGGCGCTCGCCCCCTCGGGGATCTCGACGACGACCGTGCCGGAACCCGGCCCCTCGAAGTCGGCGGGCATCAGATAGGGGCGGACCGCAAAAAGCCCGGCCGCCGTCCCGGCGGCGACGGCGAGCGCCGACGCCCCGGCCACCAGCGGCCATATCCGCCGCGGGCGGCTCACCGAACGATCCCGCCGCCCGGCCTCTCGGCGGGCCTGTCACCGGGCCTTCCGCCCGGAGGCTCGACGGGGCTGCCGGGAGGCCTGCCGGTGGCGCGTTCGGTGTCCAGTGCCGCCTGGAGCAGCACGACGGCGGCGGCCTGGTCCACCACGCCGCGCTGGTTCTTCGCCTTCACCCCGCTGGCCCGCAGCCCCTGCTGGGCGGTGACGGTGGTCAACCGCTCGTCGAACAGCCGCACCGGGACGGGCGCCAGCCGGAGTGCGATCCGGTTCGCGAAGTCACGGGCGACGACCGCCGCCTGCCCCTCGCGCCCGGAGAGCGAGGTCGGCAGGCCGACCACCACCTCGACGACCTCGTACTCGGCCGTGATCTCCGCGAGCCGGTCGAGGTCGCCCTTGCCGCGCCGGACGGTCTCCACCGGCGTGGCCAGCAACCCCGAGGGGTCGCTTCTGGCCACGCCGATACGGACCGAGCCGACGTCGACACCCAGCCGAATGCCGTTTCTCATCATCTCTGTCTCCACCCTCGTACCGGCCGCGGCGCGAGAGTGTCGTTCCCCATCAGGTGAGCGTCTGCGTGATCGCCTGCTCGACGGCCGCGAGTGCCTCGTCGATCGCCTCGGGACGCACACCGCCTCCCTGAGCGACGTCATCCTTGCCGCCACCGCCACCTCCGAGTGCCTTCGCGGCGACGCCGACCAGGCGGCCCGCCTTCAGACCCCGGTCGCGTCCCACCTCGTTGACCGCGGCCACGACGACCGGCCGGTCGTTGGGGACACCGGCGACGACGACGACCGCGGCGCGGTCGCTCGGGAACCGGCCGCGCACGTCAAGGGCGAGTTTACGCAGATCATCAGGGGATGTTCCATCAGGCGCACGGTGCGTCACAACGGAGACTCCATGCAGATCACGGGCGTTTCCCGCCATCTCCCCCGCACCGGCGAGCGCCTGGGCCGAACGCAACGTGGCCAGTTCCTTCTCCGCGGAGCGCAACCGGGAGACGATGCCCTCGACGCGTTCGGGGAGCTCCTCCCTGCGGGCCTTGAGCTGCTCCGACAACTGGGCGACGAGGACGCTCTCCCTGGCCAGGAAGCGGAACGCGTCGAGGCCGACCAGGGCCTCCACGCGGCGCACACCCGCACCGATCGAGGCCTCACCCAGCACCTTGACCAGGCCCAGCTGCCCGGAGCTGGCGACGTGGGTGCCACCGCAGAGCTCGCGGGAGTACTCACCGACCTCGACGATGCGGACGGTGTCGCCGTACTTCTCACCGAACAGGGCCAGCGCGCCCATCGCGCGGGCCTCGGCCTGGGAGGTGTGGAAGGCGTTGACCCGCAGGTCGTTGATCAGGACCGCGTTGACCTCGTCCTCGACGTCGCGCAACACGCTGGGCGGCACGGCGCCCGCGGCGGTGAAGTCGAAGCGGAAGCGGCCCGGCGAGTTCTCGGAACCGGCCTGCGCCGCGGTCTCGCCCAGCGCGTTGCGGAAGCCCCGGTGCACCAGGTGGGTGGCGGTGTGGCTGCGGGAGATGGCCCGGCGCCGCTCGACGTCGATCTCGGCCTGGGCCGTCTCGCCCACCCGGACCTCCCCGGTGCGGACCTTGCCCCGGTGCACGACGAGGCCGGCGACCGGGGACTGCACGTCCACGATCTCCACCTCGGCCCCGCCGGTGCGGATGAGGCCCTGGTCGGAGAGCTGGCCGCCCCCCTCGGCGTAGAACGGGGTGCGGCTCAGCACGACCTCGACCGTCGTACCCGCGCCCGCCGCGGCGACGGAGGCGCCGTCGACGAGGAGGCCGACGACCTCGGCCTCGGCCGTCACGTGGTCGTAGCCGAGGAACTCGACCTTGCCGGCCTTCTCCAGGATCTGGCCGAAGACCGAGATGTCGGCGTTGCCGGTCTTCTTGGAGGCGGCGTCGGCCTTGGCCCGGTCGCGCTGCTCCTTCATCAGCCGGCGGAAGCCCTCCTCGTCGACCTGCAGCCCCTGCTCGGAGGCCATCTCCAGGGTCAGGTCGATCGGGAACCCGTAGGTGTCGTGGAGCTGGAAGGCCTGGTCGGCCGCGAGCGTGCCCTGCCCCTTGCGCTTGGTCTCCTCCGCCGCCACATCGAAGATCGCGGTGCCGGTGCGGAGGGTGCCGAGGAAGGACCCCTCCTCCGCGTCGATGACGCCGTGGATCTGCGGGGCGTCGGCCTTGAGTTCCGCGTACTGCTGGCCCATGACATCGACGGTCACCGCGGTGAGCTCGTGCATGTAGCGCTCCTCGCCCGCGCCGAGCAGGCGAAGGTTGCGGATGGCACGGCGCAGGATGCGGCGGAGCACGTATCCCCGGCCCTCGTTGGAGGGCAGCACCCCGTCGGCCACGAGCATCACGCCGGTCCTGACGTGGTCGGCGACGACCCGCAGCGAGACGTCGGCGCGCTCGTCGCGGCCGTAGCGCGTCCTGGTGAGCTCCGCGGCCCGGTCAAGGATCTTGTACGTGGTGTCGATCTCGTAGATGTTGTCGACGCCCTGCAGGATCGCCGCCATGCGCTCCAGGCCCATGCCCGTGTCGACGCTCTTGGCCGGCAGCTCACCGGCGATGTCGAAGTCGGTCTTGCTGCGGACCGCACCGAGCTGGAACTGCATGAAGACGTTGTTCCACACCTCGAGGTAGCGGTTCTCGTCGACGATCGGACCGCCCTCGCGCCCGTACTCGGCACCGCGGTCGTAGTAGATCTCGCTGCACGGCCCGCCGGGGCCCGGAACGCCCATGTGCCAGTAGTTGTCCGCCAGGTCACGGCGCTGGATGCGCTCCAGCGGCACTCCGGCCTTCCGGTGCCAGATGTCGGCGGCCTCGTCGTCGTCGAGGTAGACGGTGACCCAGAGACGGTCCTCGGGGAAGCCGAACCCGCCCTCGGACTCGGGCTTGGTCAGCAGCTCCCAGGCGAACGGGATCGCCTGCTCCTTGAAGTAGTCGCCGAAGGAGAAGTTCCCGAGCATCTGGAAGAAGCTGGCGTGCCTGGTCGTCTTGCCGACCTCGTCGATGTCGAGGGTCCTGACGACCTTCTGCACGCTGGTGGCCCGCTTGTAGGGCGGCTTCTGCTGGCCCAGGAAGTAGGGCTTGAAGGGCACCATGCCCGCGTTGACCAGAAGCAGCGTCGGGTCCTCGGCGATGAGGCTGGCCGAGGGCACAACGGTGTGCCCACGCTCCTCGAAGAAGCGCAGGAAGCGGCGGGCGATCTCTGCCGACTCCATGTCAGCGGCCATCCTTTACGTTGGAGTGATAGGGGTCTTCCACAGTGTCGAGCCCGAACCTGGATCGCAACTCGGTTTCCCGCTCGGCCGCACCTCGCAGGGCGTCCTCCGCGAGATCCCGCGCCTGCTCCAGGACCCCGCCCGCGTTCCGAACGGCCCGGCGGGCCAGGTGGTTCGGGTGCAGTGCCTGAAGCTTACGCATGACCCACAGCGCGCCGAACGCGCCCAGGCCCATGTAGAACAGCCTGCGGATCATCTCCGCCGCCTTTCCAGCGCCTGCGCGGCGGGCCTGGCGCGCCTGCGGGCGCCCACGGCCCGGCGGACGCCGTGGCCGAGGGCCGCGACCTTGATCAGCGGCCCGGTGACCAGGTTCTGGGTGATGTCGCTGACCTTGGCCACGTGCCCGCTGACCTGCTTGACGTCCCTGGTGATCGCCTCGATGGCGACCAGTTGACGGTTGGTCTCGCCGACGGCGGCCGACACGTCCTCCAGCAGCGGCACGACGCGGTCGCCCAGCTGGGAGACCATCTTGGTGGTCTCGGTGAGCAGGCGAGCCAGCCTGACCATGACGACGGCCATGAAACAGACCAGGATCGCCCAGGCCATCGCGACGATCAGCCCCGCGACCTCTCCTGCGGTAAGCATGTGCGGACCCGTCCCCTCATAGGTGACCCCGGCCGTGGTCGGGTGGATTGGCAAAACCCTATCGTGCTCGATATCACTCATCCTCACTTACCGCGCACCGCCGGCTCATGCCTCCGGGCCGGGTCCGGTCCTCCCTGGGACCCGCGTCCCGAGAACCGGGCGGTGTGAGCGGGACGAGCCACGAGACCGGGCGCGCGGCACGGCAGGTCACTCTCCGCGCAGGAAGGCGCGGATCCTGGACCAGCGGTCGGCGAAGCCCGCCTCGGCGCCGTGCCGGGTGGGCCGGTAGTAGCGCCGGTCCCTGAGCTCCTCGGGCGCGTACTCCTGACGGACCAGGCCGTGCTCGAAGTCGTGGGGGTACCTGTAGCCCTTGCCGTGGCCGAGCTTCTTGGCTCCCGGATAGTGGGCGTCACGCAGATGGTCGGGGACATGGCCGATGTTGCCGCGCCGCACGTCCTCGGAGGCGGCGCCGATGGCATTGATCACCGCGTTGGACTTGGGGGCCAGCGCGCAGTGGATGACCGCCTGGGCCAGGTTGAGCCGTCCCTCCGGCAGGCCGATGAACTCCACCGCCTGGGCCGCGGCCACCGCGACCTGCAGGCAGGTGGGATCGGCCATGCCGACGTCCTCGGAGGCGAAGATGACGATCCTGCGGGCGATGAACCGGGGGTCCTCGCCCGCCTCGACCATCCGGGCGAGGTAGTGCAGCGCGGCGTCGGCGTCGGAGCCCCGCATGCTCTTGATGAAACCGCTGATCACGTCGTAGTGCTGGTCGCCTTGACGGTCGTAGCGCACGGCGGCCTTGTCCACCGCCCGCTCCACCACCTCGACGGTGATCTCGCCGTCGGCGATCAGCGCGGCGGCCTCCAGATAGGTGAGCGACCTGCGGGCGTCGCCACCGGCGAGCCGCACCAGGTGCTCGGCGGCCTCGGGTGCGAGGTTCACCCTTGCGTCCAGGCCGCGCGGGTCGGTGACAGCACGCTCCAGCACCACCCGGATGTCGTCCTCCGACAGTGACTCCAGGGTGAGCAGCAGCGAGCGCGACAGCAGGGGCGAGATGACGGAGAAGAAGGGGTTCTCCGTGGTGGCGCCGATGAAGGTGACCCAGCGGTTCTCCACGGCGGGCAGCAGGGCGTCCTGCTGCGCCTTGTTGAAGCGGTGCACCTCGTCGACGAACAGGACGGTCTGGCGGCCGGACATACCCAGCTCGCGCCGGGCCTGCTCGATGGCCGCGCGGACCTCCTTGACACCCGCCGAGACCGCGGAGACCTCCACGAAGCGACGCTTGGTGACACCCGCCACCACGTAGGCGAGGGTGGTCTTGCCGGTGCCCGGAGGGCCCCAGAGGAACAGCGACATGGGCGCCTCGGCCTCGACGAGGCGGCGCAGCGGCGTGCCGGGGCCCAGCAGGTGCCGCTGGCCGATCACCTCGTCCAGGCTCCTGGGGCGCATCCGCACCGCCAGGGGCTCCTGGCCACGATGGGCCTCCTCCGCCGCCGAATCGAACAGGCTGTCCACTCCTGAGACAGTACCGTTGCCCGGTCGCGCCTCAGTTCCCCCAGACGGCGACGGCCCCGCTGTGCCCGGCCCGCAACACGTAGTAGAGCGCGACGGCGGCCAGGACCACGGTCAGCGCCGAGACGGCCAGCCCCGCCGAACGGCCGAACCGGTCCCCGCGCGAGACGTGGACGAGAGCCAGCGACATCACTCCGAGGGCGAGGGTGACGAGCAGCAGGGGGATGCTGAAGCCCGCGTGCTCGGCTATGCGCTCACCGAGCTGCCCGCTCGCGGAGGCGAAACGGCCCTCCTCCAGCGACTCCCCGCTCTCCCGTGCCACGAAGACGCTCACCGGCACGATCGGGGCGAGCCCGACCACCGCCCAGGTGAGCATGGGGCGGGTACGGGGCAGCAGCGCGTACGCGACGGCGAGCACCGCCAGGAGCGGGGTCAGGACCACGGCGGCGTGGACGACCAGGGGGTGAAGGGGCAGACCGAGGATCTCGTCGAACATGGAGTGCTCCGGTGGTGCGTGGCTCGTCATCGGCAGGTACGGATCTCACCATGAACGAGTTATGGAGAGTGTGAAGAGATCCCGGTCTTTCCCCTCCATCCCCATCTAGTGAATTCCGCCACTTACATGCAGCACACGTTAGGGCCGGTACGCTTTCCGCCAGTCCGTAAGTCATGTAACAGTAATCCTGGAGGACATAGCGGTGAGCGCCGAGGACCGCCAGAGCCAGTTGGCTCGGGAGCACAAGGAGCGGCAGGCGAAGCGTGCTGAGCAGCAGAAGAGCACGTCGAAGCGGAACGCCGTCATCGGAGCGGTCATCGCGGTGGTCGTCGTCGCGGGAGGCCTGTTCGCCGGGGTGAGGCTCCTCGGAGGTGACAACAAGGACGTCCAGGCCGCCGCGACGCCCAACGCGAGCAGCACACCGTCCGAGGATCCTGTCGCGACGCCCGAGCCGAGCATCACGGCCGCCCCGGCCGACACGACCTGTTCCTACCGCAAGGACACCAGCGGCAGCCCGATGAAGAACGTGGGCAGGCCGCCGACCAAGCCCAACCTGAAGTTGAAGACCATGACGATCACCACCAACCACGGTGACGTCGTGATCGACCTGGCGACCGCGCAGGCTCCCTGCACGGTCAACTCCTTCGCCTTCCTGGCCAGGAAGCACTTCTTCGACAACACCAAGTGCCACCGCCTGGCCACCCCGGAGAACTCCGGCCTGGGCCTGCTGCAGTGCGGCGACCCGCAGGCCAAGGCCGACGGCAAGAACCCCACCGACGGTCAGGGCAGCTCGGGCTACGTCTACGACAGCGAGAACCTCGGCGGGATACCGTACACCAAGGGCACGGTCGCGGTGGCCCAGGCGTCCGACGCCGTCAACCAGAACGGCAGCCAGTTCTGGATCTCGCTGGCCGACGAGACCGACCAGGTGGAGAAGGCCTACACCCCCTTCGGCGTGGTCTCCCAGGGCATGGAGATCCTCGAAAAGATCTACAAGGGCGGCTGGATCACCAACCCCGACGACATCACCGGCGACGGCGGCTCCAACGCTCCCAAGATCCCCGTGATCATCAAGACGGTACGGCTCTCCTAGCCTGACCCGCGGCGGCTCGCCGCCATCGGAACGCGCCGGCGGGGTGACCGCCGGCGCGTTCTGTCGTCTCCGGGGCGGGGCGTGGCGGGTGCCCGTCAGCGGCGCACGAACCGCGCGGGGTCCAGCCTGCCGTTCACCCGGGGGCCCGGCGGATGGTTGCGGGTGATCTCAGTCAGCCGTCGCCGGAGGAGATCGTCGCGGAGCGCGGCGTAGTCGCCGATGGCATGCCCCGGCGGCGGCGCGGGGGCATGCGGGGTGAGCGGGTGGCTCTCCAGTTCCAGGCCGTACCGGCCCACCTTCCCGATCCAGCCGCCGGCAGCCGCCGGTGGCCGTCGGCGGAGAAGGGTGGCCGAGGGAACGACCATGACGGCCGGGGCGGTGGATGCCGACAGGCCGCCATCGAAGAGGGCGTCGGCCCATCGCTCTGCCGCGTTCACCGCCCTCAGGGCGGCCAGTGGGTCGGGCAGGTCGAGTGGGAACCCGTTGTCCAGCAGGAAGGCCGATCGGGTGACGAACTCGCCGGAGACCTCCGGCAGGCGTTCTCGCACGTGCCCCACCAGGCTCAGCGCGTGGACGGGGAGGCGCTCGCACCCGAGCATCCGCAACCGCGGCGGATCGGCCGCGCCGCTCTCCCCCGGCCTCGCCGAAGACACCACCCGCAGGGGGAAGAACCCCGTCTTCCCTAGGTGGGCGGCGGCCTGCTCGGCTCCGGCCTCGCAGACGGGGCAGACGACGACCTCGACCGTCAGGAGGCCGGGGTGGCACACCGTCCGCTGGAGTCCCTCCGCCTCCCTTGCGGCCAGCAGGCGGACGAGGCCGGCGACGGTACGGTCATCGGGTGAGGTCTCCGCCTCGGTGGCCGCGCCGTCGCCGGGCAGCGGCCCCCGTGACATCACGGGCCGTCCGCCGCCGGGGACCGGGCCGTGCGCCAGGCCGCACGCCAGGCCCTCGACCCCCATCTCGACCAGTGCCGAGCGCACCGCGGGGGTGAGCCGTGCCTTCTCGGTGCCGGAGAGCCCGGAGTCGACCCAGCTGGTGATCACGGCCCGCCGCAGACGTGCGGTGAGCGGGCCCGCCGGCGCCCCGTCGGCGGCATCGGTACCGAGGAGGAAGGCGGCCGCCCACAGCTCAGCCGCGATCTCCGGCGACGTCCCGGCGCCTTCGAGGACACCGGCGAGGTCACGGCCTGCCGAGGAGCCGAGGAACGCCTCCAGGGGGCCGAGGACGTCCGCCCGGCCGAGACCGAGCACCCCGCACCAGTCGCTCCACCGCCCGAAAGGATGCCGGACACAGTCGTCGTTCACCGGTCGCAGGAAACCGAGGAAGCAGCCGGCGAAGGCGAAGGTCACCGAGAAGTCCCAGTCACGGGCGCCCGCGGCGCGCATCACCGCCCCCTTGTCGAAGCGCGGCGGTGCCGACCAGTGCTCGGGGGGAAGATCCGCTCCAGGGAGGAGCACGGTGGCGCGCCGCACGCCGTGACCGGCGTTCCCCGCGACGCTGGCGACCTCGTCATGGTCGAGCAGATGGGGCACGGCCGCCAGCGCGCACCGGTCCCGTTCGCGCAGGAAGCGATCGATCAACGTGTCGTCGTCGCGGACATGGTCGGGAACATCCGCCAGGTACTCGCCGAGTTCCGCGGCCAGCGCGACCGGCAAGACGAGTCCCTGCGCCGGAGTCCACTCTCCGGGAACCAGGCGCGCCCACGGCGCGCCGCCCGCCGCCGCCTGGCGAATCGCGTAGGAGTTGTAGGGGGAGTTCCAGTGCGCGTAGAGGGCGAGCACGTCGTCAGGCCTGGCGGCGACCGCGGCGAGCAGGTGAGTGGAGAACCCGTCCACCGGCAGCACGTCGTCCTGAAGAACAAGGTGGTGGGTGGCGTCCGCGCCGTACGCCGCCCAGGCCCGTTTCGCCGTCCGCAGCGGGCTGGGGAAGGAGCCGGGATCGGGGTCGGCGACAGGGACGATCCGCAGCGGCAGGCATGCGCGGGCGAGCCGGGCAAGCCTTTCCTGCCTGGCCGGGTGATACATGACGGCCACACTGATGCGCGGGGCGCAGGCCATCATCGTTCCTCGTGCCGGCCGGTGGCCCGTGCGGGCAACCAGCTGACCCGTCGGCCGATCCTGGCCGCCTCGGCCTCCAGAAGTTCCAGCGCCCAGCGAGGATAGGCCCGCAGCGAGGGGGCGAGCAGGCAGTGGTCGAAGGCGTCGGATTCGAGCAGCGTGCGGAACCCGTACAGCGGCAGGATCTCGATGCCCGGGACACGGCGGCGGGCCTCCTCCACCAGCCTGGGATCGGCTTCGAGGCAGAGGTCACCGCCCGCCACCGCGGCCAGGCAGTCGGCTCCGAACAGGACGGTCGAGCGGCCCGGACCCGTGGTCCCGGTCTCCGGCCAGGATCGCGCCAGATCGAACCGGGTCACGGTGGCGGCGCGCAGTTCGGCGAGGCGGGGGTGCAGTTCGTGCGCCCAGCAGACGGTGGAGACCTCGACGACCGGATCGACGTGTTTTCTCAGCGTGAGCAGCGCGTGCCTGTCGTAGCTGGGACGTAGCGCGTCCAGGTCACGCTCGTGGGGGATCTCGACGCTCGCCGCCTCTCGGGCCAGGACGAAGGTCAGCCCCTTCTCGTACAGGCGCCGGCCGAGTTCGACGTCCTCCCCGCTCCAGCCCACGAAGTCGGGGTCGAAACCGCCGAGCGCCCGGAAGTCGTCCGCCGCGACGGACACGTTGGCGGTCCAGAAGAAGATCCATGGAGCGGCGTACTCCTCCAGCGCGTCGCCGAGACTCCGGTAACTCGGCTCGCGCATGTCCAGGTGCCGGCCGGCCCGGACAAACCGCTCGATCAGCTCGTCGGGGGTGTCGCCGAGGTCGTCACGCCGGACTCGGCCGCTGACGTCGTGGTCGTAGCCGAAGACGTAGCCGATCACCGCTCGGCCACCGCCCTCGTGCGCGCTCAGGTGCCCGGTCAGCAGCCGGCGGGAGGCGAGAGTGCCGCTGTCCAGGAAGACCAGGAGCCGGCCGCGAGCCTGTGCCGCGCCGAGGTTGCGGGCCTGCCCGGCCCGGAACCCAAGGTCCTCCTGGTACACGTAGCCCAGGTGAAGAGCGCCGGCGTGGCTCTCGACCACGGTTCGCGTGTCGTCGGACGAGCCGTCGTCGGCGACGATCACCTCGTATCGGTCCCGGGGCAGGTCCTGGCGAGCCAGGGTGTGCAGGGTGCGGTCCAGCTCCCTCGATCGGTTGTAGGTGGGGATGACGACCGAGATGTCCGGAATCTGATGGTCAGTCAACGACTGCCTCCCGCAACAGGGCGGTGTCGAGTAGCTCGGAGACGGGCGGGAGCGTGCCGATGCCCCTGGCTCTGAGCCCGGCGTAGACGGGACCCGCCAGCCGGACGGGATCGATGTGGCCCAGTCCCCCCACGTCGGCACCGCCGCGGATGAGATCGTTCTGCACCTCGTTCTCGCGCCGGACCGCCTCGGCGTCGAGCCCGAGATCCTTGCCGTACCTCTCCAGGGTGAGTCTGACCCCCAGTTCGGGGTCCTTGACGTTGTGCCGGTAGCCGCGGATCACGGCGCGCAGGTAGGCGGCGAAGCGCGCCCGGTCGGCCTGGAGGTCGGCACGCCGGACGGCCATCACCAGCGCGTAGTCGGGCAGACCGAGCTCTCCCTGGGTCACGCTGACCACGTCGACACCCTGCTGTTCCAGCGCGAGGGGTTGGGCGGTGACGTAGCAGGCCATCACGTCGCACTCTTTCTTGGTGAGGGGACCGGTTCCGGCGCCCACCGGAACCCGCTCGTAGCGGACGGGCAGGTTGTTGACCTTCAGGATCGCCTCCACCAGCACCTCGGCGCCGGGTGACAGGCCGATCCTGCGGCCGACGAGTTCCTGTGCCGTGCGTACCGGGTTGGCTGCGAGGCTGACGAAACCTCCGGGAGTCTCCTGGAAGACGGCGCCGACGGCCACCAGGTCGGCCTCGCTCTCGCGGGCCTTGACCAGCGCGGCGAAGTCGACCAGCGCGACGTCCGCACCCCCCGCGGCGACGACGCTGACGGTGTCGGGGATGTTCGGCCCGCCCGCGAGGAGCGGCGCGGACAGTCCCTCGTCCCTGAAGTAGCCCTGCTGCTCGGCGATGTAGAAGCCCGCGAAGGTGACGGTCTTCAGCCAGGACAGCTGGGTGCGTACCGCCTTCCCGCCCCCCTCGGTCGCGTTGCCGGTGGCCGAGGAACACGCGGTGAGCATTCCGGCGGCGCCGAGCCCGCCCAAAACCGTGGTGGTGCGGAGGAAACCGCGCCGAGAGAGCTGATCCACCCTGAGTCCATCCATTTCTCGTGCCGTTCTGTTCCGGTGCGGTGCGAGGCGAGTCAGTTCTTGTGCAGTGAGAGGCGAGCGCGAGTCTTCCTCTCGGCCAGGTCCATGACCTCGTAGGCCAGCAGCGAACCGGCCAGCGACGTCAGCAGGATCGCCCACACCGTGGGCGTGTCCAGGAGCCCCTGGGAGCGGGCCAGCAGGGCGCCGAGCCCGTCGTTGGCGGTGAGGAACTCCGCGGTGAGCGCGGCGAGCACCCCGACGCAGGAGGTCAGCTTGGCCGCCAACACGAGTTCGGGCAGGGCTATCGGGAGCGAGACGCGGCGCAGGATCGTGCCGCGACCGCCACCGGTCACCCGGATGACGTCAAGGAGGGCCGGTGGGATCCGCCACAGGGCGGCACCCACCAGGGCGAAGGAGGGAAAGAAGCTCATCACTGTCGCGGTGGCCACCGCCGCGGGGCCGCCGTAGCCGAAGAAGGTGGCGATCAGCGGGCTGAGGGCCAGCACCGGCACACATCTCATGATCATTCCGCTGACGCGGGTGAGCGGCTCCAGTATCGGGACCAGGTGCGAGACGATGGCGAGCACCGTACCCAAGGCGAGCCCGAGCACGGTTCCGGCGAGGGCTCGCGCGAACGTGAGCGGCAGCGCCGCCGGATCCGCGACGACCTTGGTGATCAGGCTCTCGGCCACCCGCGCCGGGTCGGGCACCAGCAGCGCCGGCACGGCGGTACCGGCGCGGGCCAGGGTCCACCCCGCCGCGAGAAGTCCCAGCAGGAAGCCGTATCCCAGTAGCCTGCGGGCACCCGTGCGCCTCACGTGACACTCCCGGTGATGCCGCGGCGGCGCTGCACCGTCCGGGCCCAGCGGGCGAAGAGCGCGTAGACGGCGGAGGAGGTCACCACGACGAGCACGCTCACCGCCGTGACCAGGTCGCTCTGGCCCTCCCGCAGGCCGGAGACGAGCAGGACCCCCAGCCCTCGCTCGACGCCGAACCACTCTCCGATGAGCGCCCCGAGCAGGGCTCCCGGTACGGCGAACTTGATCCCGTCGATCGCGTACGGGAGTGCGCCGGGCACCTCCAGCAGGACCAGCCGGCGCCACCTACCTGCGCCGTGCACCGTGAGGAGGTCACGCAGCCCTTCCCGTACCGCGCCGAACCCGGCCTCGGCCGAGGAGAAGACCGGCAGCGCCGCGCTGATCGCCGCGGCGATCACCGGTATGGCTCCGCGGTCCACGGACGCGGTCAGCAGCGGTCCGAGCGCGACCAGCGGGACCGCGTAGCAGATCAGCATCAGGTGCTGGAGCGGCCCGCGCGCTCCGGCGGCGACATGAGCCGCCCAGGCCGCCACGACCGCGAACGCGGTCCCGGTCAGCAACCCGAGCGCCGCCTCGCCGAGAGTGACGGCGGCCGCCGCGACGAGTAGTTCGTGACGGTCCACCAGGAGGCGGCCGACCGCGTCCAGGGAGGCGACGTCCCCGCGCCCGGCGCCCGAGGCGAACCTGTCCCACACCAGCAGGGCGGCCGCCAGCGACGCCAGCCCCAGCAGCGACGTGCCGGCCCGCCGCCGAAGGCTAGGCATCGAGCGCCTCCATACACTCCCGGACCGTGTCCCGGAACGTCTCGTCCAGGACGGTGGGCCTGGGGCGTGCCAGGGGCACGGTGACCTCCCTGAGGATCGTGGCGGGCCGGTCCGACATGACCACGACACGATCGGCGAGCATGACCGCCTCCTCCACCGAATGGGTGATCAGGACGGTGGTCGGCCGAACGGCGGTCCAGACGCGTTCGAGTTCGCCGTTGAGGCGGCGCCGGGTGATGGCGTCGAGCGCTCCGAACGGCTCGTCCAGCAGCAGCAGCGACGGTTCCATGACCAGCGCCCGCGCCAGGGCGGTGCGCTGGCGCATCCCTCCCGACGCCTCGTGAGGCCGCAGGTGGGCGAGACTGGTGAGGCCGACCAGATCCAGCGCCTCGTGAACGCGTTCGTGGTCCGGGCGGCGTCCGGCGGCGCGGTAGACGAACTCCACGTTACGCCGCAGGGAGGCCCACGGCAGGAGCGCGGGGTCCTGGAAGACCATGCCGATGCGATGTTCGCGCGCGAGCTCCGCCGGCGAGCGGCCCCAGCAGCTGATCGTGCCCGAGGTGGGCGTCTCCAGCCCGGCCACCATCCGCAGCAGGGTGGTCTTGCCGCAGCCGGAGGGGCCGATGATCGCCAGGAACTCCGAGGAGCGGACCTTCAGGCTGACGTCGCGTACGGCATGGACCGCCCGCCGTGCGGAACCATAGCTCTTCGACAGCGCCTGGCCGTGGATCCCGGCCTCGCCCTCCCCCGAAGGGGCGGATGCCTTACGCGCCGTCATCGGGCCGTCCCGCGCCGAGTGGGGAGGCGGAGTGTCTCGCTGGACCGCCCAGCCGGACGGCCGGCCACTGGCCGGGCCGGGGGTCGGCCTCCTCCACGTAGGCCTGCCATCGGGAGCGCAGCAGCCGTTCCGCCGCCGCCGAGACAGGGTTGAGCTCGCAACGGGGTTCGTCTGGCCGGCTCTCCCAGGCGATCTGCTCGCGGACCCCGATCCAGGCGTCCTGTTCCTGGATCCGGGCGAGCACCAGGCGACGGAAGAAGGGCTCGGCGAACTGACGTAGGTGTCTGGTGCCGCGCCGGGCCCTGATGTACAGGGTGATGTAGACGGTGACCCGGTCGCGCTCTTCGGGCCGGAAGAAGACCCACACCACCATGCCGTCACCGAGGTGGGCGTGGTGATGGGGGTAGTCGTAGTAAACCTCCAGCGGGTGGGTCACGGTGTCGGCCCCCGCGTCGGAGCCGAGCAGCAGCCTGAGCACACGCTCGGCCCTGCCACGCCCGCTGGTCACCTCGTACGCCCCGAAGACGCGTTCGTCTCCGGCGGTGAGGTCACGCAGGGTCAGCCGGGACCAGGGCTGGTACCTGCGATGCAGATGGAAGTGGGTGTAGTCCATCCCGTTCAGCAGGCCGATCCCGTAGTGGTTGGGAAAGATCCGGTCCTGCCGGAAGGAGAACCACTCTCCGCCGTCCCAGGGGGAGGTGTCGGGCGGCTGCGGGGGAAGCGGGTCGACCGGCTCGGGGACGAACCAGACGAGTCCGCTGCGCTCGACGACGGGAAAACTCCGCACCCGCAGCCGCGGCAGCGCCTTCTCCGGCTCCCAGTAGGGGATCCTGGACAGCGCGCCGTCCGGGCCGAACTCCCAGCCGTGGTACGGGCAGACGATGCGGCAGTCGCGCACCTCGCCCTCGTGCAGCGCGACCCGCCGGTGGACGCAGGCGTTGTCGAGGCAGTGAACCGCACCGTGCCCGTCGCGAAAGACGACGAAGGACCGCCCGAGGAAGCGCACCTCCCTTGTCCGCCCCGGACCCAGTTCGTCCGTGCGGCACGCCGGATACCAGCGACGGGGATCCACGCCAACGTCGCAGAGGTTGCTCATCTCTCTCCTGTCATCCGTTCCCGAACCCGGCCCAGCAGGTGTGCCCGGCCGACGATGCCCTCCTCCGCACCCCACGCGCCCGCGGCCACGTCGCGGGCGAAGGCGTCGAGCTGATACTTGTAGGAGGTGAACGGCGCGGCGCGCGGGGCGGTCACCTCCACCGGCGAGCTCCATGACGCTCCGAACAGGGGTCTCGCCACCGCGCCCGGCATCACCGGCAGAAAGGGTGAGCGCAGCCTGAGTCCTCCCTTCGTGCCGGTGACGCGCGCCTCGCAGACGGGCCGGGCCGCGCGCAGGCCCGCCCATACCCTGGCCCGCACCGGTCCCGACCGCAGCCTCACCTCGCAGGTCAGGTCCACCCCGGTCGGACCGGTCAGCGTCCGGGTGCCGGTGATCTCGGGAAGGCCCCGGGTGAGCTGGCCCACGAGGTCGAGTCCGTAGCAGCCGACGTCCATCAGCGCGCCGCCGTCCAGCGAGGGCGACAGCCGTACGTCGTCCGTCCGATCCAGCCACCAGCCGTAGCGGACGTCGATCCGGCGGATCGTCCCGAGCACGCCGGCCCTCAACACGGCCAGTACCCCGGCCGGCGCGGGATGGGCCCGGTAGTGGTAGGCCTCGCGCACCAGGACGTGCCGCCGGTGAGCCTCGGCGGCCAGCTCGGCGACGGCGTGAGGGTCACGGCCCAGGGGCTTCTCGCACAGTACGTGCTTGCCCGCCAGGACCGCGTCGAGGGCGAGCCGGGCGTGGTCGGCGTTGGGCGTGGCGACGTAGACGGCGTCGACGTCGCGTCGCTCCAGCAGTTCCCACCAGCCGCCCGACGCGGGGACGGACCACCGGCGCGCGTACTCGCGGGCCCGCCCGGGGTCGCGGGAGGCGACGAACACCACGTCGGCCGGAGAGCCGTCCCGGATCGGCTGATGGACGGCCCAGTCGGCGATCCAGCCGGTACAGGCGAGCCCCAGCCGGAGCCTGCGGGCCGGCGGCCTCCCGCCGGCCATCTCACCCCCGCTCCGCGGCGGCACGGATCAGGCAGCGTTGCAGCCAGCGGTCGGTGCCGTCATAGCGCGGACCGTAACCGCTGCGGCCGTGGACGAGGTGGAGGTTGTCGAGGAACAGCAGATCCCCGGCCCGCAGGGTGATCTCGACGGTCCTGGCCAGGATCCCTTCCCGCAGTGTCCGCAGTGGCAGCCGGTGCCTCTCGTCGACCGCGCACAGCGCGTCGGCGTAGTTGAAACGGAGCCGCCCCCCTCTTGGCGTGGCCACCGGCTTGGGCTCGGTACTCGTGCCGTCGGGCAGGTGGAAGGCGAAGGCCGGCTCGGCCAGCGCCCCTCTGGTAGCGGGGTCGAGGCCGTCCCACACCTCGTGCAGATCGCAGACCAGGGTGCGGGCACCGGGGTCAGGGCGCAGACAGAGCAGGATCAGGGCGTCCGGCGTGTTGGGGCGGAACGCCGTCTCGGTGTGCATCTCCAGGTACACCGCGTTGCTGGCGTTCTGCCGGGCCGCCTCGGCTCGCAGCGGATACAGGTTCTGTACCCGGTCGCCTCCGTGCCAGTCCGCGAAGGAGATCACCTCGCCGACCAGGCCGCCGAGGGCCAGCATCAGCGGTTCGGTCCCGATCGGGTGCCGCAGCTCGACGTAGGGGCGGCCGGGGGTCGGCGGCAGCGTGGGGGGAGGCAGGACTCCGGTGACGTGCAGCAGGCCTGCCTCCCCCAGGTCGCGGCCGAACCGGGCCGCCGCGCGTGCCAGCTGGGACGCTGCGGCGGGCAGCGGCTCCGCCGTCGCCCGGTGAGCGTCGCCGTAGGCGTCCACCGGCAGGGGGACGCACCACTCGGCGAGTTCCTCGGCCGTCTCCCACGAGAGGTCCAGTCTCTCCCTGCGGCGCGTGTCCGGTTCAGGCAAGGCTGAACACCCCCGAGAAGACGGGGAGCCCGTGCTGGTCGATGATCTCGTTGAACCGCACGTGCACGTCGATGAGTTCGTCGAGGTCGTATACGAAGGGAATGCTCTGCTGCTTGACCACGAACGCGGTGAAGACCGTGGGCGAGGGGACCACCCCGAGTTCGGCGATCTTGCGCAGCCCTCGCAGGGTCTCCTCGGCGGGCTCGATCCCGGCCAGCAGGCAGCTGCCGACGTTGTGCGGGCCGAATACCTGCACCGCGTCGGTGAAGATCTCCACATAGTCGTCGAAGGTGATGTCGCCCTTGTATCCGTGGATGAGCCGGCGGCGGTAGTCGGCGCTGACCACCTCGATGCCGCTGTTGAAGCGGGAGACGCCCGCCTCCCGCAGGGTGGTGAGGTAGTCGAGCCGGCGTTCCCGGTCGCCGATGAGGCTGGGCGGGATGACCTGCGAGACGTATATCCCCTCGGTGTAACCGACCTTTCGCAGTGCCCTGGCCATCCGGCAGTGACGGTCCAGCTCCACGGCCTCGTTGGTGATGCTGCCGGTGCACAGCCAGACGATGTCGTACTTCGTGTGAAAGTCCAGCGCGTGCGCCTCGACGTAGGCCAGGCATTTGTCGAAGTTGGCCTGGTAGTTACCCGTCTTCGCCTGCTGGACGGAGAGCACCTCCCACTCGCTCTCCTTGAAACAGAAGTCGCAGGAGTAGGCGCAGTAAGTGTGGTAGTCGAAGACGAAACTGCGGGTGCCGTTCTCCCTGAGCAGCCCGAAGTTGTACATGCCGGTGGGGGCTCGGTCGTCGTCGACGAACTGCTCGCAGGCGACCTCGCGCTCCTCATCGTTGATCAGGGCGCGCAGCCGGGAGCCGTCGAAGACGAAGGGTGACGACTGGTTGATCCGTACGGTGATCTTCTTTTGGAAGTCCGGGCCGTTGATCACGAGTTCGACGCGCGGCAGCACCTGCCCCAGCAAGGGCAGCCGGATGTCCGTGGTGGCGAGGCGCACCCCGTCTCGCAGGGCGCCGAGCCGGAAGACCTCTTCGATGCGCACGCGGTGGAGATTGCTCAGGCGTACCTGGAGGTCGGAACCATGAGGGCTCTCACGTTTCATGGGAATCCTTGGTCGGGGGCGTGGTCGTGGTGCGGCGGCGGATCACTTGTCCAGCAGGCGCACGGCGTTCTCACCGAGCAGGGCAGGACACAGGCCGGCTGGAAGTCCCTTCAGCACCGGCGCCCACTCCTCCTGCGGACGGAAAGGCGTGCCGGGATGAGGAAAGTCGGTGGCCAGCAGAACGCGGGAGTGGAGTTCCTCCGGAAGCCGGTCGAGTCGTTCACCGAGGCCGGTTGAGAAGAAGAAGGTGTCACGATCGTGCAGATAGTGCCTGGGCGGGTGGTCGGGGGTGCCGCGCCCGGTCTCGCGCAGCGTCTCGAAGGATTCCTGCGCGCGTTCCAGCCATGCGGGCAGCCAGCCGATGTTGCACTCGTGAAAGGCGAGGCGCAGTTCGGGAAAGCGGTCGGGGACGCGGGCGTCGAGCAGCCCCGCCAGGAAGAGCTGTCCGGGCAGGATCTCGTTGACGTGGTTGAAGAAGGCGCCGGGGCCCGGGGCGTGGACGCTGGTCGGCAGCGGCAGGGGCAGCAGGTGCGGCACGGCGACCTTGTGCAGGTGGACCACCAGGCCGTGATGCTGGGCCGATGCCCAGAACGGGTCGAGGCGGGCGTCGAGTTCGCCGGCGACTCCGTGCGGAAGCATCACGTGCCCGAAACCCGCGGCGGCGAGCGCCGCCACCTCCTCCTCCAGCCGTACCAGCGGAGAGAGCGCGAGCTGCCCGACGGGGACGAGCCTGCCTGGGGCCGCCGAGGCGTAGTCGGCCAGCCAGCGGTTGTAGGCCCGTAGGTGGGCGACGGCGTACGGGGAGGCGGGATCCACCTCGCGCGGCCAGATGAGCCCCAGCGAGGGAAAGAGCAGGGTCGCCTCGATCCCGTGCTCGTCCAGCCAGCGCAGCCTGGAGGCACCGTCGTGGGAGGCCGGCGGGCACGACTCGGCGAAGGAGGCGTACTCCGCGCGACGCAGCGTGTTCCAGTCGGTGATCGGCGTC
Source organism: Streptosporangium sp. NPDC049248 (assembly GCF_040678965.1). Lineage (NCBI taxonomy): Bacteria > Bacillati > Actinomycetota > Actinomycetes > Streptosporangiales > Streptosporangiaceae > Streptosporangium > Streptosporangium sp. NPDC049248. The sequence goes on from NZ_JBFAQY010000035.1 coordinate 46,621, forward strand.
TCGGGATCGTAAGGAACGCCGCCGAGGCGGCGGATCAGCCGGGAGGGCCTGCCCTCGATGATGAGGCGGTCACCGTCGAGGCGGTCGCGCTCCACCCGCAGGCAGTTCTCGCGGAAGGCGGGCTCGACATACTCCTCCCACAGGGTGCCGGGTTCGATGACGTGGCCGTCTGCGTCGACGACCTGATAGCCGTTCCACATGGTCAGATTCCTCCGCGTCGTGACGGTGCCCGGCCCGCCTACGACCGTGCGGCCGGTTGGCGGAGCGCCTTGCGGTAGTCGGTGGGGTAGTTCGCGTAGCGCCGGTCGGAGACCAGCCGCCCGGTGGCCCGGTGCTCGCCGTCCAGTAGCCGCGTGGTCACCAGCATGCGCTGCAGCCAGCGGTCGCGCCCGTCGTAGCCCGGGACGATGGCATTGCGCCCGTGCACCACGCGCGAGTTGTCCAGAACGAGCAGGTCCCCTCCGGCCAGCGGGATATCGACGGCGATCGCCAGGACCCGGCGGCCGAGGATCTCCAGTACCCGCTGTGACTCCTCGTCGGTCGCGATCAGGTCCCCGACGTACTCGACGACCCTCGTGCCGTCCCGGTAGCTGACGATCGGCTGCGGTTCGGTGAGCCCGCGCCCGTCGACGACGACAACCGGGTTGTCGGTCTCGAACGCGTAGCGCGCCTTGGCGAGCACCGCCAGGTCGGCCTCGTCCAGAGCGTCGACCACCCTGGTGATGTCGGCGACCTTGGTCTTCGCCTGGCCGGTCGGGTCGGCGCGCAGGCAGAGCAGCGCGAGGTAGTCGGGAGAGACGTCACGGAAGGGTGTCTCGGTGTGCAGCAGGAACTCCACCGCGTTGGAACCGAACTGCAGGTCGCGGTGGGCATGGATCGGATACTTGTTGTGGACCAGGTGGCCGGCGTCCCACTCCAGATAGCTGAACGGCTCGCCGAGCACGTTCACCGCACTCGCCAGCACCGCCTCGGTGCCCACCGCGGCGAGGTCGGACAGTGCGGAGAAGGAACGATCGGGTGTCGGCGGCAGATCGGTGACGATCGGCAGGTTGCGCACGAGCAGCGCGCCGGGCGCGCGACCGTTCCTGAGGTCGTCGAGCGCGTCGTGGACCCGTCGCGGCAGTGCCTTCCGGCTTTCACGGACCTGTGCCAGGAACGGTTCGAACGCGTCGTAGGGGTTGGCGTCGACAGAGCCGATTCCCGCGCGAAAGCTCTCCCTTTCCTCATCGGAAAGCTCGACGACGGAGATCTCTGTCAGCGGCTCGCTCGATCTGGGCATGGCGGATATCCGTTCCGTTGCGGAGGTGTTCGCTTGCCGTGGCTCTCATGCCCGTCCGGGTGACGCGGCAGATCGACGGGAAAGGCCAGGAAGAACGCGATTCCCGGAGTATGGGCGGGTTCCTGCTCCTCCTTTTCCGCTCGCCTGGACCGCCTGAACGTTGATCGGGTCGATCGGTTCGTCGGAGTCGATTAAACAGGCCGGTCCTTGCCTCGTCATTGGGGAAAACCCGGAAAGGCCATTTCGAAAAGGGGCACCTGCCCGCCGGTCATATTCCCGGCGTACCCGAATCCCGCCGGCCGGCGCTCATCCGGACCGCGAGTTCGGTGCGGCTGCGCACCCCGAGCTTGCGGTAGGCGCTGGACAGGTGGCTCTCCACCGTCTTCACCTCGATCGCCAGCTCCGCGGCGATCTCCTGATTCGTCCGGCCCTCGGCCGCCAGCGCGACGACGCGGGCCTCAGAGATCGTCAGGCGGTTGGGCGCGGAGAGACGGGAACGGAGCACGGTCCGCGCGGCCCATCTCTCGGCACCGAGCTCGCTGAAGATCCTGCCCGCCCGCTCGGCGGTGCGCCGGGCCTCCTCCCTGCGCCGCAGGCGGCTCTGCACCCTGCTCAGCGCCAGCAGGGTACGGCCGAGTTCGAAGGGCACACCCGCCACGGAGAACTCCTCCACCGCGGCTTCCAGCTCACCGGCTCCTCTCTTGGGGGAGCCGGTGGCCGTCAGCAGCACGCCGCCGGCCCTGGCAGCCAGACCGCGTACCAGGGGGCGGTCGATGAGGCGGCCGGCCCAGCGGATCCTGCCCGCGCGCTCGGCGGCCTGCTCGTAGCGTCCGACCTGGACCAGCGCCTCGACGTGGTCGGCTCCCGCGGTGGGACAGAGCACCTCTGGGATCGCTCCGAGCTCACCGCATATCCGGTCGGCGGCGTCGAGGTGCAGCACGGCCGCCATCGGGTCGTCGCCGGACAGCTCGACGAAGCCCAGCAGCGCCCGGATCATCAACACCGCCATCCGATGGCCCGAGGCGTCGGCCGCGGCCAACGCCTCCTCCGCCAGTTGCCGGGCCCGCTCCAGCTCACCGCGTACGCCGAGTACGAGCCCTTCGGCCAGCAGGGCCGCGGTCGGCGGGGCTCCCGTCTCCTGGGCGGTGCGGGCGACCAGGTCCGCGTACCGTGCCGCCGCCTGGAGGTCACCGGCGAGGCACTCCACCTCGGTGGCCCAGACCATCCCCCAGTCGGCGGCGGTCCCGGTCTCGGCGGCGGTGTCGAGGGTTCCGAACGCGGCCTGAGCCGCCGGGAGGTCACCCATGCAACGGCACAGATATCCGTACATGTGCAGCGCCACCAGCGGCGGACGCCCCAGGGCGGCCTCGCCGTGGGGCACCGGCACCACGGCGGGGGCCGGGGCACCGCACATGAGCTCAAGCGTGCACAGCACGACGGCGGCCTCGTCGCACATCGCGCGGTCACCGGCTCTCTCGGCCAGGCCGAGCAGTTCCCTGGCGTGTCCCAGTGCGGCGGTGAGATCACCCCCGTGCATGCAGAAGTAGGTGAGGCTGGCCATGATCGGAATCAGCAGCTCGGGCTGGTCGGCGATCTCCGCGCGGCCCCATTGCAGGGGTATCAGCGAACCCGCGACGTCACCGGACGCGAAGACGGCGTGCCCCAGCAGGAAGAACACGTTCGCCCGGTCGGGCCCGGAGGAGCAGTGCGGCAGCGCCTCCTCCAGGATGGCGCGGGCCCGTGCTCCGTCTCCCCCGGAGATCAGGTGGCCGGCGGCGGCGAGCCGGCGGCGCAACGCGACCTCGGCCTGGTCGGCAGGGGTCAGGCGGACGGCGTGAACCGCCAGGTCCGCCGCGCTGAGCGGCGCGGCCCGGGCGGCGGCGAGCCCGGCCGCCGTGTCGAGGGTCTCGGCCAGCGCGGCGTTGGGCTCGCCGGCGGTCAGCGCCAGGTGCCTGGCGCGCTCCTCCGGGTCCCGTACCGCCCGGGCGAGCCGCACGTGCATCTGATGCCGCCGCAGCGGCCCCGCGACCTCCAGCACCGTGCTGCGCAGCAGCGAGTTGCGAAAGCGCGGCGATTCCCCTTCGACGACGACCAGCCGGCCGGTGGTCGCCTCCACCAGTCCCTTCAGCCCGCCGGTCACCCGCTCGACCAGGCCGACCGTGGACCGGGCGGCGCAGGCGACCACCAACGCCGCCTCGACGGCGGCCGGCGAGAGGTTCGAAACGTGCTCGCGCAGCAGGTGCCGCAGGCTCCCCGGCAGGGAGACGTCGTCGGCCAGGTTCGGCCGCCAGGCCCGGTCTCGGGCCAGCTCCAGGCCGAACAGCGGGTTGCCGCCGCACGCCTCGTGCAGGCGCCGCAGCACGTGGCGGGTGAGGGCGATGCCATGGCGGTTCTCCAGCACCGCGGCCAGGGCGTCGGGGCACAACGGGCCGACCTCCCAGCAGACCACCCGCTCCGCGGGCAGCACCCGGGCGAGTGGGGGCCACGCCCCGTTGTCCGCCCCGGTCCTGAGGGTGGCCAGCAGTTTCACGGGCTCGGTGCTCAGGCGCCGGAACACGAAGGCGAGCACGACCTCCGTCTCGGGGTCCATCCACTGGATTCCGTCGAGGGCTATCAGCAAGGCTCCCTCGGCGGACAGACGCCTGACCAGGTCGAGGACGGCGAGCGCCACCGCACGCCGGTCCGGCGGCGTCTGCCGGGGATGCTCCCACCACAGGGCGGCGGCCAAGGCCCGGCGCAACGGCTCACGCAGGCCGCGTACGGCCGTGGAGCCCTCGACGGCGCCGATCAGGTCTCCCAGCCCGGCGTAGGCCAGAGTGGCCTCGCTCTCGTCGAACCGGCAGGAGAGAACGCGCCCCGGCCCCGCCGTCTTCAGGGCACCGGACCAGATGGCCGACTTGCCGATGCCCGCCTCCCCGCTCAGCACGGCCATCGAGGGGCCGGGGGCACGGTCGCCGATCCATGTCCCGATCATGTCGAGCTCACGGTCCCTGCCGACAACGCCCATTCTTCCCCTCGGTAGGAGGTCCCGCACGGCCGTCACCCGTGCCGGCGTCGACCGCAGCGGAAGGCGCCTCAACTGCGGAAATCATCCAAGCGTAATGATTGCCTGCAAAGCTTCAGGGATTCCCCTGATGAAACCGCCAGAGTTATCCCGTTTACTTCACTGACGGAGCCAACCGTAACAAAGTCTGCATATATGCGGCTATGGCCTGTCGACTGGACCAACCGTGACGCTTACCGATGGAGCACTCGCGCTCTCCATGCGAACACCCGGGGAATCATCGGATCATCTCTGCCGAAAAGGTATTTCTCATCTTGAGCGCTTTAGATTCGGTCGATCCCAAAAAGGTCGGCACCGCTGTCGCCGATTCGCCCTCCCTTGCGGTGGAGGGCCACGACCTGTACCGCTGGCATGACTCCCATCTCGCCCTCGCGGGAATCTCCCTCTCGATCCCGGCAGGCGGGCGTCACGCCCTGGTCGGGCCCAATGGGGCCGGCAAGACGACCCTGATGCGTATGCTCAGCGCCACTCTGGCACCCGACCGAGGGTCGCTTCGGGTCCTCGGTCACGACGTGGCGCTCCACCCCAGACAGGTCAAGGCGCGGATCGGGGTGGTGCCGCAGGGGATGACCTACGACAACGAGATCCTCGTCCGGGAGAACCTCACCACCTTCGGCCGCTACCACGGGCTCTCCGGCCGGAGCGCGGCCGCCCGCGCCGACGAACTGCTGGAGACGGTGGATCTCACCGCGCACGCCCGCTCCATGCCCCAGACGCTCTCCGGCGGCATGCAGCGGCGCCTGCTGATCGCCCGCGCCCTGGTGAACGATCCGGACCTGATCCTGCTGGACGAACCGAGCACCGGGCTCGACCCCGAGGGGCGTCTGCTGCTGTGGGATCTGCTCGACGCGCTCTGTGAGTCGGGCAAGACCCTGATCCTCACCACGCACCATATGGATGAGGTCGAACGCCTCTGCGACGGCGTCACCGTGCTCGGCTCCGGACGCGTGCTGCGCTCCTCCAGCCCGCGGCGGTTGATCACCGCGACCGTGCCGAGGTACGTGGTCGAGCTCGGCGTCCCGCACTCCGGGGCCACGGAACCCGCCTGGACGCGGACGCGTACCCGGCTGCGGGTGGGCAACCGGCTCCTGGTGTTCGGGGATTCCGTCACCGGCCTGGCCGGCGAGCTCCAGGTGGCCGGAGCCGAGGAGCTCATGGTCCGGCCGAGCTCGCTGCAGGACGCGCTGCACGCCCTGGAACGCGAGCGCCCCGTTCCCCCTGCTGATCTCCCCACGCCCCTCCCCGCGCCCCCCAGGCCACGCGGTCGGCACAGGCCGCGCCGGGCGGTGCCGCCCCCCTCCCTCAGCCTGGCCGGCCGGATCTGGTGGCGCGACCTCACCCTGTTCAGGAAGTCCTACAAGACCACCATCGTCCCCAACTTCTTCGAACCGGTCTTCTCCCTGGCGGCTCTGGGGATCGGCCTGGGCTTCTACGTGGACGGACAGGCCCTGGGTTCCTCCTACGCGAGCTTCGTCGCCCCGGGACTGCTCGCCGTCACCGCGATGAACGGCGCCGTCTTCGAGGTCACCTACAACGTCTTCGTACGGCTGCGCCACGCCCGCAGCTACGACGCGGCCGTGACCAGTCCCGTCGAGCCGGTGGACATCGCGCTGGGCGAGCTGATCTGGGCACTGACCCGATGCCTGGTCTACACCGGCGTCTACCTCGCGATCCTCGCCGCGCTGGGATACGCGCCCGCGAGCACCGCCCTGCTGGCCGTACCGGCCCTGCTCCCGCTCGGCCTGGTCTTCGCCTGTGCGGGCCTGCTGTTCACCGGCGCGGTCCGGGCGATAAACGCCTACTCCTACTTCTACACACTGGTGCTGACCCCGCTCACCCTGATCAGCGGGGTCTTCTTTCCGACGGAGAGGCTGCCCGCGGCGCTACGCGCGGTCGCCGAGGTCTCCCCACTGCACCACGGTGTGGAGCTGTCCAGGTCCCTGGTGATCGAGGGCGACCTCACCTCGGCCGCCGGGCATCTCGCCTGGCTGGTCGCGCTCTCACCACTGCTGCTCGTCCCGGCCCTGCACAGCCTCAAGCGGCATCTATGCGGGTGAGCCCCGCCCTGCCAGGAACGGGCCCCTCGCCCTGGCGGCGAGGGGCCCGCCGCTCACGGGGTCAGGCGGTGCAGGTCACGCGGGAAGAGGGTGGTCCAGCGGACATTGTCCATCCCGGTCAGCCTGGCGACGAAGCGCTCAAGGCCCAGGGCGAACCCACCGTGCGGCGGCATGCCGTGCGCGAAGGCCGCCAGATAGCCGGCATACGGCTCCGGACTCTCCCCGCGGGCCCGCAGGGCGGCGAGATAGTCGGAGTGGCGGTGCAGCCGCTGCCCGCCGGTGACCAGCTCCAGGCCGCGGAAGAGCAGGTCGAAGCTGTTGGAGTACTCCGGCCGCAGGGGGTCGGGGTGGGTGTAGAACGGTCGCTTCGCCATGGGGTAACCGGTGACGAACAGCAACTCCGAACCGTACTCGCGAACAGCCCACTCGCACAGCCACCTCTCGTGCGCGGGGGCCAGGTCGGGCTCACCCCGCGGGTCCTCGCCGCTCTCGCGGGCCAGCAGTTCCTGCGCGTCGGCGAAGTGGATCGACGGGATCTCCGCCGGTACGTCCGGAAGCTCGGCACCGATCAGCTCCACCGCCCCCGCGGCACGCTGGGCGACGCTGGAGACCATGTCGGCGACCGCCTCGCGGACGACCGCCATGACATCGCGGTGGTCGGTCACGAAGCCCATCTCGGCGTCGAGGCTGGTGTACTGGGCCAGATGCCGCGCGGTGTCGTGCGGCTCGGCGCGGAAGACCGGCCCGATCTCGTAGACCCGCTCGAAGACCCCCACCAGGGTCTGCTTGTAGAACTGCGGCGACTGCGCCAGGTAGGCCCGGCGGCCGAACCAGTCCAGCGCGAAGACGTTGGCCCCGGACTCGGTGGCGGAGGAGACCACCTTGGGAGTGTGCGCCCCGATGAAGTCCAGCCTCTCCATCGCCCGGCGGAAGCCCTCCACCGAGGCCGCGGAGATCTCGAACGGCGCGCGCAGCCTGGGGTGACGCAAGGCCACCGCCGCGTTGTCGAGCACGGTGGGCAGACTCGCCGAGACCACCGGCCGGTAGAGGTCGAACGGGGGCGCGACGGCCGGGTCGGAGAGTTCGCGAAACGTCGGCGAGGTGATCTCCACCCCACCCGGTGCCTGAGGGTTGGCGGTGGCGGTGCCCACCACCTCGACCACGGTCTCCTCGGGCAGTTCGGCGAGGCGCCTCACCAGCTCCGGGTCGGCTGCGACGACCTGGACGAGACCGTCCCGATCGCGAAGCACGGCGAAGGTCACCGACTTCAGCGCGCGAACGCGATGCAGCCAACCGGCGAGACACACCTCTTCGCCGACATGCTTGGACACCTGGGAGGAAAGAATTCGCATGGCAACTCCGCACAGAGAACTTACGGGAGTCCCTATCAGGTGCGGGCGAGCAGGGACATTTCGCTCGCGGTGCCACCACACCTTTGCCCCGCCGGAGGCGGGACCTCATTATGACCCGATGACGAGGGCCGACCGGCGGGGCATTGGACGGTCACCGCGGTGGCCCCGCCGTTCCTCCCCGCAGCTCGGAAGGGTCTTCGGCCCGGGGGCGAGGCCGCCTTTCCAGCTCCGGCGGCTCTCTCGTTGCTCGCATGGTCCCGGCCTACTTGGCTTCGTCACAGCTTTGCCGCCGATCATAGTCCAAACGCCTCCCCTCCGGGACGGGGAAACCCGATGACCGCAGGAACACCCGTTTCGGCGTCCCCCGCGGAACGCCGGCGCGCGTTCGCCCGGCTGCTCCTCCTCGCGGGTCCGGCCGCGCTGGGCACCTCGCTCGCGATCAACCTCCTGGTGGGCCTGCTTCCCGTCGGCTTCATCGTCTGGACGAGCGTCATGCTCGCCGAGGTCTCCACCACGGCGAGCGGAACCGGCCCGGTCACCGTCGGCGCGGCGCTGGCCCTCGCGGTCGGCGCCTACATCCTGCAGCAGTCGCTGGTGCCCTACCAGGCCGCGCTGGGAGAGGTGATCGCGCGCCGGGTGGACGGCGGTTGCGTCCGGCGGTTGATGGGCTCCGCCCTGGCCGAGGCGCCACTGTCCCTGCTCGAACGTGAGAACGTCGCGGGCAGGCTCGGAGACGCGCGCGACGGCCTGGGCCGGTTCCCGCCCACTCCCGGGGAGGCGGTGGCGGGCACCCTCGCGCTGGTCGCCAGGTACACACAGCTCGCCGGCGCGGTGGTCCTCATCGGAATCGTGATCTCCCCGGTCGCGGGCACCGTCGCGGCGGTCACCGCCCTGGTGATCCGGCACGGAAGGCGCGGATCCATGGGGCGCCTCGGCTCGCTCTGGCACGAGCTGTCCGGCCCGCGCCGGCGGGTCACCTATCTGCGCGACATCGGCACGGCGATCACCGCCGCCAAGGAGTTCAGGACGCTGGGTCTGATCGACTGGTACGAGCGGCGCCACCGCGTGGACGCGCGGGAGTACCTGACGGCCCTGTGGAGTGGCCGGCGGCGCATCCTGTTCTGGCCGTTCGTGGCCTACACCCTGGTCGGCCTGGTGGGGGGCACCGTACTCCTGGTCTGGCTCGCCCGTTCCGCCGCACTGGGCGACCTCGGCCTACTCGAACTCTCCATCGCCCTCCAGTCGGCGCTGCTCGCCATTCGGTTCGGGACCTTCTTTCCGGAGAGTGATGTGCAGACCCAGTACGGGCTGAACGCCTATGAGGCACTGGTGGAGTTCGAGAACCTGGTCTCCGCCGGCCGGCGGGAGATTCCCCGGGGCGATCTCCCGGCGAGCGGGCTGCCCCGGCGCGGCATCCGCTTCGAAGGGGTCGGTTTCGCCTACGGCACCGGCCGGAAGGTGCTGGACGGCCTCGACCTGGAGCTGCCCGCCGGGGGTTCGACCGCGATCGTCGGGCTGAACGGCGCCGGCAAGACCACCCTGGTCAAGCTGCTGGCGCGCCTCTACGACCCCTCGGAGGGAAGAATTCTCGTCGACGGTGAGGACCTACGGCGGCTGGACCCCCGGGACTGGCAGCGCCGGCTGGCCGTGATCTTCCAGGACTACGTCCGCTACGAGTTGCCCGCCGGTGCCAACATCGGCCTCGGTGCCCCCGCCGCGCTCGGGGACAGATCGGCCCTGCTCGCCGCCGCCCGGCGCGCGGGCGCGCTGGAGGTGGTGGACTCCCTGCCCGCCGGCCTCGACACCCCGCTGTCCGGGCAGTACGCGGGCGGGCGCGACCTGTCCGGCGGGCAGTGGCAGCGGATCGCCTTGGCCCGCGCCTTTCTCGCCGTCGAACGGGGCGCCTCCGTCCTGGTCCTGGACGAGCCCACCGCCCAGCTGGACGTCCGGGCGGAGGTGGAGTTCTTCGACCGTTTCCTCGCCATCACCGGCGGGCTGACCACGGTGATCATCTCACATCGCTTCTCCACCGTACGGCGGGCCGACCGGATCGTGGTCGTCGAGCACGGCCGCGTGGTCGAGCAGGGTGACCACGCGGGACTGCTGAGGTCCGGTGGACGCTACGCCGACCTCTTCGACCTGCAGGCCCGGCGCTTCGCCACCGGCCCGCCGGGGACGGAGGCCGGCCGATGAGATGGATCGTGCTCAGCGCGCTGTTCGTGCTGCGCCTCGCCGCGAGGGTCGACCGAGTACGCCTGCTCAAGGCGGTCGGGCTGATGGCGGTGGGCTACCTGGCCACCCCGCTCGTGGCCGTGGGGCTGCGGGAGTTCACCAACGCCGCCGTCGCGGGGAGGGTCGACGTCGCGACGGCGGTCGTCTGCGCCGTCGCCGTGCTCCTCGTCCTGGAGCTGATGCTCGGGCACTTCGCCCACCTGTCCTACTTCGAGGTCGGCGAACTCGCCGAGACCGTGCTGCACGAGGAACTGGTCCGCCACGTCAACGGCTCGCCGCGGCTTGAGCGCCTGGACGACCCGGCCTTCGCCGACAGCGTGAACCTCGTCCGCCAGGAGCTGGGCAAGACCCGCACCGCGGTGGAGTCGGTGCTCCAGCTGGGCGGGCTCGTCCTGCAGACCGGGTTCACCGCGGTCCTGCTGGTGATGCTCGATCCCTGGCTGGCCCTGCTGCCTTTGGCGGCGCTGCCGTCGGTGCTGATCGGCAGACGGGCGCAGAACCTGCTGGAGCTGGCGAAGGAGGCGACCGCCGAGAGCACCCGCCGCACCCGCCACCTGCTCGAACTCGCGACCACCCCGGCCTCGATCAAGGAGATCCGGCTCTTTCACGCCGAGCCTCCTCTCCTGCGGGAGCAGGACACCTGCTGGTCGAAGACCAGCGCGGCACTGCGAGGCGCGCACCTGAGGGCCGCCGGGCTACGGGCGCTGGGCCAGCTGGCCTTCTCCCTCGCCTACGGAGGCGCGATCACGCTGGTGATCTGGCAGGCCGCCCGGGGAAGGGCCGACGCGGGCGACGTGGTGCTGGTCATCACCCTGGCGGTCCAGGTGAGCGTGCAGGTGGCCGGAGCCTCCACGTTGCTCACCGCCCTACAGGGCGTCGGCAGGACGCTGGACCGGCTGGCCTCGCTCCGGGAGCCGGGTGAGAGCCCTTCCCCCGTGGAAGGCGGCGTCCCCGGGAGGCTACGAGAGGGCATCAGGCTGGAGCACGTGAGTTTCGCCTACCCCGGGACCGACAGGATGATCCTGCGCGACGTCTGCCTGACGATACCCGCAGGCGGATCGGTGGCGCTCGTCGGCGAGAACGGGGCGGGCAAGAGCACCCTCGTCAAGCTGCTGTGCGGCCTCTACCATCCCACCTCGGGCCGGATCCTGGTGGACGGCATCGACCTGCGCGACCTGCCACCCCGCGAGTGGCAGGCCAGGGTGGCCTCCCTGTTCCAGGACTTCGCCCGGTTCGAGTTGCGCCTCGGGGAGAACGTCGGAGTCGGTGACCTCGCCCGGCTGGAGGACCGGGAGGCGATCTCGCGGGCGCTCGGGCTGGCACACGCGGACCGGATCGTGGCGACGGTGCCCGGCGGGCTTTCCGGCCTGCTGGGCCACGGCTACGGCCACGGCGTCGAACTCTCCGGCGGCCAGTGGCAGACGCTGGGGCTCGCCCGGTGCCTGATGCGCCAGGAGGCGCTTCTGCTGGTCCTGGACGAACCTGCGGCCGCGCTCGACGCCGCCGCGGAACACGCGATCTTCGACCGCTACGCCGCCTCCTCGCACGAGGCGGGTCACCGCTCCGGCGCGATCACCCTCTTCGTCTCCCACCGCTTCTCCACCGTGCGGATGGCCGACATGATCATCGTCCTCGACGGAGGCCGGGTGGTGGAGAACGGTGACCACCGCACGCTGCTGGCGGGCTCCGGACTCTACTCCGAGCTGTACGGCCTCCAGCGGAGGATCTACCGCTAGGTTCCCGTCTCGGCCGGCCCCGGCTCACCGGGGCCGGCCGAGGGGGGTTAGGCCTCCGCCTTGGGCTTGACGTCCACCCCGGCCTCCCTGCGCTGCCCCACCGTGATCGGGGAGGGAGCGCCGGTCAGCGGGTCGAAACCGGAGGCCGTCTTCGGGAAGGCGATCACGTCGCGAATCGACTCTCCGCCGACCAGGAGCGTGCAGACCCGGTCCCAGCCGTAGGCGATGCCGCCGTGCGGCGGCGGGCTGTACTTGAACGCCTCCAGCAGGAAGCCGAACTTGTTCTCCGCCTCCTCCTTGGAGATGCCGAGCACGTCGAAGACGCGCTGCTGCATCTCGGCGCGGTGGATCCGGATCGAGCCACCACCGATCTCCATGCCGTTGCAGACCATGTCGTAGGCGTAGGCCAGGGCCTCACCAGGGTGGTCCTGGAAGTTGTCGGCCCACTCGGGCTTCGGACCGGTGAAGGGATGGTGGACCGGGGTCCAGCCGCCCTCGCCGTCCTCCTCGAACATGGGGGCATCGACGATCCACAGGAAGTTCCAGGCCGACTCGTCGATCAGGCCGCAGCGGCGGCCGATCTCCAGCCGGGCCGCGCCGAGCAGGTCGCGGGATGCGGAGGCCGCGCCGGCCGCGAAGAAGATCGCGTCTCCGGGCTCAGCCGCCACCTTGGCCGCCAGGCCCGCCGCCTCGGTCTCGGACAGGTTCTTGGCGACCGGGCCGCCGAGCGTGCCGTCCTGGCCCACCAGCACGTAAGCCAGGCCTTTGGCGCCGCGCGACTTGGCCCACTCCTGCCAGGCGTCCAGCTCCTTGCGGCTCTGGGAGGCGCCGCCGGGCATGACCACGGCGCCCACGTACGGTGCCTGGAAGACCCTGAAGGTGGTGTCGGCGAAGAACTCCGTCATCTCGACGAGCTCCTGGCCGAAGCGCAGGTCGGGCTTGTCGGAGCCGTAGCGGGCCATGGCGTCCCGGTAGGTCATCCGGGGTAGCGGGTTCGGCAGCTCGTAGCCGACCGTCTCCTTCCAGATCCGGCCGATCAGCGCCTCCCCCAGGGCCATGACGTCGTCCTGGTCGACGAAGGACATCTCGACGTCGATCTGGGTGAACTCCGGCTGCCGGTCGGCGCGCAGGTCCTCGTCGCGAAAGCAGCGGGCGAGCTGGTAATAGCGCTCCAGCCCGGCGACCATCAGGAGCTGCTTGAACAGCTGCGGCGACTGCGGCAGGGCGTACCAGTTCCCGGGCTGAAGCCGGACCGGGACCAGGAAGTCGCGGGCACCCTCCGGGGTGGAGCGGGTCAGCATCGGGGTCTCGACGTAGTTGAACCCGTGCTCGTCCATCACCTGGTGGGCGAGGTAGGTGGCCTTGGAGCGGGTGCGCATGGCCTGCGCGATCTGCGGGCGGCGGATGTCGAGGTAGCGGTACTTGAGCCTGGCCTCCTCCGAGATGCCGGTCCCGCCCTCGATGGGGAACGGCAGCGGGGCGGACTCGCTGAGCACCTCGACCTCGGAGGCGACGACCTCGATCGCGCCGGTCGGCAGGTCGGGGTTCTCGTTGCCCTCGGGGCGGACCCGCACCTGCCCGACGACCTTGACGCAGTATTCGGCGCGCAGGCCGTGGGCGTCGTCCTCCTCGCGGAAGACCACCTGGGCGGAGCCGGAGGCGTCACGCAGGTCGATGAAGACCACGCCGCCGTGGTCGCGGCGGCGCCCCACCCATCCGGCGAGCGTCACCTGCTGCCCGGCGTGCTCCTCGCGCAGTGATCCCGCTTCGTGCGTGCGGATCATTTGTCCAGTCTCTCCTTCAACGTCGTGACGATCTCAGCGAGTGGTACGGCGCTCTGCTCTCCGCTGACCAGGTCCTTGACCTGCGCGGTCCCCGCGGCGATATCACGCTCGCCGAGGATCACCGCGTGGCTCGCCCCCGAGCGGTCGGCGCCCTTCATGGCGCCCTTGACACCCTTGCCGCCGAACGACATGTCGGCGGCAAGGCCCGCCCGGCGCAACTCGGTGACAAGAAGGAACATCCGGCGGCGCGCCTCCTCACCCAGCGGCACACCGTACACCTGTACGCGCGCCTGTTCGCCGTCGCCCGCGAACAGGCCCTCGGCCTCCATGGCCAGGACCGTACGGTCGACGCCGAGCGCCCAGCCGACGCTGGGCAGGGCGGGGCCGCCGAGCATCTCGCTCAGCCCGTCGTAGCGGCCTCCGCCGCCGACCGCGGACTGGGAGCCGAGCCCGTCGTGGACGAACTCGAACGTGGTCCGCGTGTAGTAGTCGAGGCCGCGGACCAGCCGGGGGTCGTCGGTGTAGGCCACGCCGGAGGCGGTCAGCAGCGAGCGGACCTCCTCGTGATAGGCCTTGCACGCCCCGCACAGGTGGTCGACGACCAGCGGCGCGCCGGCCAGCCGCTCCTGCACCTCCGGGCGCTTGTCGTCGAGCACGCGCAGCGGGTTGATCTCGATCCGCTGCCGGGTGGGCTCGTCGAGGTCGAGGCCGCGCAGGAAGTCCTGGAGCGCGGCCCGGTAGACGGGGCGGCACTCCCTGTCGCCCAGCGTGTTGATCAGCAGCCGGACCCCGGTGAGCCCCAGCGCGGCGTAGCCGTCGACGGCCAGCAGGATCAGCTCGGCGTCGAGCGCCGGGTCCTCGGCGCCCAGTGCCTCGGCGCCGACCTGCCAGAAGTGCCGGTAGCGGCCCTTCTGTGCCCGCTCGTAGCGGAACTGGCTGCCCGAGTACCAGAGCTTCACCGGAAGCTGCCCGTTGTGCAGGCCGTGCTGGAGGACCGCGCGCACCACCGGGGCGGTGCCCTCGGGGCGCAGCGTGATGGAGCGCCCGCCCTTGTCCTCGAAGGTGTACATCTCCTTGGAGACGATGTCCGTCGACTCCCCGACGCCGCGCACGAACAGCGCGGTGTCCTCGAAGACCGGCGTCTCGATGTAGCCGTAACCCGCCCGGCGGACGGGGTCGGTCAGCGCCTCGCGTACCGCGAGTGCCCGCTCCGAACGCGGTGGGATCCAGTCGAAGGTGCCCTTGGGCGCCTGCAAAGTCATTGTCTAAAGTCCCCTGCCGGGGCCGCGGTCGTGCCTGAGACCCGCGGGGCCTGCGCCCGCGGCCTGCTCCGCCTCCGCGAGATACGGGTTGGTGGCACGCTCTTGGCCGATCGTGGTCTGTGGTCCGTGGCCGGGCAGCACCACCGTGTCCGCCGGCAGCGGCAGGCACTTGGCCGCCAGGCTGCGCAGGATGGTCGGGTAGTCGCCGCCTGGAAGATCTGTGCGGCCGATGGAGCCGGCGAAGAGCAGGTCGCCCGAGAACAGCACGTCGGGGATCTCCTCGGTGCTGGGCAACCTGAAGGTCACCGACCCCCTGGTATGGCCGGGGGTGTGGTCGACGGTGAGCTCCAGGCCCGCCAGCCGCAGCACCTCGCCGTCCGCGAGCTCGCGCACGTCGTCCGGCTCGGTGAAGGTCAGTCCCCCGAACAGCTGCTGTTTCGCGGACAGCGACATCCCCTTGCCGGGATCGGACAGCAGCTCGCGGTCTTCGGGATGGATCCACGCGGGGACGTCACGCGCGCCGCAGACCGGGGCCACCGACCACATGTGGTCGAGGTGCCCGTGGGTGACCAGCACCGCGACCGGTTTGAGCCGGTGCTCGCGCAGCAGGTCATCGAGGTCGCCGACGGCGTTCTGGCCGGGATCGACGACCACGCACTCCTCGCCCGCGGCGGGAGCGACGACGTAACAGTTGGTCTGGAAGGACCCTGCGGGAAAGCCGGCGATGAGCATCTGCCTCAGCTGATCTCGTCAAGAATGCGGATGGGAATGTAACCGAAGGGTACCGGTGCGGGTCGGCGGGCTGCGAACCATTACCCATTGGCCGATACGATTCGCCCACCTCATTAAGTACGACTCGGCACTCGGGAGGGCGAAGCGGTGAGCGGCAGGGAGCGCCAGAAGCAGTTGGCGCGCGAGCACTACGAGCGGCAGATGAAGCGACGCGTCGAACGTGAGGCCAAGGTCGCCAGGGCCAAGCGCATCGCACTCATCGGCACCAGTGTGGTCGGTGTGCTGGCTGTGGCGGGTGTGATCGTCGCGACCAGCGTGTTCGGGGGTTCCGACACGACGGCGACCGCCGATCCGGCGCCCTCGGGGAACCCCTCGGAGACGGCCTCCGCGGCCGGCACGCAGCCGACGGCCTTCGACGCGGCCAGCGGAACCTGCGGCTACGTCGCCTCGGAAGGCGGCACGACCAAGAACGTGGGCCTGCCTCCGGCGAAGGTCGACAAGACTCCCACGACGATGACCCTGAAGACCAACCAGGGCGACATCGTCATCGAGGTGTCGGCAGACAAGACTCCGTGCACCGTCAACTCCTTCGCCTTCCTGGCGCAGAAGAAGTACTTTGACGGTTCCAAGTGTCACCGGCTGGGCTCCGACCAGTTCCCGATGTTGCAGTGCGGCGACCCGCTGGCCAAGGCCGACGGCAAGAACCCCACCGACGGTCAGGGTGGCCCCGGCTACCGCTTCGTCAACGAGAACCTGGAGGGCGCCAAGTACACCCGCGGCGTCGTGGCCATGGCCAACAGCGGTCCCGACACCAACGGCAGCCAGTTCTTCCTCGTGTACGGCGACGCCCCGCTGACGCCGGACTACACCCCCTTCGGTACGGTCACCAAGGGCCTGGAGATCCTCGACAAGGTGAACAAGGCGGGCGTCATCACTCCGGGGCCTGACGGCACCGGGGCACCGAAGGAAACCCTCGAAATCAAAGACGTGACAATGTCCAGCAAGAGCTGACGTAATACATACAAGGGGCGGTAAGTCCCGAAAGGCTGATGAAAGTGCGGGAGGACACGGTGAGCACCGACCCGTGGGGCCGGGTAGACGACGACGGCACCGTCTACGTACGTACGGCTGAGGGAGAACGGGCCGTCGGGTCCTGGCAGGCCGGCGAACCGGAAGAGGCACTCGCCTACTTCCATCGCAAGTTCGACGAGCTGGCCGGGCAGGTCACCCTGCTCGAACAGCGGCTCCGCGGCACTGACCTGCCGCCCGCCCAGGCGGAGGCGACCATCGTCAAGCTCCGCGAGGCGATCACCGACGCGCACGCGGTCGGTGACCTCGACGCGCTGCTGAACCGCCTCAACACCCTCACGGAGCTGGTCGCCCAGCGCCGGGAGGAGGTCAAGGCCGCTCGTGACGTGGCCAGGGCCGAGGCCAAGGGCGTCAAGGAGCGGATCGTCGCCGAGGCCGAGCGCATCGCCGACGACACCACCCACTGGAAGACCGGTGGCGAGCGGCTGCGCCAGCTGATCGATGAGTGGAAGGCCGCCGAGCGCATCGACCGGGTGACCGAGGCGGCGCTGTGGAAGCGCCTGTCGGCGGCCCGCACGGCCTTCGCCAAGCGGCGCAAGGCCTATTTCGCCGGGCTGGACGAGCAGCGCGAGGGCGTGCGCTCCACCAAGGAGCGCATCGTGGCCGAGGCCGAGGCGCTGGCCTCGTCCACCGACTGGGGTGCCACCGCGTCTGCCTACCGCGAGCTGATGCAGGAGTGGAAGTCCGCCGGCCGGGCCTCCCGGGAGGTCGAGGACGAGCTCTGGGGCCGTTTCAAGGGCGCCCAGGACCAGTTCTTCCAGGCGCGTTCGGCCGTCTTCGCCGAGCGCGACGCCTCGCTGGCGGCCAACGCCGAGGCCAAGGAGCAACTCCTGACCGAGGCCGAGAAGATCCTCCCGGTCACCGACGTCCGTGCGGCCAGGAACGCCCTGCGCGGCATCCTGGAGCGCTGGGAGGCCGCGGGCCCGGTCCCACGCGAACAGCGCGACCGGCTGGAGGGCGGCCTGCGCAAGATCGACGACGCGGTCCGCAAGGCCGAGGAGGCGGAGTGGAAGCGCTCCAACCCCGAGGCGCGCGCCCGTGCCCAGAACACGGTCGACCAGCTGCGCAAGTCGATCGCGCAGTTGGAGGGCCGCCTGACCAAGGCCAGGGACGCGGGCAGGGACAAGGACGTCAAGGACGCCGAGGAGGCCCTGGCCGCCCGCCGTTCCTGGCTGGAGGAGGCCGAGCGCACGCTCGCCGAGTTCTCCTGACCCCTTCCGCGGGCGGCTGACGCGATCTGAAGGACCGACAGGGCCGCGGAGGGCTCCCATACCGGGGAGCCCTCCGCGGCCCTGTCGTTCGTGATGAGGCGTCGGCGCCGCCCCCGGCTCGGAGAGGGTCCGAGGGCGCGCCCGACGCTCAGGAACCGGCGCCGCTGACCCGGTAGACGTCGTAGACGCCCTGGATGTTGCGGACGGCCTTCAGGACGTGCCCCAGATGCTTGGGGTCGCCCATCTCGAAGGTGAACTTGCTGATCGCCACCCTGTCCCTGGACGTCGTCACCGACGCCGACAGGATGTTGACGTGCTGGTCGGAGAGCGTGCGGGTCACATCCGAGAGCAGGCGCGGCCGGTCGAGCGCCTCGACCTGCAGCGCGACCAGGAACACCGAGTCGTCCGCGGCGGACCAGGCGACCTCGACCAGGCGGTCGGGCTCGGACTTGAGCTGATCCATGTTGGGACAGTTGGTGCGGTGCACCGACACGCCATGCCCGCGGGTGACGAAACCGACGATCTCATCGCCCGGCACGGGAGTGCAGCATCGCGACAGGCGGACCCAGACGTCGGAGTCGCCCGCGACGACCACTCCGGCGCCGCCACTGCCCCGGGGACGACCGCGCAGCTTGGTCGGCACGGAGACCTCGGCGATGTCCTCTTCCGCGCCGTCCACTCCTCCGATGGAGGTCACGAGCTTCTGCACGACCGCCTGCGCGGCGATGTGGCCCTCTCCCACGGCCGCGTAGAGCGCGGAGACGTCCGGGTAGCGCAGCTCCCTGGCGAGGACCAGGAGGGACTCTCCGGACATCAGGCGCTGCAGCGGCAGGCCCTGCTTGCGCATGGCGCGGCCGATCGCCTCCTTGCCCGCCTCGATCGCGGTCTCGCGGCGCTCCTTGGAGAACCACTGCCGGATCTTGTTACGGGCCCGTCCCGACTTGACGAACTTCAGCCAGTCACGCGAGGGGCCCGCGTCGGGCGACTTGGAGGTGAAGATCTCCACTGTGTCACCGTTGCCCAGCCGCGACTCCAGGGGCACCAGGCGGCCGTTGACCCTGGCCCCGATGCAACGGTGCCCCACCTCGGTGTGCACGGCGTAGGCGAAGTCGACGGGCGTCGCGTTCTCGGGCAGGGCGATGACCTGGCCTCGGGGCGTGAAGACGTAGACCTCCGAGACCGACAGGTCGAACCTGAGCGACTCCAGGAACTCTCCCGGATCGGCGGTCTCCTTCTGCCAGTCGAGGAGCTGCCGCAGCCACGCCATGTCGCTGGCGGGCTTCAACTTCGCCCCCGGAGGACCGGAGGTGGTCATGTCCTCCTTGTACTTCCAGTGCGCCGCCACACCGTACTCGGCCCTGTGGTGCATCCCGTGGGTGCGGATCTGCAGCTCCACCGGCTTGCCCTCCGGGCCGATGACCGTGGTGTGCAACGACTGGTACATGTTGAACTTGGGCATCGCGATGTAGTCCTTGAACCGGCCGGGCACCGGATTCCATCGCGCGTGAATCGTTCCGAGCGCCGCGTAGCAGTCGCGGACCGTGTCGACCAGCACCCGGATGCCGACCAGGTCGTAGATGTCGTCGAAGGCGACGTCCCTGGCGATCATCTTCTGGTAGACGGAGTAGTAGTGCTTGGGACGGCCCTTGACGGCCGCGCGGATCTTGGCGTCGCGCAGGTCGCCGGAGACCTTCTCGATGACCTCCTGCAGGAACAGGTCCCTGCGCGGGGCCCGTTCCGAGACCATCCGGGCGATCTCGTCGTAGCGCTTGGGGTAGAGCATGGCGAACGCGAGGTCCTCCAGCTCCCACTTGATGGTGTTCATGCCCAGCCGGTGGGCGAGCGGCGCGAAGATCTCCAGCGTCTCGCGGGACTTCTGGTGCCGCTTGTGCTCGGGCAGGTAGCGCATGGTGCGCATGTTGTGCAGCCGGTCGGCGAGCTTGATCACCAACACCCGGATGTCCCGGGACATCGCCACGACCATCTTGCGTACGGTCTCGGCCTCGGCCGCGGCGCCGAACTTGACCTTGTCGAGCTTGGTGACGCCGTCGACCAGCAGCGCGATGTTGTCGCCGAAGTCCGAGCGCAGCTCGTCCAGGCCGTACGCGGTGTCCTCGACGGTGTCGTGCAGCAGCGCGGCGCACAGCGTCTCGTCGTCGGTGCCGAGCTCGGCCAGGATCGTCGCCACCGCCAGCGGGTGGGTGATGTACGGGTCACCGCTTTTGCGCTTCTGGTCGCGGTGGTGATAGGCCGCCACGTCGTAGGCGCGCTCGATGAGCCGCAGATCCGCCTTCGGATGGGTGGCGCGGACCGTGCGGAACAGCGGCTCCAGAACCGGATTCATGCCGCCACCCCATTGCCCCCCAAAACGTGCGAGCCTTCGCCTTACCGCCGGCTTCTCCTCGGCGGCTCCGGACATGGCGGAACCGGCGTCGCCTGCTGGGACGGCCATCTCGGGACCGCCACCGTTGGCGGTCGTGTCGGGGACGACCACATCACGGGGCACTCAGACTCCTCACGTTCGAGTCCAGATCCCTCAGTGTATCCAGACGGGGTTGTGTGCTTTTGTCCGCGGGGTCGATCAAACGACGACGAGAGCGTGCAACTCGACGTCCGTCAGGCGCTCGCGACCCTTGAGGAAGGCCAGCTCCATGAGCACGGCGAGGCCGACGACCTCGGCGCCCGCCTCGCGGACCAGCTCCACCGCCGCGCGCGCCGTTCCTCCCGTGGCGAGCACGTCGTCGACGATGAGAACGCGCTCTCCGGGGATGAAGGCGTCCCGGTGAACCTCGATGATGGCGGAGCCGTACTCCAGATCGTAGGACGCCTCAAGCGTCTCAGCGGGCAGTTTGCCTTTCTTCCGTACCGGGACGAAGCCCGCGCCCGCCTGGCAGGCGACCGGGGCGGCCAGGATGAACCCCCGCGCCTCGATTCCAACGATCTTGTCCACCTCGTACAGCCCGGCCAGCGCCCTGGTCACCGCGGCGAACGCCACCGGGTCGGCGAGCAGCGGGGTGATGTCCTTGAACATCACCCCGGGCTGCGGGTAGTCGGGCACGTCACGGATGCGATCGAGGATCAGCCTGCTCAGCTCGGTCATGGTCGGCACTCCTTGGGGAGGGGGAAGGAAAACGCCTCCGCCCCCTGGGCAGGGAGCGGAGGCGCGAACTGCTCGGAGCTTACTTCTTCTTGCGTTTGTCGCCGCCGGCCGCGGCCCCGTTGGCCACGTTGGCGGTCCCGTTGACGGTCCCGTTGGACGCTCCGGCGGTGACCGGCTGACGCGTCGTCCTGCCCCCGGAGCCACCCCCGTGGGCGGCGAGCCTGCGGGCGATCGCCTGGTAGCGCGGCTCGCGCTCCTTCAGCGTGACCAGCAGTGGCGTCGCGACGCACAGCGAGGAGTAGGTTCCGACGATCATGCCGACGAACAGGGCCAGCGACAGGTCCTTCAGGGTACCGGCGCCGAACAGCGTGGTGCCGATGAAGAGGATCGCCGCGACCGGCAGGATCGCCACCAGGGTGGTGTTCAGCGACCGGATCAGCGTGTGGTTCAGCGCGTTGTTGGCGGCCTCGGTGTAGGTCATCTTGGAGGTCGTGCCGAGCTTGGCGGTGACCTCCTTGATCATGTCGAAGACGACCACGGCGTCGTACAGCGAGTACCCGAGGATGGTCAGGAAGCCCAGCAGGGTCGCCGGGGTGACCTCGAAGCCGGACCAGGCGTAGACACCGGCGGTGATCACCAGGTCGTGCAGCAGCGCCACGACGGCCGACAGCGCCATCTTCCACTCGAAGGCCATCGTCAGGTACAGGATGATCGCCAGCATGAAGACGATCAGTCCGATGACGGCCTTGTTGGCCACCTGGCCGCCCCACGAGGCACCGATCACCTGCAGGTTGACCTCGTTCTGCGGCAGCTTGAACTCGCTCGCCACCGCCTTCTGGACCGCGGTGACCTGCTCTGCCGGGAGGCTCTCCGTGGTGACCCGCCAGCCGTTCTGGGTCGTCTGCGCGATGACCTGGTGCACACCGGCATCGGTGAACGTGCCGCGCACCTGCTCGATGTTGACGGACGCCGGGGCCTTGAAGGAGAAGACGGACCCGCCCTTGAACTCCACGCCCAGGTTGAGGCCGTTGAAGACCAGACCGGCGATGGAGATCACCAGCAGGATTACAGAGAGGCTGTACCAAAGCTTCCTGCGGCCGACGAAGTCGACGTTGACCTCGCCCCGGTACAGCCGGCGCGCGATGCCGGACATCAGGCCTCCTGCGGAGCGGACTTGGGAGCGGTGACGGTCTCGCTCATGCGCTCGGCGTCGAGACCGGAGAGCTTGTGCCCCTTGGCGAAGAACTTCAGCCTCGCCAGCATCGCGACGAACGGCTTGGTGAACATGAACACCACCGCGATGTCGATGAGCGTGGTCAGGCCCATCGCGAAGGCGAACCCGGCCACACCGCCGACCGCCAGGAAGTAGAGCACCACGGCGGCGATGAACATGACGGCGTCCGCGATGAGGATCGTCCGCCGGGCCCGGACCCAGGCGACCTCGATCGCCGTGCGCAGCGAACGGCGGCCTTCCTTCATCTCGTCACGGATACGTTCGAAGTAGACGATGAACGAGTCGGCGGTGATACCGATCGAGACGATCAGACCGATGATGTGCGGCAGCGAGAGGCGGAAGCCGGCGAACGCGCCGAGCAGCACCACCGACTGGTAGGTAACGATCGTCGCCACCAGGAGGCTCAGCACCGAGACGACGCCCAGGCCCCGGTAGTAGAGCATCGAGTAGATCACGACCAGCAGCAGGCCGATCGCGCCAGCGATGAGGCCGCCGCGCAGTTGGTCGGCGCCCAGGGTGGAGGAGACCTCGTCGATGGAGCTCTTCTCGAACTTCAGCGGAAGTGCGCCGTACTTGAGCTGGTTGGCCAGCTCGTCGGCGCTCACCTGGGTGAAGTTGCCGGAGATCTGCGCACGGCCGCCGGTGATCGGCTCCTGGATGACGGGCGCGGAGATGACCATGCCGTCGAGGACCATGGCGATCTGGTTGCGGGGGGCCTGCGAGTTGAAGGCGGTGGTGGTGACCTTCGACCACTGGTCGGGGCCCTGGCCCTTGAAGGAGAGCTGGACGAGCCACTCGCCGGTGGTCTGGTCGACGCCCGAGGACGCGCTGTCGATCGAGGTGCCGGTCACGGCCGCCTTGTCGAGGATGAACTTGGTGCTGCCGTCGGTGCTGCAGCCCACGTACTGCTTGTCCGGCGCGTCCTGAGCCCCTCGGTTCGTCTGCTTGGCGCAGTCGAGCGTCTGGAACTCCTTGAGGGCCGCCGGGTCGATCCCGGTGGGGTCGACGCCCGCCATGGGATCGTCGGCCGCCGTCGGCGGGGCTGTCGGCGGGGCCGTCGGCGCGGCGCTGCCGTTACCCGGCTTGGAAGACTGGTCGCCGGGTTGAGCAGGCTCCGTAGAGGACTCGGAGCCGGCTCCCGGGCTTGGCTTGAGCAGCCCCGACGACAGGGCGCGCCCGGCGGGCGAGGTGTTCGTGTCGGGGGCGGCCGTCGCGGACGGCTTCGGCGCCGCGGAGTCGGTGGGCCTGGGCGCCCTGGTCCCCTTGCCCCCGGAGGTGGTGGGCGAGGGAGACGGCGTCGGCGCCTGGGTAGCCAGCTCTCCGGGGGGCGGAGGCGATCCGGCCCCGATCGCCAGCACCTGGCGGAACCGCAGTTCCGCAGTGGTGCCGACCAGCTTGACGACTTCCTCCTGGCCAACTCCGGGGACGGAGATGACGATGTTGTCACCGGACTTGGCGACCTCGGCGTCGGAGATGCCGCTGCCGTTCACCCGCTCGCGGATGATGTTCACCGCCAGGTCGAGACTCTCCTGGGAGGGAGCGCTTCCGTTCGGGGTGATGGGCTGCAGCGTCACTGTCGTGCCGCCGGCGAGGTCGAGGCCATATTCCGGGGTGTACGCCTTGTTGAGGAGCATCACCCCTCCCATGGCGAGAATGATCGCCAGAAGCAGCAGGAGCATGCGCCCCGGTTTGCTCTGGCCGCTGGTCGGTCGGGCCACTGGTCGACTTTCGGTTATAGGGGATTGGTGGTGAACCTACTCACAGTTTCTTGCTCGCCGAGTCGCGCTCTTCGCTCTGCTGCTCGGCGGTCTCCGCGACGTCGTGGTCGGCGGGCTTGACATCCTCCTCCACATCGTCGACGGGAACCAGGACGCGGCCGATCGCCGCCTTCACCCAGCGGGTCTCCACGCCGGGGGCGATCTCCAGGATCACGTCGTCGGCGTCGATGGCCACCACGGTCCCGAAAAGACCCGTCGTGGTCATGACACCGGTGCCCGGCGCGAGGCTGTTCTGCATCTTGACCTGCTCCTGCTGCCGCTTACGCTGCGGCCGGATCAGCAGGAAGTAGAAAACCACGACCATGAGAGCGATCATGATCAGACTTGAATAGCTGCCGCCCACAGGGCCGCTCCTTCTCTTGAGAATGACCGGCGTGAAACCGGACGTCATATACGACCATGCCGCTCAGCACGTCAGCCTACACAGCCAGCCAAGGCTCGGAGTTTAGGCGAGTTGTTAGAAGCACGGCAACGAAGTCACGATTCGGCACGCAGGGAAGTTCCCATTTCGATACAGTTGTCATCTATCTGTGATCAACCTTGTACGTCTCCCCTACCGATGCACAACGCTAGATTTGCTCGGCATCATCCCCAAGATCGATGAGAAGCGAGGCACCGAAGGCGTCCGGCGGGGGCACCAGCCCCAGATGGGTCCAGGCCGCGGCGGTCGCGACCCGGCCACGGGGGGTGCGGGCCAGCAGGCCCTGCCGCACCAGGAACGGCTCGGCGACCACCTCGACCGTCTCCGGCTCCTCCCCCACCGCGACCGCCAGCGTCGACAGCCCCACCGGGCCACCGCCGAACTTGCGCAGCAGCGCTCCGAGCACCGCCCGGTCGAGCCTGTCGAGCCCCTCGGCGTCGACCTCGTAGAGGTTGAGCGCGGCGGAGGCGACGTCCCTGGTGATGACGCCTTCCGCGCGCACCTCGGCGAAGTCGCGGACCCTGCGCAGCAGGCGGTTGGCGATACGGGGCGTACCCCGCGAGCGGCCGGCGATCTCGGTGGCGGCGTCGTCCGGCAGCGTCACGCCCAGCAGGCGCGAGGAGCGGTGCAGCACCTCCTCCAGTTCGGCGACCCCGTAGAAGTCCATGTGCGCGACGAAGCCGAAGCGGTCACGCAGCGGCGCGGGAAGCATGCCGGCCCTGGTGGTGGCCCCGACCAGGGTGAACGGGGCGATCTCCAGCGGGATCGCGGTCGCCCCCGGCCCCTTGCCCACCACGATGTCGACGCGGAAGTCCTCCATCGCCAGATAGAGCATCTCCTCGGCGGGCCTGGCCATGCGGTGGATCTCGTCGATGAACAGGACCTCGCCCTCCGAGAGGGTCGACAGGATCGCCGCGAGGTCACCGGCCCGCTCGAGCGCGGGCCCCGAGGTGATCCGGAGCGGCACGGAGAGCTCGGTCGCAATGATCATGGAGAGGGTCGTCTTGCCCAGCCCGGGACCGCCGCTCATCAGCACGTGGTCCGGCGGCCGGTTGCGCCGCAGCGCGCTCTGCAGCACCAGGGACAACTGCTCGCGCACCCGTGCCTGGCCGATGAACTCATCGAGCCGCTTGGGCCGCAGCGCCGCCTCGATGTTCCTCTCGTCGCCCTCGGCGTCCGGCGACACCAGATCCCGTTCGGAACTCACGCCGTCCCACCTCCGCTCACCGTACGGCGGAGGCGCCCGCGCTCCGGCCGCCGCGCCTTCGCCGTCGAGCCTCTCATCGCGTGCTCAGCGCGCTGAGTGCCGCCTTGAGCAGCGCCGCCACCTGCGGGGTGCGGCCCTCGGCCAGTTCGGCCTCGGCCCGGGGCTCGACGGCGGCGACCGCCTCGTCCGCGTCCCGTACCGAGTAACCCAGGCCGACCAGGCCGGAGTGGACCTGATCGCGCCAGACGGGCGCGGCGGCGCGGCCGTTGAGCGCGGCGTTGACCGCCTCCTCGGGCGTGCCGAGCTTGCCCTTGAGATCGACGATGATCCGCTGGGCGCCTTTCGGGCCCACCCCGGGGACCCTGGTCAGCGCCTTGACGTCGGCGGTGGCCACGGCCACCCTGAGCGCGTTGGGGGTGTGCACGGCCAGCATCGCCAGGGCGACCTTGGGGCCGACCCCGTTGGCCGTCTGCAGCATCTCGAAGATCCCGCGCTCGTCGTCGGTGGCGAAGCCGAACAGCGTCAGCGACTCCTCGCGGACCACCAGCGAGGTGGCCAGCCGGGCCTCCTCGCCTGTTCTGAGCGTCGCCAGCGTGCCCGGCGTGCAGTGCACGAGCACTCCCACCCCGCCCACCTCGACGACCGCCCCGTCGGGGGCGATCACGGTCACCTGTCCTCGCACCGAGGCGATCACTTCGTGGTTCCTCTCGGGTATCCGGCCCTGCCCCGGCCGCGGAAGTAGGCCGCGGCGGTCGTGCCGGGGCCGCTCGCGGCCTTCGCCGCGGCCTCGGCCAGCCTGCTCTGGGCTCCGCCCCGCCACACGTGGCAGATCGCGAGGGCGAGCGCGTCGGCGGCGTCGGCGGGCTTGGGCATGGCGTCCAGCCGCAGCAGCCGGGTCACCATCGTGCCGACCTGCTGCTTGTCGGCCGTGCCGCTGCCGGTGATCGCCGCCTTGACCTCGGACGGCGTGTGCAGGGCGACCGGCAGCCCCCTGCGGGAGGCGCACAGGATCGCCACGGCGGAGGCCTGCGCGGTGCCCATCACCGTCCTGAGGTTGTGCTGGGCGAAGACCCGTTCCACGGCCACCGCGTCGGGTTCGAGCTCGTCGAGCCACTGCTCTATGCCGGCCTCGATCGCCACCAGCCGGGCGCCGATCTCGTCGTCGGCGGGGGTTCGGACCACCCCGACCTTGACCAGGCTCAGCGGCGCGCCCGGTCTCCCCTCGACGGCGCCGAGCCCGCATCGGGTAAGCCCGGGATCGACCCCCATGACCCGCAGTTCGGGCAATCGCACCGGCACGCCTCCGCTCACCGAACACCTGTTCGGTGCCAGACTCTACCGCCTGGGAGCACGTCGCGCACGGCCCTCGCGGGGCCCGCGGGAAGTGTCAGCGGCGGTCACCGCCCGGAGTTCCGCGACGGGAACGCCGAGCGCGAGATCACGCGTCGAGCTTCTCCATGACCTCGTCGGAGACGTCGAAGTTGGCCCAGACGTTCTGCACGTCGTCACTGTCCTCAAGGGCGTCGATCAGCCTGAAGACCTTGCGGGCGCCGTCCTCGTCGAGCGGGACGTTCATCGTCGGCATGAAGCCGGACTCGGCCGAGTCGTAGTCGATCCCGGCCTCCTGCAGGGCCTTGCGGACCGGCACGAGGTCGGTGGCCTCGGAGACGACCTCGAACTGGTCCCCCAGGTCGTTGACCTCCTCGGCGCCCGCGTCGAGGACCGCGGTCAGCACGTCGTCCTCACCCAGCTCGCCCTTGGGGACGAGCACGACGCCCTTGCGGTTGAACATGTAGGACACCGAACCCGGGTCGGCCAGCGAACCGCCGTTGCGGGTCAGCGCGACACGGACCTCGGAGGCCGCCCGGTTGCGGTTGTCGGTGAGGCACTCGATCAGCACCGCGACGCCGCCGGGGGCGTAGCCCTCGTACATGATGGTCTGCCAGTCGGCGCCACCGGCCTCCAGGCCGCCACCGCGCTTGCGGGCGCGCTCGATGTTGTCGATCGGAACCGAGCTCTTGCGCGCCTTGGTGATGGCGTCGTACAGCGTCGGGTTGCCGTCCGGATCGGGGCCGCCCGTCCGTGCCGCGACCTCGATGTTCTTGATGAGCTTGGCGAACAGCTTGCCGCGCTTGGAGTCAAGCGCCGCCTTCTTGTGCTTCGTCGTCGCCCATTTGGAGTGGCCGGACATCCCCTAGAGCTCCCTCACCATCTCAGCGAAATATGAATGCACACCAACATCCCCGGTAATCTCCGGGTGGAAGGATGTGGCGAGCAGCGGTCCTTGACGGACCGCGACGATCCTATCTCCAGGTTCGGCCAACGCCAGCACTTCGACCCCCGAACCCACGGATTCCACCCAGGGGGCGCGAATGAAGACCGCCCGCATGGCACCGCGGCCGGCGAAGTCGATGTCGGCCTCGAAGGAGTCGACCTGGCGGCCGAAGGCGTTGCGCCGGACGACCATGTCGATGCCGCCGATCGTCTGCTGGCCCTCGATGCCGCCCTCGATCCGGTCCGCCAGCATGATCATGCCGGCGCAGGAGCCATAGGCGGGCATACCCGCCTTGATCCGCATCCGGAGCGGTTCGAGCAGTTCAAAGGTCTCGGCGAGCTTCCACATCGTGGTGGACTCGCCGCCCGGGATGACGAGGCCGTCGACCGCCTCCAGCTCGTGGGGGCGCCGTACCGCGACCGCTCTGGCGCCCACGGCCTCCAGCGCGCGCACGTGCTCACGCACGTCGCCTTGGAGCGCGAACACGCCGATCGTGGGGACGATGGTCACCAATGGTCCTTCCCCTGGAAATGAAACAGCCTTTTTAGGGTATGGCCACCTCCCAGATCACCCCAAACTGGTTCATAGCCAGCCTTGGGCCTTCCTGGCCGGCCCTTCTACCGCCAGAGAGGCGGCCTCCGTCAAGGAGGCCGCCTCTCCGCCGGTTTCCCTGGGTTCCGCTACCAGCCGCGCTCGGCCAGCCGGTGCGGGGCCGGGATGTCGTCGACGTTGATGCCGACCATGGCCTCGCCCAGACCACGGGAGACCTTCGCGATGACGTCGGGGTCGTCGTGGAAGGTGGTGGCCTTGACGATCGCGGCGGCGCGCTCGGCGGGGTTGCCGGACTTGAAGATGCCCGAGCCGACGAACACGCCCTCGGCGCCGAGCTGCATCATCATCGCGGCGTCGGCCGGGGTGGCGATGCCACCGGCGGTGAACAGCACGACCGGCAGCTTGCCGGTCTTGGCGACCTCGGCCACCAGCTCGTACGGCGCCTGGAGCTCCTTGGCCGCGACATAGAGCTCGTCGGCGGGCAACGAGGTCAGGCGCTTGATCTCGCCCCTGATCTTGCGCATGTGGGTGGTGGCGTTGGAGACGTCGCCGGTGCCCGCCTCACCCTTGGAGCGGATCATCGCCGCGCCCTCGGTGATGCGGCGCAGCGCCTCGCCCAGGTTGGTCGCGCCACAGACGAAGGGCACGGTGAACTGCCACTTGTCGATGTGGTTGGCGTAGTCGGCCGGGGTGAGCACCTCGGACTCGTCGATGTAGTCGACCCCGAGCGACTGGAGCACCCGGGCCTCGACGAAGTGGCCGATGCGCGCCTTGGCCATGACCGGGATCGAGACGGCGGCGATGATGCCGTCGATCATGTCGGGGTCGCTCATCCTGGAGACGCCGCCCTGGGCGCGGATGTCGGCGGGTACCCGTTCGAGGGCCATGACGGCCACGGCACCGGCGTCCTCGGCGATCTTGGCCTGCTCGGCGTTGACGACGTCCATGATGACGCCGCCCTTGAGCATCTCTGCCATGCCGCGCTTGACCCGGGCGGTTCCGGTGACGGTGGTATCGCTGACTTCGGGCGTGCTGCTGGACACGGTCTCTACCTCACGACGGCTGCGGATCACGGGCCGCCCGCGCCGGACGGCCACTACGCTTCCATCGTAGGCGCTGGGCAGGATGCCCCCTACACGCCGTCTTGTCGTTCTTAGCTGATCTTCTTGAACATCATGTAGCACTCGCGCGTCAGGGAATGACGGGTTTGGCGGAGGCCAGCGCGATCCAGACCTGACCGGGAGCGAAGTTCATCGGCTCCCCCGTCTCCGTGGTGAAGACGGTGCCGTCCTTCTCCGTCTCCCGTGACCAGCGGGCCTTGAACGCCTGCCCGTCGCGGAGCACGATCGCCCTGCCCTTGCCCGTGCTGTGCACCAGCGGCGTGTAGCTCTGGTTCTTGTCGTGAAACTCCGAGCGCTCCGTCTTGGTGTACTGCACGACGATCGTGGGCGCGCCGAGCTGACCGCCCTCGGCCGCCATGTCCTTCTTGCCGTCCTGCCAGATCAGCCACTTGCCCGCCGCCTGCGACCAGGCGAAGGTGAAACGGGCCGCCGGGTACTTCACGCTGTACGCCTTCCGCGGCACGCCGCCCTCGGGGGCGTCGCCGAAGGTGAGTCCGATGTCCTTGGCCCTGCTCGCCTTGGGCGCCTCGGTCAGCAGCTGCCTGGTGTTGGCGAACAGGTTGTAGGGGGCGAAGCGTCCTTCCTGCCGGAAATAGGCGCCCGGCGCCCGGCTGTCGGAGACGTCGAACAGCGACGCCTCGGCGATGAGGGGGAGCATCTTGGTCTGCGCGCCCGAGTAGGCGAAGGCGGGCCTGCCGAACTGCGGGACGATGTGCAGGTCGGAGATGCGGGCGCTGCGAACCGGGCCGATCTTGGCCGGGATCTTGGAGGAGAAGATCGCCATCAGCCGGGTCAGGCCCGCCTCGACCTGCTCGATGTAGACGATGTCCGCGCTTTTGAGGCCGAGCTGCGGTTTGCCCGCCGAGGTGTTCTCGATCTTCGCTGCGAGCACCGGCCTGCGGGCCGCGCCCGGCAGCCCGGTGAAGGGGTGCGTCGGCTCGGGCGTGGGGGTCGGAGCCGCACTCGGCTCACCCGCCACCGGATTGCCCGCCGGCGCGGGCTTGTCGGAGGAACAGGCCGCGACCGGCGCGAGAGCCGCGACTCCCGCCAGCGTGACGGCGATCATCCGAGAAACCCGCACGATTCATCTCCTCAAGTCAGCCACAAACCGCCAAGAGCCTACCGGTGTCCGACTTGTCAGTTACTCCAGTTTGTGTGCGGCTTATTCGGCGGCCAGCGCCTTCGGCGGCGCATCGTCGATCTCGAAGAAGCCCGGATACTCGGTATGCCCGGCCAGCCGCAGCGTGCGGGCCAGCCAGCGGCGTTGCGCCGCGCGGGTCACGCCCACCGCGTTGTTGTAGAACCGGCGGGAGTAGAGGACCTTGGCCACCGCGGCCCCCAGTTCCTCCAGCAGCTCGGAACCCGCCGCGGTGTCGGCCAGCCGGTCGCGGAAGCGCTCCTGGTCGACGACGGCCCGCAGGGCGCGCGACAGGTCGCTCTCGGCGTGCTCACGCTCCTCGGGGCCCGCCGTACGGGCCTCGTGGGCGGCCGCGGCCAGCACCAGGCTCGTCGCCGGGTCCAGCAGCCGGGAGGCGGCCAGCTCCAGGCTGACTGCGGTCCGCCGCACCAGGGCGGCGTCCAGGGACTCGCGGGCCAGCTCCAGCCGGATGTGCAGCCGGTCGAGCCGGCCCGCCCGCCAGGAGATGTAGACGGCGCAGAGCACCACGACGGCGCCCACCACCAGGATCAGCGTGGTCGTCACGGCGTGTCGTTCCCCTCGGCCCAGCCCCTGCTCGTCACCGTGCCCTCGTCACTCCCCACGCCCTCGGTGCCCTCGGCGCCCTCAGCGCCCTCGGCGTCCTCCTCGACCCCGGCCGAGCTCGCCACCGTCTCGTAGACCCGCAGGACGTCACGGGCGACCGTCGACCAGTCGTACTTCCGCACGGCGGCGCGGGCCTCCTGTGACAGCCTGGCCCGGCGCGCGGGGTCGTCGAGCAGTTCGGCGGCCCGGCGGGCGAGCGACTCGGCGTTGCCCGTCTCGAACAGCGCTCCCGCCTGGCCGTCGTCGAGCACCTTGCGGAAGGCCGGGATGTCGCTCGCCAGGATCGCCGCGCCGGCCGACATCGCCTCGGTCAGCACGATGCCGAAGCTCTCGCCCCCCAGGTTGGGCGCGCAGAAGACGTCGACCGTGTGGTATGCGCGCACCTTGTCCTCCTCGCTGACCATGCCGAGCAGGCCGATCCGGTCGTGGAGGGCGGCCGGGACGCGCTCCAGCACCTCGGCGGCGTCACCTGGCCCGGCCAGGAGCAGTCGCAGCGCCGGCCGCTCGGCGGCCAGCAGGACGAACGCCTCCAGCAGCACCGGCAGGCCCTTGCGCGGCTCGTCCATCCTGCCGAGAAAGCCGATCACCTCGCCCTGGTCCCAGCCGGGCAGCGGCTCGCCCTCGGCGTAGCGGTCGACCGTCACCCCGTTGGGAATGAGCACGGCGTCGCCGCCCATGAACTCGACCAGGGTCTTCCTGGCCGCGTCGGACACGGCGATCCGGCCGGTGATCTTCTCCAGCGCGCTCATCAGCACCGAGGCCGTGACCGAGAGGGACCGGGAGTTGCCGTACGAGGCGTGGAAGGTGGCCACGATCGGCCCCCTGGCCACCCAGCAGGCGAGCAGTCCCAGCGAGGGGATGGCCGGTTCGTGCACGTGCAGCACGTCGAAGGCGCCCTCGCGCACCCAGCGGCGCACCCGGTTCGCCGACAGGAACCCGAACGACAGCCTGGCCACCGACCCGTTGAAGGGCACCGGAACCGCGCGGCCCGCCGAGGTCACGTACGGGGGCAGCGGGGCGTTGTCCGCGGCGGGGGCGATCACCGAGACATGGTGGCCCTCCTCGGTGAGCGCCTCCGTGAGATCGCGGATGTGCACCTGGACTCCGCCCGGCACGTCCCACGTGTAGGGGCAGACGATGCCGATCCTCATCCCCTGGGCTCCAGGTCCTCGAGCCAGAGGCGCTGGAGCATGTGCCAGTCCTCGGGGTGCTCGGCGATGCCCTTCTCGAAGACGCCCGCGAGGCTCTGCGTGACGACGGCCACCTTCTCCTTCCTGGTGCCCTCGGCCGGGATCGCGATCTCCTCGTGGAACTGCAGGCCCCAGCCGGTCCCCCTGAAGTAGGGGATCGCCGGGATGAGGGCGGCCCCGGTGTGCACGGCCAGCAGGCCGGGACCGGCGGGCATCCGTGTGGACGAGCCGAAGAACTGCACCTCGACACCGTTCGCGGTCAGGTCCCGCTCGGCGGGCAGGGCGACCGGGAGCCCGGCGCGCAGGCGCTGCGCCAGGGTGCCGAAGGTGTGGCCGTCACCACCGGTGAGCGGCAGCACCTCCATGCCCAGTCCCTCGCGGAAGGCGGTGTAGCGATGGAACAGCGACTCGGGTTTGAGCCGCTCGGCGACCGTGGTGAAGGGATGTCCCGTCCCGGCGAACCAGGCACCCGCCTGGTCCCAGTTGCCCATGTGCGGCAGGGCGAGGACCACGCCGCGCCCCGCGGCGAGGTTCTCGTAGACGGGCTCCACACCGATCACGTGCATCCGGGAGACGAGTTCGGCGACGGAGATCGAAGGCAGCCGGAAGACCTCGTGGAAGTAGCGGAAGTAGGAGCGCATGCCGTCGCGGCTGAGCTCCCGGATCGCCGGGTCGTCCGGCGAGGCGCCCTTGACCCTGGCGAGGTTGGCCTCCAGCCGGAGCACCGACTTTCCCCGGTGCTTCCACAGCCGGTCGGCGGCGGCGCGGAAGGCCCAGGCGGTGAGCCGCTCGGGCAGACGGGGCACGACCGTCCATCCGGCACCGAACGCGGCCGCGACGAGACGGTCCTGGGGGGAGGGCTTGTCTGTCATCGATTTTCCGACTTCCGATCAGCGGAGGGGCCTGGGCGAGGTGGGGACGGCCTGCCGGCGCACGTGCAGCAGGCGCTGGCCGACCGTGACCGCGCTGGCCGCGGCGAGCAGCCAGAGCCCCGCGGCCAGGATGTACGGCACACCGAGGCCGCCGAGGCCCGCCGAGACCAGGCCCACCACCAGGCGCTCCGGCCGCTCGGCGAGCCCGACGTCGCACGTCATGCCCAGCGCCTCCGCCCTGGCCTTGACGTAGGACACCACCGCTCCGGCGACGAGGCAGAACAGCGCGACCCCCGCCAGCGTCCGCTGATCGCTCACGATGAACCAGAACACCAGCCCGGAGAAGATTCCCGCGTCGCCGACCCTGTCGAGCGTGGAGTCGAGGAAGGCGCCCCAGGTGCTTCCCGCGCCCGTCATCCTGGCCATGACCCCGTCGAGGAGGTCGGCCAGCACGAAGAAGGTGATCACCATCGTGCCCACGAACAGCTGACCCCGGGGGTAGAAGAACAGCGCGGCGGCGACGGTGCCGAGCGTGCCCACGGCGGTGATCACGTTGGGACTGATCCCGCGGCGGGTGAGTGCCCTGCCCAGCGGGGTCAAGACTCGGGTGACGGCGGGGCGCAGAAGTTTCAGCATCGCGCTCCGATCGTAGGCCACCCGGCCTGCGAGCGCGCATCGGCGAGCCGTGTGGCAAGGCGTTGCCGATACGGCGGGAGCTCTCCGGAGGAGGCTCGGACACTTAGCGATCAGACTTCCCTCTCGCAAGAGGATCGCTCCACCCCTCTTGTGATATTCGCCACATGGGTATTTGGTGAACACACCGCGTCCATGCGGTGTATGGACGCGGCAGCGGATCCCGGGGGTGTGGCCCCACCAAGGCCGCGCCCCTTCGGCAACGACGCGGGAGGCGATGTGGCGGAGAGAGCGACCGGCGGAACAGCGGGAGCCGCGGGGAGGGCACCCGCGGTCGATCAGCCGGACAAGATAAGAAACGTCGTGCTGGTCGGCCATTCCGGTGCAGGGAAGACAACGCTCGTGGAGGCGCTGCTGGCCGCGACCAAGACCGTCCAGCGGCCCGGCCGGGTCGAGGACGGCACGACGGCCAGCGACTTCGACGAGGTCGAGGTGCGCCAGCAGCGCTCGGTGAACCTCACCGTGGCCCCCGTGATCCACAACGACATCAAAATCAACCTGCTGGACACGCCCGGCTACGCCGACTTCGCCGGCGACCTGCGCGCCGGGTTGCGCGCGGCCGACGCGGCGCTGTTCGTCGTCTCGGCCGTCGAGGGCGTGGACGGCCTGACCAGGATGCTCTGGGAGGAGTGCGCGGCGGTCGGGATGCCCCGCGCGGTCGTGATCACCAAGATCGACCACCAGCGGGCGAACTTCGAGGACGTCCTCGCCGCCTGCCAGGACGCCTTCGGCGACGGCGTCTCGCCGCTGTACCTGCCGGTGGTGACCAACGGCAAGGTGAACGGCCTGATCGGGCTGCTGAGCCAGAAGTTCTACAACTACGCGACCGGCACCAGGACGGAGAACTCCCCAGGCCCGGCCTACGCCGACCAGATCGAGATCTACCGGAGCACCCTGATCGAGGGCGTCATCCAGGAGAGCGAGGACGAGTCCCTGATGGACCGTTACCTCTCCGGCGAGGAGATCGACACCAAGGCCCTCATCGGGGACCTGGAGAAGGCCGTCGCGCGCGGCGGCTTCTACCCGGTGCTGGCCGCGGGGACCGGCGTGGGCGCGCTGGAGGTCCTGGAGCTCATCACCCAGGGCTTCCCCTCGCCACCCGAGCACCCGATGCCGGAGATCACCTCGATCGACGGCCGGCCCGTCGCCGGCATCACCTGTGACCCCGACGGGCCACTGGTCGCGGAGATCGTCAAGACGACCAGTGACCCGTACGTGGGCCGGATCAGCCTGGTGCGGGTCTTCTCCGGCACACTGCGCCCCGACATGACGGTGCACGTCTCGGGGCACGGCCTGGCCGACCGCGGGCACGAGGACCACGATGTGGACGAGCGCATCGGGGCACTCTCCTCGCCGCTGGGCAAGCTCCAGCGGACGACCGCCAAGTGCGTGGCCGGGGACATCGCGGCGGTGGCCAAACTGTCGCGCGCGGAGACCGGCGACACCCTGTCGGACCGGGAGAACCCGCTGGTGATGAAGGCCTGGACGATGCCGGAGCCGCTGCTGCCGGTGGCGATCCAGCCCAGGTCCAAGGCGGATGACGACAAGCTGAGCCAGGCGTTGCAGCGGCTGGTCGCCGAGGACCCGACACTCCGGCTGGAGAACAACCCCGAGACCCGCCAGCTCGTGCTGTGGTGCATGGGCGAGGCCCACACCGACGTGCTGCTGGAGCGGCTGAGCAGGCGGCACGGCGTGGAGGTGGAGAAGATCGAGCTGCGGGTGCCGCTCAGGGAGACCTTCGGCGGCCGCTGCCAGGCCCTGGGCCGCAACGTCAAGCAGACCGGCGGCCACGGCCAGTTCGCCGTCTGCCACCTTGAGGTCGAGCCCCTGCCGTCCGGTGGCGGCTTCGAGTTCGTGGACAAGATCGTCGGCGGTGTGGTGCCGCGCCAGTTCATCCCCTCGGTGGAGAAGGGGGTACGCACCCAGATGCAGCGCGGGGTCCTCGCCGGCTACCCCATGGTGGACGTGCGGGTGACGCTGTACGACGGCAAGGCCCACTCGGTCGACTCCTCCGACATGGCCTTCCAGATCGCCGGGGCGCTCGCGCTGAAGGAGGCCGCGACCAAGGTGCCCACACTGCTGCTCGAACCTGTCGACGAGGTGTCCGTGCTGGTCTCCGACGAGCACGTGGGCGCGGTGATGTCCGACCTGTCCTCGCGCAGGGGCCGCGTGCTCGGCACGGAGCCGGTGGGCGTGGGACGTACCCTGGTCAGGGCCGAGGTGCCCGAGCTGGAGATCACCCGGTACTCGATCGATCTGAGATCCATGTCACACGGCACGGGGACCTTCCAGCGGGACTTCCTACGCTACGAGCCGCTCCCGTCGCATCTGGTGGAGAAGGTCACCGGCTGACCGGGCGATGAGGCGTGTGCCCGGCGGCACGTCGCCACCAGGTGGACACACCCCATCGGACACACGCCTCCCAGCACACACTCACGTAACAAAGTAATCACGAAACGATTTCTTTTTTTCGGTCAGAGCACACCGGTCCAGGTGTCAGACTTGGGAACCATGCGAAACGGACGCCCTCTTCTGGCCGCTGCCGCCCTCGCCGTCCTGACCACGGGTGCCGCGTACACCTTCGGCCCCGACACCGCGCCGGCCCGGCCCAAGGGCACCAAGAGCACGGCGGTCTCGGCCGAAACGGCGGGCGCGACGACCTCCGCCTCGGCGCGGTGCCCGGTGGACGCGAGATACCCCAAGCGGCAGCTGCGCGGAGTGTGGATCGCCACGGTCAAGAACATCGACTGGCCCTCGCGGACCGGTCTGTCCGCCGCCCGGCAGCAGGCGGAGTACGTCAGGATTCTCGACGACGCGGTCAAGCGGCGGTTCAACGCGGTGTTCGTCCAGGTCCGTCCGGCCTCCGACGCGCTGTACAGGTCGAACCTGGAGCCGTGGTCGCAGTATCTGACCGGCACCGCGGGCAAGGACCCCGGCTGGGACCCGCTGCCCTTCCTCGTCGCCGAGGCCCATCGGCGCGGCCTGGAGTTCCACGCGTGGTTCAACCCCTACCGCGCCTCCGCCGACGGCGACCTGTCCAGGCTGCCCGCGAACCACCCCGCCCGGGTCCACCCCGGCTGGATCGTCAAGCACGGCGGCCAGGCCTACTACAACCCCGGCCTGCCCGAGGTCCGCGACCATGTCACCAAGGTCGTCAAGGACGTGGTGAGCCGCTACGACGTCGACGGGGTCCACTTCGACGACTACTTCTACCCCTACCCGTCGGGGAACGCGAGGTTCGCCGACGACGCCGCCTTCGCCAGGTACGGCAAGGGCGCCAAGCTCGCCGACTGGCGCCGCGCCAACGTCAACAAGCTGATCGCGCAGGTCGACAAGGCGGTGCACGAGGTCAGGGGCAGTGTGAAGTTCGGCGTCAGCCCGTTCGGGATCTGGCGCAACAAGTCCGAGGACCCCACCGGCTCGGCCACCGGCGGCATGTCGGCGTACGACTCCATCTACGCCGACGCCCGCCACTGGATCCGCAAGGGCACCGTCGACTACGTCATCCCGCAGCTCTACTGGCCGCGCGGTTTCAAGGCCGCCGACTACGACGTGCTGATGCCCTGGTGGGCGAACGAGGTCAAGGGCACCGACGTGCACCTCTACATCGGCCAGGCCCTGTACCGGGTCGGCGCCACCGACACCCCCGCCTGGACCAGACCCGGCGAGCTGCCCTCCCACCTCACCCAGAACCGCAGGCACAAGCAGGTCACCGGCGACGTCTACTTCAGCGCCAAGCAGCTGTCCACCGACCCCCTGGGCGTGCTGGACCGCGTCGTCAAGAGCCACTACTCGCGTCCGGCGCTGCTGCCGCTGATCAAGGACCTCGGCGGGCAGGCCCCGGCCAAGCCCGCGGACCTGCGGCTCCAGGGCACCTCGCTCAGCTGGAAGAGCTCCCCGGAGGCCCGCTCGTACGCGGTCTACCGGATCGCCTCCGGCAAGCCGGGCGAGTGCGCCACCGCCGACGCCCGCAACCTGGTCGCGGTCGTGCCCGCGGTGGACGGCGACCGTCAGAGCTTCACCACGACGCGCGGCGGCACCTACCTGGTCACCGCCCTGGACCGCCTGCAGAACGAGAGCGACGCCACCGGGACCTGACACTCCCGGGACCTGCCCACGCCCGCTCGGACACGCGTCCGTGCGGGCGTGGGCGTGTCCGGGGGACGGGCGAGGCGAGACGGTGAGCGCCCGGTCGCCCCGCGACCTGCCTCCGGATTCGCTGGACCCGTGACACGATCTTCCCCTACGGTGCGAGCACCTGGCAGAAGCTAAAGGGGAGGTCGTCGGTGAAGCGGACGCTTTTCGCGTTTGCGCTGGTCCTGGGCTTGCTGTGGCCGGGTGTCGCGCAGTCCGCCGCGCGGGTGGACGGGCGGGTGGTACTGATCGGCGTTCCTGGCCTGCAGTGGAGCGACCTCAGCCCCGGCGGCACCCCGAATCTGTGGCGGCTGGCCACCCAGAGCGCGATCGGCTCGCTGTCGGTCCGCGCGGTGGGCCGGGTGACCTGTCCCTATGATGGGTGGCTGACGATCTCGGCCGGGGTGAGGTCCGCGGTCGGCTACGGCTGCGGGCTCCCTCCGCTGCCCGAGTCCGACGGAACGAGTGCCGTCATCCCCGGCTACGGATACCTGCGCGACGTCGCCGGCCAGCGCAACGCGGGCGCCCTCGGCGATGCCGTGCACGCCGCCGGGGAGTGCACGCTGGCGATCGGCCCGGGGGCCGCGCTGGCACTGGCCGACAGATCGGGCAGGGTCGACGTGTACGCTCCCTCCCCCGCGCAGATCCGCTCAGGCGTGCTCACCAGGTGCCGCGTGATCGCCGTCGACGTCGACGATCTGATCAGGCCCTACATCACCGACGGACGACTGCCCAAGGTCGAGGAGCGGCTCACCCCGCAGCAGCGGGCGGCGGCGCTGCGCCTGGCCGACGCCAAGGCCGGGGCGGTGCTGAGCGTGCTGCCCAAGGATGCGCGCGTGCTGCTGGCGGGCCTGTCCGACCACGGCGTCGACCCGCACCTTCGGGTGGCCATGATGCGCGACGGAGACCTCTCCGGCCGATTCCTGGGAGCGGCCTCCACCCACCGCGACGACATCACGATCCTGCCGGACGTCACCGCGACGATGCTCTCCCTGGCCGGCGTCGAGGCACCGCCGGGCATCGTCGGGCTCCCCTGGCAGGCGAGCGAGAGGCGGACCGGCACCACCGAGGCCGCGCGGGCCGACCTGGAGAAGGCCGACGTCGCCGGGCAGACGATCAGGAGCGTGGGCGGCGTCTTCTTCACCTCGGTCGCCGTGCTGCAGGTCGCCTTCTACCTGACCGCGTTCCTGCTGCTGCGCCGCAGGCGCGGGCTGAGGCGCGTGCGCGTGGCCTCGGTGGCGCTGGCCTCGGTGCCCGCCTCGACGTACCTGGTGAACCTCACCCCCTGGCAGGACGTGCGGACGCCGCTGCTCGCGCTGGTCGGCGGGATCGCCGGATGCGCGCTGCTGCTGGCCGCGGTGGCGCTGGCGGGGCCATGGCGGCGCGCACCGCTCGGACCGCTGGCGGTGGTGGCCGGGGTGACCGCGGCGGTACTCGCGGGCGACCTGCTGACCGGGACGACCCTGCAGCTCAACAGCGTGATGGGCTACAGCGCCGTGGTCGGGGCCCGCTACTACGGCCTGGGTAACATCCCGTTCGCGCTCTTCGCCACCTCGGTGCTGCTGCTGGCCGCCACGATCGCGCACCGGCTGACCCGCGGAGGCCACACGGGTGCGGCGGTCACCGCCGTGGCGGTGCTGGGCGGCTTCGCGATGATCCTGGGCGGCTGGCCGGGTGTGGGCAGCGACTTCGGCGGCGTGATCGCGTTCGTACCGGGGATCGCAGTGACCGCGCTGCTGATCGCGGGCAGGCGGGTCTCGATCGTCAAGCTGGGCGCGTTCTGCGTGGCGGGCGGCGTCACCGTGATGGGCATCGCCTACCTCGACTACCTGCGCCCGCCGGCTTTCCAGACGCACCTGGGGCGCTTCGTCGGCCAGGTGTTCACCGGCGAGGCCGTCGAGGTGATCGGCCGCAAGCTCGGCGCGATGCTGGGCACGCTGCTCAGCCCCAACCTGATGCCGGTCGTGATCGCCGCGACGGCGTTCCTCGTCTACGCGCTGCTACGGCCGGAGCAGGCGACCGCGGGGGTGCTGCCCGCCGCGTTCGCGCACTCCCCCGCGCTGCGGGCCGGGTTGATCGGCACCCTGGTCAGCGGGGTGGTCGGCATGCTGGTCAACGACTCGGGTGCCGCGGTGCTCTCCATGGCACTGGCGCTCGCCGTGCCGCTGACACTGTCGGTGGGCATCAGGACCTTGGGCGGAGCCCCGCGCTACGACGACGCGGGCCAGGAGCCGGCGAGCAGTTCCCTGGTGTCACGCAACAGCTGAGGAAGCACCCTGGTCTGGCCGACGACGGGCATGAAGTTGGTGTCGCCGCCCCAGCGGGGCACCACGTGCTGGTGAAGGTGGGCGGCGATCCCGGCGCCCGCCACACCGCCCAGGTTCATGCCCACGTTGAAACCCTGCGCGCCGCTGGCCTTGCGCAGGGCGACCAGCGCCCGTTTGGTGAAATCGGCGAGCTCGGTGGTCTCGGCCTCGTCCAGGTCCGCGTAGTCCGGCACGTGGCGGTAGGGACAGACCATCAGATGGCCGGAGTTGTACGGGTAGAGGTTGAGCAGCGCGAAGACCGCGTCGCCTCGGGCGACGATCAGGCCGTCCTCGTCGCTCATGTGGGGGATCTCGCAGAACGGGCAGCCGTCCTCGGGGCCCGAACCCGTCGGTTTGCTGGCCCCCTTGATGTAGGCCATCCGGTGTGGAGTCCAGAGTCTCTGGAACGCGTCCGGTGTTCCCGCTCCGTACTGCGCCTCCGGCTCGTTGCTCATGGTCGCCAGCATATTGCCAAGCCGATTCCTCCGGTCTGGCGCCTCCCCCGCCGGGGCACCGGGACCGGCCGGGATTCGACGGGTGGACGGGATCTTGATCTATATCTCACCGTATTAACGGACGAATGCCGCAAATTTCCGGCAGAATCCCCCAGCAAGACCACCGACAGCCGAGGAGTAGCCATGACCGACGTCTCCGTCGAGGAGCCGACCGAGGAGACCGTGTCTTCCGCCGAGATCGGCGGCAGGCCCACCCGCCCGTTCTCCCTCAGCCTGTCCCTGTCCGCCGACACGGAGCCGCCGGCGTCCTCCACGAGCGAGCCCGTCCTGGCCGTGGTCGAGACGATCACCCCGGCGGCGGACGAGGTGTCCCCCCTTTCCCCCGCCGAGACGGCGACCGTGTCTCCGCTCTCTCCGCCGGCTCCCCCGGCCCCGGTCACCCCGGTGTCCTCGGCCGTGGTGAAGGGCCGGATCAAGGTGGCGGACGAGGTGGTGGAGAAGGTCGCGGCCCTCGCCACCCTCGAGGTCACGGGCGTCGCCGAGCTGGGAGGCGACGCCGCCCACGCGGTGGAGCCGGTGCGTGAGCGGGCCGGCGTCGGTGCCAGGCGCGGTCCCCGGGGCGTCAGCGCCCACGTGCAGGACCGTACGGCCGCGGTGGACGTGTCGATCGTGGCGGAGTACGGGCACG
This sequence comes from Streptosporangium sp. NPDC049248, assembly GCF_040678965.1. NCBI lineage: Bacteria > Bacillati > Actinomycetota > Actinomycetes > Streptosporangiales > Streptosporangiaceae > Streptosporangium > Streptosporangium sp. NPDC049248. The sequence continues at coordinate 88,207 of NZ_JBFAQY010000035.1, forward strand.
TGGTGATGGACGTGGCCAACGAGGTGAAGACCAACGTGGCCCGGACCGTCAGCCGGATGCTCGGCATGCGGGTCGTCGAGGTCAACGTCGACGTGGAGGACGTCCGCCTGCCGGGCGAGGTCCGGCCCGAGGCACCCGCCGAACCCGCGAAGCACGACTAGGAACGCCCAGGGGCGACATCCGGGGACACCGAGAAGCCCGGCCGCGGCTTCCCCACGGGCCCCGCCAAAGGGACGGGTCCGGCCCCCGTGGGGAAGCCGGACCCGGAACGCCTCGGAGGAGGCTCAGACCTGGAGGCGGCGCTCGATCGCGTCGACGATCTCGGCGATCGCCTCGTCGACCGGGACCCCGTTCTTCTGCTCGCCGTTGCGGAAGCGGAAGGAGACGGCACCCGCTGCGATGTCGTCGTCGCCCGCCAGGAGCATGAAGGGCACCTTGGCCTTCTGCGCGTTGCGGATCTTCTTTTGCATCCGGTCGTCGGAGGCGTCGATCTCGATCCTGATGCCCCGCTCGCGAGCCTTCTTGGCGACGTCCTGAAGGTAGGACACGTGTGCCTCGGCGATCGGGATGCCGACCACCTGGACCGGCGCGAGCCAGGGGGGGAACGCGCCCGCGTAGTGCTCGACCAGGACGCCGAAGAAGCGCTCGATCGAGCCGAACAGCGCCCGGTGGATCTTGACGGGACGCTGGCGGGTGCCGTCGGCGGCCTGGTATTCGAGCTCGAAGAGCTCGGGCAGGTTGAAGTCCAGCTGGATGGTCGACATCTGCCAGGTGCGGCCGATGGCGTCCCGGGCCTGGACGGAGATCTTCGGACCGTAGAAGGCCGCGCCGCCGGGGTCGAGGACGAGCTCCAGCTTCTCGGACTCGGCGACCTCGCGCAGCGTCTCGGTCGCCTCCTCCCACACCTCGTCGGGGCCGACGAACTTCTCCGGGTCCTTGGTCGACAGCTCCAGGTAGAAGTCGTCGAGCCCGTAGTCGCGGAGCAGGTCGAGCACGAAGCGGAGCAGCGACTTGAGCTCGTCGCGCATCTGCTCGTGGGTGCAGTAGATGTGCGCGTCGTCCTGCGTCATGCCGCGCACCCGGGTCAGGCCGTGGATGACGCCGGACTTCTCGTAGCGGTAGACCGTGCCGAACTCGAACAGCCGCAGCGGCAGCTCCCGGTAGGAACGCCCGCGGGACCTGAAGATCAGGTTGTGCATCGGGCAGTTCATCGGCTTGAGGTAGTACTCCGCACCCTCCAGCTCCATGGCCGGGAACATCCCGTCCTTGTACCAGTCGAGGTGGCCGGAGATCTCGTAGAGCTTGCTCTTGGTGATGTGCGGGGTGTTGACGAAGGAGTAGCCCGCCTCCTCGTGCCGCTTGCGCGAGTAGTCCTCCATGACGCGGCGGATCACGCCGCCCTTGGGGTGGAAGACCGGCAGGCCGGAGCCCAGCTCGTCGGGGAAGGAGAACAGGTCGAGCTCGGCGCCCAGCTTGCGGTGATCCCGCTTCTCGGCCTCCTCCAGCAGGTGGAGGTACTCATCCTGCTTCTCGCGCGACTCCCAGGCGGTGCCGTAGATCCGCTGGAGCTGCGGGTTCTTCTCGCTGCCCCGCCAGTAGGCGCCGCCGGTGCGCATCAGCTTGAACGCCGGGATGGACCGGGTGGTCGGCACATGAGGGCCGCGGCACAGGTCCTTCCAGCACAGCTCGCCGGTCTTGGGGTCGAGGTTGTCGTAGATGGTGAGCTCGGCACCGCCCACCTCGACGCTCTCCTCGTCGGCGGCCCCGCCCTTGAGGCCGATCAGCTCCAGCTTGTACGGCTCGGCGGCGAGCTCCTCGGCCGCCTCGTCGTCGGAGACGGGCCTGCGGGAGAAGAGCTGACCCTGCTTGACGATCTCGCGCATGCGCTTCTCGATGCGCTTGAGGTCGTCGGGGGTGAAGGGGTTCTTGACGTCGAAGTCGTAGTAGAAACCGTTCTCGACCGGCGGGCCGATGCCCAGCCTGGCCTCGGGGAAGATCTCCTGAACGGCCTGGGCCATGACGTGCGCGGTGGAGTGGCGGACGATGGCGCGCCCGTCGGGGCTGGCCGCCTCGACCGGTTCGATCACGTCGCCCTCGGCCACCGGGGCCGCGAGGTCCTTCAGCTCGCCGCCCACCCGGGCGGCGACCACGGAGCGGCCGTCCGCCTCCAGCGCCTCCCCGTACGTCGTGCCCCCCGCCACCACACGCGCGGCTCCGGCGAGGGTGATACGAAGTTCTGGCACGGCCGACACGGTTGCTCCCTGGGAGACGTCGATGGATGGTCTGGAATCGATGCTACCGGTGTCGGCGACGCGTTTTCTCAGGCGTCGCGGCTCCGGCGGTAGCCCAGCGAGGTCAGCTCAGCCCGGGTCCCGCGAAAGACGTTGCGATCCAACGGCTTGTGCGAGTGCTGGTGAATGGTCCATCTCCGCCACGGGCTGGGCACCTGTGGCCGCCCCCGGGGCGCGTCGGGCGCGGCGATCCACAGCGGGTAGGTCTCCAGCCCGGCGCAGTTGCCGTTCTGTGCGAACGCCTGGAACGTGTAGACCACCGGCTTCACCCCGGCCAGCGCGATGACCGCCTGGCACCAGCTGCGGGCGAACCGCGCCACCCTGGCGGCGGGCAGGTGGTCGTTGGTCTCCAGGTCGAGGGCGAGCAGATCGCCCCTGCGCAGCCCCCCGGCCCGCTGCACGATCTTCAGGAAGTGCACCGCCTGCACCTCGGGGTCGCCCGCGGGGCGGGCGAAGTGGTAGGCGCCGCAGACGATCCAGCTCTCGCGCATGCCGTTCCAGTTGGTGCCGAACCACTTGTCGGTGAAGGTGCTCCCCTCGCTCGCCTTGGCGAAGGCGAAGGAGACCCCGCCCTTCGCCTGCGCGCCCCAGTCGACGGCGCCCTGCCAGTTCGACACGTCGATCCCCTGCAGCATGGCGGTCACGCTAACCGGTGGGCGCCGCGGGCACACGCCCGACGCTCCCTCGGCATACTGCCGTTGCGGCCGCTTTGGCTAGGCTTGGTCGGTGTGAACGCAGCAGCTCAGATCTCCGGCGCGTACGCGACCGGCATCGCGACCATAACTTCCGGCGGGACCGTGCTCGACACCTGGTTCCCGTCCCCGCAGCTGGGTGAGTCCTCCGCTCCGGGCACCAGGCGGCTGAGCGCGCAGGAGGCCGCCCAGGAGCTCGGCTCCGGGGTCGCCGCGCTGCTCGGCGTGGACGAGGACCGCGGCGTGGAGGTGGTCGCGGTGCGGACCCAGATCGCCAAGCTGTCGGAGGCCCCGGCCGACACCTACGACGTCTACCTGCGCCTGCACCTGCTGTCGGCACGCCTCGTCCAGCCGCACGGCCTGAATCTGGACGGGCTGTTCGGCCTGCTCGGTAACGTCGTGTGGACCAACCACGGCCCGTGCGCGGTGGAGGGCTTCGAGCAGGTGCGCCTGCGTCTGCGCGCCCGGGGCCAGGTGACCGTCTACGGCGTGGACAAGTTCCCGCGCATGGTCGACTACGTGGTCCCCAGCGGCGTCCGGATCGCCGAGGCCGACCGGGTCCGTCTCGGTGCGCACCTGGCGAGCGGCACGACCGTGATGCACGAGGGTTTCGTCAACTTCAACGCCGGGACACTCGGCGGCTCCATGGTCGAGGGCCGTATCTCGGCGGGCGTCGTCGTGGGCGACGGCTCCGACGTCGGCGGCGGCGCCTCGATCATGGGCACCCTGTCCGGCGGCGGCAAGCAGGTCATCTCCATCGGGCAGCGCTGCCTGCTGGGCGCCAACAGCGGTATCGGCATCTCCCTCGGCGACGACTGCGTCGTGGAGGCGGGCCTCTACGTCACCGCCGGGACCAAGGTGACCCTGCCCGAGGGGCAGGTGGTCAAGGCGGCCGAGCTCTCCGGCGCCTCCGGCCTGCTGTTCCGCCGCAACTCCACCTCGGGGGCCGTCGAGGTGGTGCCCCGCCAGGGGACGGGCGTGGAGCTCAACAGCATCCTGCACGCCAACGACTGATCACCGGCACGCCGCGCTCGCGGAGGCGTGCCGGAGGCCGTGGGGCCCGCGAGTGCTCGTCCCCGGGTCTCCCAGCTGGCAGGGTGGCTCCCACGGACCTCATCCCGACGCGGGCGCCTCCTGGACCGAGGTCCTGGCGCTGGAAGGATTCAGATGACCGGTCAGGAGATGGCGGGCGACGGGAGCGGCGCGACGGCGGCGGCCCGGTGGGTGACGGGGCTGTTCGCACCGCAGGTGCTGGTCATCGGGCTGCCCCCGGTCGTCGGGCTGATGGCCGACGGGTGGCGGGGCGGAGCATGGGGCCTGGTGGCCTCAGCCCTGTGCGGCGGCATTCCCGCCCTGGTGATCCTGGCCGGGGTCCGTTCCGGACGCCTGGACTCCCACCATCTGGTGGACCGGGCGAGCCGGACCAGGCCGCTGCTGGTGGCGGTCGCGGCGGTGGTCGTCGCGCTGGTGCTGCTGATCTCCCTCGGCGCGCCGCGTCTGCTGGTGGCCACGGTGACCGCGATGCTGGCCGCACTCGCGGTGACGGTCCCGATCACTCTCAAGTGGAAGATCTCCTTCCACGCGGCCGTGTCCGCGGGCACCGTGGTGGTGCTGGCCCACGTGCTGCCCGCGGCGCCCACCCTCGTCGTGGGCGCGCTGGTGGTGGCCACGGTGTGCTGGGCGCGGGTCCGGCTCACCCACCACACCCCCGCCCAGGTCGCCGCCGGGGCCGTGACCGGTGCCGGCACGGCCTGGGCGGCCCTGACCGCCTTCGGCGTCTGACCCGGGCGGGCGCGGGGCGTCAGAGAAGGCTCTTGAGGAACTCCCTCGTCCGGGTGCCGGGAGAGTACTCGGCGGCGACGAAGTCGGTGACCCCGGCCTTGGCGAGCGCCTCGATCCGCGCCGCCACCTCGTCCTCGTCTCCGACGATCGCCACGTCGGCCGGGCCCTCGGCCCCCTCCCGATCCAGCATCGCCCGGTAGGACGGCAGCTGGCCGTAGATCTCGAACTGTTCCGCGGCCAGCGCCCTGGCCGCCTCGGCGTCGTCGGTGACGCAGATGGGCAGCGCGCACACGATCCTCGGTTCGGGGCGCCCCGCGGCCCGCGCGGCCTCGGTGACGGCGGGCGCCACGTGCTCGGCCACGGTCCTGGGACCGGTCATCCACAGCACGGTGCCGTCGGCCATCTCCCCGGCCAGCCTGAGCATTCTGGGGGCCAGCGCGGCGATGAGCACGGGCATGTCCCTCGGTCCCGGCGTGCTCAGCCCGAGCTGTCCGGTGAGGGTCTCCCCTTGGAAGGACGCGTTCTCCCCGCGTACCAGCGGCATCAGGATCGACAGGTACTCGCGCATGTGCCGGGCGGGCCGCTCGAAGCCGATGCCGTACATGCTCTCGATCACCAGCTGGTGCGAGAGCCCGATGCCGAGCGTGAGCCGCCCGTCGAGGGCGGCGTTGACCGTGAGCGCCTGCTGGGCGAGGGCCGCCGGGTGGCGCGGGTAGGTCGGGACGACGGCGGTGCCGAGTTCGATCCCGGGCACCCGGTTCCCGGCCACGGCGAGCGCGGTCAGCGCGTCGAGGCCGAAGATGTGGGACATCCAGGCGGAGGAGAAGCCGTCGTCGGCCGCACGGGCGATGCGCTCCCGTAGCTTGCCGAGCACGTCCGGCTCTTTGGGTTCGTTGAGCAACAGTCCGAATCGCATCGCTACCGAACTCCGTTCTAGTGATTCCGTCCAGTGTAGATCGACGACGATCCCCCGCGTGGCGGAAGCGGTCACGGGAGTTCGGTGAACCGCTCCACCTGCTCGATCTTGCCCGCGATGACGATCACGTCGCCGTAGCTCAGCACCGTCCCGGAGTCGGCGTAGGTGAACTCGTCGTACTGGCCCTTGACGCAGACCACCGTCACGCCGTACTTGCGCCGCAGGTTGGACTCGCCCAGGGGCACGCCGACGTACTCGCGGGGCGGCCGGGTCTTGACCACCGCGTAGTCGCCGTCCACCTCCATGTAGTCGAGCATCCGCCCGTTGAGCAGGTGGGCCAGCCGCTCCCCCATGTCGTGCTCGGGGAGGATCACGTGGTGGGCGCCGACCCGCTCCAGGATGCGGCCGTGCTCGCGGCTGATCGCCTTGGCCCAGACGTCCTCGATCTCCAGCTCGACGAGCAGGGAGGTGGTGAGGATGCTGGACTCCAGGTCGGTGCCGATGGCGACCACCGCCCGGTAGAAGTCGGGCACCCCGATCTGCCGCAGCGCCTCGATGTCCGTGGAGTCGGCGACGACGACATGGGTGAGCTTCCCCGCCAGGCTCTGCACCACCTTGGGGCGGCTGTCGATGGCCAGCACCTCGGTCCCCCTCCGGAAGAGCTCGAGTGCGAGGGAACCGCCGAAGCGGCCGAGCCCGACGACCACCACGGGGTCGTTCCTTCTGTCAGGCAACGATCGTCCTCTTTCGGGAGTCCGCAGCCGCGGGGGGCCGTCAACGCGAGGAGCCCGGAGGTGGACGACAGCCTCCAGGCCCCTACCTGCGTGTCACTGGGGCGCTGAGGCCCGGATTCCGCCCGATTCTACCTCAGGGGAAGGCCAGGAGGCCTTCCTCACTTCCCGCCGGATCGGTACCGGAATCGGCGCCTGCGAGGGTGTCGAGGACCTGCCGGCCGTACTTGGCCAGCTTGTTCTCCCCGACCCCGCTCACCGTGCCCAGCTCGGCCAGGGACGAGGGGGACCTGGTCGCGATCTCACGCAGGGTCGCGTCATGGAAGATCACGTACGCGGGTACGCCCTGTTCCTTCGCGGTGGCTCCACGCCAGGCCCGCAGCAGCTCGAACACCGGCACCGCCTCCTCGGGCAGCTCGACGGGCTCGGCCCGGCGCGAGGAGGAGGTCTTCGCGGCCTTGGCGGGCCGGGCCGCCATCGTAGGCTCGCGCCGTAGCGGAACCTGGCGCCGGCGCCCCAGCACCTCCGCGCTCGCCTCGGTCAGCACCAGCGTGCCGTAGTCCCCCTCGACGGCCAGCAGCCCCTGCGCCAGCAGCTGGCGTACCACGCCACGCCACTCGGCCTCGCCCAGCTCCGTTCCGATGCCGAACACCGTCAGGCCGTCGTGGTCGTGCTGGATGACCTTGGCCGTCTTCTTCCCGAGCAGGATGTCGATGATCTGGCCCGCGCCGAACTTCTGACGGCGCTCGCGCATCAGCCGGAACACCGTCGACAGGACCTTCTGCGCGGCGACCGTGCCGTCCCAGGACTCGGGCGGCGACAGGCAGGTGTCGCAGTTGCCGCAGGCGGCGGTCTGCTGGCCGAAGTAGGCGAGCAGCAGCACGCGGCGGCACTCGACCGCCTCGCACAGGGCGAGCATGGCGTCCAGGTGGGTGGCCAGGCGGCGGCGGTGGGCGTCGTCACCCTCCGAGGTGTCGATCATCTTGCGCTGCTGCACGACGTCCTGGAGGCCGTAGGCGAGCCAGGCGGTGGAGGGCAGGCCGTCGCGCCCCGCCCTGCCGGTCTCCTGGTAGTAACCCTCGATGGACTTGGGCAGGTCGAGGTGGGCGACGAACCGCACGTCGGGTTTGTCGATGCCCATGCCGAACGCGATCGTGGCGACCATGACGAGGCCGTCCTCGCGCAGGAAGCGCGCCTGGTTGGCGGCGCGGGTGCGGGCGTCGAGGCCCGCGTGGTAGGGCAGCGCCTGGACACCGTTCTCCACCAGGAACTCGGCGATCTTCTCGACCGAGTTGCGCGACAGGCAGTAGACGATGCCCGCGTCCCCGGCGTGCTCGGCGCGGAGCAGTTCGAGCAGTTGCCGCTTCGGCTCGTTCTTGGGAGCGATGCGGTACTGGATGTTGGGCCGGTCGAAGCTCGCCACGAAGTGGCGGGCCCGCTCCAGATTGAGCCTGGAGGCGATCTCGGCGTGGGTGGCCTTGGTGGCCGTGGCGGTCAGCGCGACGCGCGGCACGTCGGGCCAGCGCTCGTGCAGCGCGGACAGGGCGAGGTAGTCGGGCCGGAAGTCGTGTCCCCACTGGGCCACGCAGTGCGCCTCGTCGATGGCGAACAGCGAGATCGTCCCGCTGTCGAGCAGGCGCAGCGTCGCGTCGACCCGCAGCCGCTCCGGCGCCAGGTAGAGCAGGTCCAGCTCACCTGCGAGGAAGGCCGACTCGACCTGGCGACGCTCCTCGAACTCCTGGGTGGAGTTGAGGAACCCGGCCCGCACGCCGAGCGCCGTCAGAGCGTCGACCTGGTCCTGCATGAGCGCGATGAGCGGTGAGATCACCACCCCCGTGCCCTTCCGCACGAGCGCGGGGATCTGGTAGCACAGCGACTTGCCGCCCCCCGTCGGCATGAGCACCAGGGCGTCACCACCGGCCACGACGTGGTCGATGATCTCCTGTTGGCCCTCCCGGAACGAGTCGTAGCCGAAGACGCGCTGCAGGACCCGCGACGCGTCGCTCACCTCGGGGTCGTTCTCGGGGAAAGGCATCGGGTCATTGTACGAGGCCCCCCCGACAGCCGGGGGTGAACCGGCCACAAGGACGGACGGCGCCGGTGCCGCCGTGGCACCGGCGCCGCATTCCCGCTCCTGCTACGGGTTCACGGGTTGACGTTGATCGTGAAGGTCGACGTCGTGTTCCTGATGTTCTGGAAGTTGTTGCTCATCCGGAGGTTGTTGAACGTCGCCGAGCCGACCGCCGGTCCCTGACCGGGCTCGGGCATCTCGTTCGCCCAGATCGCCCAGCCGGACTTGGCGTCGAAGGCGTCGCCGCTCTTCTTGGCGCCGGTGATCGTGATGTTGGTGAGGATGGTGTCGGTGACCGGGTTCTCCGGCTGGCTGCCGTTGTACTTGGTCTGGAACATGATGCCGCCGTAGGTCGGGTCCACGATGTCCACGTCGCTGACGCGGATGCCCTGGAAGACCTTGGAGGCGGAGAAGAGCCAGATCGCCGGGAAGACCTGCCCGTTCCAGAAGTGACCGCCGGCGCGGACGATCGAGATGTTCTCGAACCGGGTGGGCGGGCTGGCGCCGAAGCCGTTCATCGGGTAGCCGAAGTCCAGCGAGCTGATCGTGATGCCGGAGTAGACCAGCGTGTCGGCGATGTAGATGTTCCTGAAGACGTTGTCGTACCCGCCGTAGACCGCGACGCCGGCGGCCCGCCAGGTCAGGATGGAGGTCAGGTTCTCGTAGACGTTGCCCTTCATGTCGGCGCCGCCGGCGTCGATGGCCGAGAACAGCGCGAAGCTGTCGTCACCGGTGGCACGGGCCTCGTTGTTGCTGACGAGGTTGTCGGTGCTGCCGTTGGTCATGTTGATGCCGTCGGCGAACATGTTGCGGATGCGGGAGTTCTTGATCGTCACGCGGTCGGTGTTGGCGCCCCAGTAGAGGCAGACCATGTGCTCGTTCCAGATGTTGTCGATCACCACGTCCGCGACGTTGGCGAAGTCGAACACCTTGCCCGGACCGTCGATGCGCGAGGTGTAGTTGCCGAAGTAGGCGAAGTTGGCGAAGGACGAGCCGTTCGCGGTTCCCTCGGCCCGGAACCCGATGTCGGTGTTGTCCTGGTTCGAGGGCGCCCGGAACTGGGTGTACCAGGGGCCGGCGCCGACCACCTTGACCGCCTTGCCGTAGACCTGGAACTTGCTCGCCGTCTGGTAGGTGCCCGGCGGCAGGTAGACGCCGACGAGGGTGCCGGTGTTGTCCATCCGCACCCTGTCGAGCGCGTTCTGCACGTCCTGGTGGGTGAATCCGGCGGGAACCGTGTACCTGGCGGGGTCGGGGTTGGCGATCGGCGACACCTGCTCGGTGTTGATGAAGTCGATCGCGTACGTCGTGGTGTTGGCGGGGTCCTTCTGCAGCCTGATCCTGCTGCCCGCCGGGACGGTGGTCCCGAGCATCATGCCGGCCTCGTCGTAGATGTGACGCGGCGCGCCGGCGCTCGGCGAGTTGCCCGGGCCGGCCTCGGGGCCGTACAGCCAGGCGTACTTGGAGGTCAGGTTGATGGCCTTGAGGAAGGTGCCGTCGACGTAGACGTTGAGCGTCGAGTCGACGCCGCCGCCGCCCGCCGAGTCGGGGATGGAGAAGCGGGTGACGAGGGTGTTGGTGCTGGCCTTGGTGGTGAACTCGACGTAGCTGCCCGTCGTGTTCAGCGCCACCGCCCTGCGGCCGGACGCCTCACCCGCCAGGGTGCCGATGTCACGGCTCGGGCCGACCACGGCCGCCCCGCCGCCAACGACGGCGTCCTCGGCCTCGTACATGTCGTACGGCATGTTGGCGCCGCGGCCGACGAAGAACGGCTGGGTGACCGTGTTGTTGGCCCGCTTGACCGGCAGTTCGTTGGCGTCGTCGGCGAGGACCGTCCTGACGGTGAACTTGCCGTTGGCCGCCGTCCAGGTGCCCAGGTTGACCGGGCCGGTGGTGGCGCCCGCCGCGATCACCCCGGTGTGGGAGCCGGTCAGCGTGCGGACCACGGTTCCCGCCTCGTTGGCGACGGTCAGCGTGATGCCGTGGGCGCCGCCCGCGGAGGCCACGGTGCCCTGGTTCCTGATCGTCACGGAGAAGGTGACGACGTTGCCGTTCGCCGGGTTGCTCGGGGTCCAGCTGGTCGTCGCGACCAGGTCGGCGGTGTCGACGGGCCTGACCACGAGCGGGGAGGCGCTGGAGAAGTCGTTGTTCGACTCGTTCTGCTCGATGACGCTGTTCGCCTCGTCGACCTTGGCGCTGAGCGGGTAGCTGCCGGCGTCGCGGGTGCCGATGCCGGCCGAGACGGTGGCCGAGGCCCCCGCGGCCAGCGCGGCGACCGGGGCGGTGCCGACCTTGGTGCCGCCCAGGTAGAGGTTGACGTTCGTCGCGCCGGCGGCCGCGTTGCCGCTGTTCCTGACCGTGGCCGACAGCGTGACCGCGTCGGTCTCGACCGGGGAGGCGGGGGACGCCGCCAGGCCGGTGATCGTCAGATCCGGGTTCGGCGCCGGGGTGCCGATGACCTGGAACTCGGCGACCTGCCCGGCGGGGGCGCCGGTGTTGGAGGTGATCCTGAGCTGGACGTCGGCGTAGGAGCCGCTGACCGGGATCGTCACCGTGTTGCCGGAGGCGGGATTGAAGGTGTGGTTCGCCGCCGCCGCCAGGCTGGTGAAGGAGGTCGAGTTCTGCTCACGTCCGAGCACCTGGATGTTCTGGGTGCGCGTCGCCCAGATGCTGTCGGGGTTCAGCTTCAGCACGACCGAGTTGAGCGTGGCGTTCGCGCCCAGGCTGACGGTCAGCGTGTTGGGGTAGCTGCCGCCGTTGCCCTCCCAGTAGGTCGCCGTGTTGTTGTCGTTGGCGTTCGTGGCCACGAAGGTGAAGACCGAGGAGGAGGCGGTGATCGCCTTGCCGAGGGCCAGGTTGGAGCCCGGTGGCGTGCTGCCCGTGCGGGTGACGGTGTTGCTGTTGCCGGACTGGTTGCCCGCGGCGTCCTTGGCCTTGACGTGGTAGGACACCGTCGCGGTGGCCGGCTGGGTGTCGGTGTAGGTCAGCACGTTGCCCGCCACGCTGGCGCGCAGGGCGTTGTCGGCGTAGACGTCGTATCCGGTCACGCCCACGTTGTCGGACGAGGCGCCCCAGGTCAGCCTGATCTGGCCGGAGCCCGGCTCGGTGTAGGCCAGGTTCGACGGCGTGGTCGGCGGCGACGTGTCACCGCCGGAGCCGGTGGGGCCGTACACCTCGAACTCGGAGACCTGGCCGGCCGGCCAGCCCGTGTTGGCGGTGATGTTCAGCCGGAGGTAGCGGGCGGCGGTCGCGGCGAAGTTGATCGTCACCGTGTTGCCGGTCGCCGGGTTGAAGGTGTAGCCGGCGGAACCGACGATGGTGGCGGTGGGCGAGGCGCTCGTGCCCGCCAGCACCGACAGGGTCTGCGTCCTGGTGGCCCAGGCCGCCGCCGGGGGCAGCTTCAGGACGATCTGGTCCACGTTGGTGACGGCTCCGAGGTCCACCTGGAGCCACTGCGGGAAGGTGTTGTTGCCGCTCTCCCAGTAGGTGTTGGCATCGCCGTCGGTGGCGTTGGCCGCGCCGTAGGGGGCGGTGGTGCTGCTTGACGAGGCCGCTTTGCCCACCGCGAGGTTGGGGCCGGCCGCCGCGGCGGGTGTGACCGCCCCGGCCAGGACGAGCAGACTGGTCGCGGCCGTCGCCGCCACCAGCCTTAACGCCAGGTACTGCTTTCTCATCGCGTTCCTCTATCTCTCGGCTGGAACGACAGGGTCGGGATGGGAGGCCGGGGCCTCCGCCGTGCGGCGCGAGGCGCGGAGTCCATGACATCCGCTGGGCCGACCGCTGTGACCTGCGGCGGGTCGGTCCGCGAAGCTCGCCTCGTTCGTCGCTGGGGGGTGCTGGTCGCCGTGTGCGCCCGCGCGACGCCGCGAACGACGTCACCCGGGGCTCTTCCGGAGGGGTACGGCGGATGCGTGGCGCGGCGCATCACTAGCGGAAGTTGCGAAGAAGAGAGAAAATTTAACAGGACTTTGCAATATTCTTGCATTGCGTTGGCCAAAGGTTACATACGTGCTACGGCCGCGTCAACGGGCCGAGAAGGACGGCTTACTTCGCCCTGCCGTCCCGGGTGCGCCCCCTTACCCCGGGGCCCACGGGCCCCTCTTCCCCGCGCGAAAAACACCCATGGACCCGCGGGGAAGAGCCGGCACGGCGAGCCCGGAGCGGGAGACGCCTCGGGCGGCCGCGGCCGGAAAGGCGGAGCCGCCCCCGAGGACCGGCCTCCGACGCGCGGGCGCCGGACACGACCCGCCCTGCCGGAAACCCGTCTCACCCGTCGCGGACCTGCGGCCGGTCCTCGACAGCGGAGTCGACGCGAGGCGCGGATTCCCGACCTTGAAAATTTCACCCTCCGGCGAGACGTTCCCGCAGCTCGCCCGCCCGCGGGCCCGCTTGGCGCTTGACCCCCGCCGAGGGCGGAACCACACTCTGCGGGGTGTCGCCCCTCCGCGTGACCACCTGAGCGGTCCGCACCCCCGTCGCACTCGCGTGCCGGTCCACGCGAGGTGATGTTAACGCTAACAATTACCGGGGCCGGTCAAAGCGGAGAGCGTCACCGACAACACGATCAAGGTTCATCCCGTGGCGACGCCGGCGACCGGCGCCGACCGGCACCAACAGCCAAGTGGAGAAGACATGACGCAAGATCAGAATGAGATCGCGAGCGGCGAGCGAGGATCGCTGAGCCGGAGAACCGTTCTGGCGACGATGGGGGCCCTGCCGGTCCTCGCGGCCACGACCTCGGTCCTGGGGGCCTCGGAGGCCGAGGCCGCCACGGCCGTCATCGATCCGTCGGCGCCGCGGCAGACGATCCGAGGCTTCGGCGGCATGGCCCACGCGGCCTGGATCGGCGACCTGACAGCCGCCCAGCGGGACACCGCCTTCGGCACCGGCGAGGGCCGGCTGGGGTTTTCCGTGCTGCGGATCCCCGTCCCCGAGAACCAGGCGGACTGGAGCCGTGATCTGGCGACGGCGAGGCGCGCGATCGAACTCGGGGCCACCGTCATCGCGTCGCCGTGGAATCCCCCCGCCAACATGGTCGAGACCTTCGTCCGCGGCAGTCAGACCGACGCGAAACGCCTCAGGTACAACATGTACGGCGCCTACGCCCAGCACCTGAACGCCTTCAACGACTTCATGCGGAACAACGGGGTGAACCTGTACGGCATATCGGTGCAGAACGAGCCCGATTACGCGCATGACTGGACGTGGTGGACTCCCGCCGAGCTGGTCCGGTTCCTGAGGGAGAACGCCGGTTCGATCGGTACCAGGGTCATCGCGCCCGAGTCCTTCCAGTACCTGAAGAACATCTCAGACCCGATCCTCAACGACTCCGCGGCGCTCGCCAATGTGGACATCATCGGGGCTCACCTCTACGGCACGTCGTTCGCGAACTTCCCCTATCCCCTCTTCAAGCAGAAGGGCGCGGGCAAAGAGCTCTGGATGACCGAGGTCTACTACCCCAACAGCAGCGATTCGGCGGACCTTTGGCCCCAGGCGCTCGACGTGGGGGAGCACATCCACCGCGCCATGGTGGACGCCGAGTTCCAGGCGTACATCTGGTGGTACATCCGGCGTGGCTACGGCCCCATGCGGGAGGACGGCCAGATCAGCAAGCGCGGCGCCATCATGGCGCACTTCGCCAGGTTCGTCCGCCCCGGATATGTGCGGATCGAAGCGACGGCGAACCCGGCGTCGAACGTCTACGTCTCGGCGTACCGGGGCGGCGACTCCACGGTCGTCATCGTCGCCGTCAACAAGGGCACCTCCGCGGTGAGCCAGCAGTTCACCCTGGCGAACAGCACCGCGTCCGGTGTCTCGTCCTGGCTGACCGACGCGAGCAGGAACGTTGCGCCCCAGGGAACGACCGGCGTGTCGAACGGCTCCCTCACCGTCACGCTTCCCGCCCGAAGCATGATGACCTTCGTGACCGGCGTGAGCTCCGGCCCCTCGCCCAGCCCGTCGCCCAGTGGTGGCACCGGCCTGTGCCGGGTGGCCTACACGACGAGCTCCTGGAACAACGGCTTCACCGCCGGCATCAGCATCACCAACACCGGGACCTCGACGATCAACGGCTGGACGCTGGGCTTCACCCTGCCCCCCGGCCAGACCATCACCTCGGGCTGGAACGCCACCTACACCCCCTCCAGCGGCCAGGTGAGCGCCCGCAACGTCGGCTACAACGGCACGCTCGCCCCCGGGGCCACCATCGACATCGGCTTCCAGGCCACCCACACCGGCGACACCGCCGAACCGACCGCCTTCACCCTCAACGGCGTCCCCTGCACCGTGGTCTGACCGACACGCGAAACAACCCCCGCCCGAGCGGCGAAGGGACGGGGGCGGCCCCTCCGACGAGGGAGGGGCGCATCTTCCCGCGGCCGACCGCGCCGACGAAGGTGTGGCAGGTTACGCCCTTGACCGGTGCCGCCGAAGGGTGCGGCGGCGATGGATCGGATCTTCCCTGGCACCGCCGGAGGCGGAGTCGCCCAGCCGGTCGCGCGGCGCCCCTGTGGACAGACGAAGGCCCCCCGATCGGCGTCAACCGGGGGGCCTTGATCTGCGTCTTGCTAGTGTGGGCGATACTGGGATCGAACCAGTGACCTCTTCGGTGTGAACGAAGCGCTCTCCCGCTGAGCTAATCGCCCGCCCTGTCCGGCTCCTCGCGGTGCCGACGTGGAAAACCATACAGCAATTCGGGAGTGCCCGCGAAGCGGTGTCCGCCACTAAGTTGATCTTGAGAGATGACGCGCCAGGGAGGCAAAGCTCTGAGGATGCATCCGACGGGGGGCTACGGTGTCATAGCATCGTCCTGATCCACAGAAGCACCGAACGACCCGGGCTCGACCCGAATCACCCGAGACGCCCCGCCAGGGAGTCGACGGTGACCAAAACGAGACGCAAAACCCTTGCAAATACGGCCCTGTTGGTGATGTTTAGCCCGGTAGATGCCCAAATGTCGCGCTGTGATGTGCGTTACAGAAGGGCGCAGAGGCGGAATCTTTCCTACAGGTTTCTTTGTTCCGCGTGATGGCTCATGCGGAGCGAAGCCCGCTTGAGAGCAGTGAAAGCCCCGAAGAGGGGACCGACGACGAAAAGGTTTGGCTGACGATGAACAGCGCCACCGTCTCTGCCGAGCTAGGCCTTCGGCTTGTGGTCCCCGACCGTACCACCGTCCCCCTGCTTGCCGGACTCAGCTACACGGCCGATGATCCTTACGCGATCAGAATGGCCTTCCACGTGGGGAACGACGAGCCGGTCGAGTGGATCTTCGCCCGCGAGTTGCTGACCGTCGGCATCGTGCGGCGGGTGGGCGACGGTGACGTGCAGGTGTGGCCGGCGCGCGCCGACGGCGAGCGCACGCTGCACATCAGCCTCACCTCGCCGTTCGGACAGGCGCTGTTCGAGGTGCCGCTGGCTCCGCTCACGGAGTTCCTGCACCGAACGTACGAGCTGGTGCCCGCGGGCCGCGAGACCGACTTCATGGATCTGGACGCCGAGCTCAGCAACATGCTCTGGAGTTCCTGACCCGGCTCTCCCCCCCGCGGGGCCTCGGCCTACGCCGCGGGCCTGAGCAGGCGCCGCATCCGGGCGATCTCGATGCCCTGGCCCGAGACGACGTCCTTGGCGACGGCCAGCATGGCCCGGTCGGCGCCCTCGCGGAGCTGGAGCCCGGCCATCGTGACCGCCGCCTCGTGGTGAGTGATCATGAGGGTCAGGAAGAGCGTGTCGAAGGCCGCTCCCCTGGCCCCCCTGAGCCGGTTCATCTCCTCCAGCGTGACGGCGTGCTCGTCATGCCCCTCGTGCCCCTGCGGCGCCCGGCCGACCGCCTCCAGCCACGACGTCATGGCCGCGATCTCCGGCCGCTGCGCCGCGGTGATCCGCTCGGCGAGCTTCCGCAGGACCGACGAGGACGACCTGGCCGGGACCAGCTCCGCCATCTCCAGTGCCTGCCGGTGGTGCGGGATCATGCCTTCGGCGAACCTCACGTCGGCCGCCGTGACCCTGGCCTCGGACTCCCCGAGATTCTCGCCCGGCCGCGCCGTACGACCCGCCTCGCCGGGGCCACCCGGGATTATCACCGGCGCGCCGGTCTCCGCGACGAGCGGTGCCGGTCCTCGCTGCGCCGCCTCCGCGCATCCGCCAAGAACCGATATCGCCATGATCACCGCGATAATCTGACTCGGCATACGAATCCTCCGCATAGCTTCAATAATGGGGCAAGTGGACCGACGTAATGGGGGCACCGTGCGATCGACCATGGCGTTCGGCCTGGCCGCGCTACTTCTTGTGGCCGGGTGTGGGGCGGATCCGACACCCCAGGCCCCACCGCCCGCGGCCGCCTCGCGGAACACTGAACAGACGGTGGAGACCCCCTCCCCCGGGATCTCAGGGGACGGCACTCACAGCGACAACGTCACGCACCTGGCCAACGTGCCGCTCGGCGCTCCGCTCAACGGGCCCCAGGCGTGGGGCACCGACCTGGCCTTCCAGGGCGACTACGCGTTCGTCGGCAACTTCGACGGCTTCAGCGTCTTCGACATCTCCGATCCCTCCCGCCCCTCGGTGGTCAGCCGGGTGCTCTGCCCCGGCGAGCAGAACGACATCTCGGTGAGCGGGAACCTGCTGTTCCTGTCGATCGACTCCGTCCGGGTCGGCCCGGAGTGCGACGCCCAGCGCGGCAATCCGGAGTCGGACAGCTGGGAGGGCATCCGGATCTTCGACATCGCGGACAAATCCCATCCCAGGTTCGTCTCGGCGGTCCGTACCGACTGCGGCTCGCACACCCACACCCTCGTCCCCGGCGAGAACGCCGACAGGGTCTACCTCTACATCTCCTCCCCGGGGCCCGAGCCGCAGTCGACGACCTGCCCGGCGCCGTACAACAAGATCTCCGTGGTCGAGGTGCCCGTCGAGGCTCCCCAGACCGCCAAGGTGATCTCACAGCCGGTGCTCTCCGACAAGCCCGGCGAGGACGGCCTCGGCGGCTGCCACGACATCACGGCCTACCCCGAGAAGAACCTGGCCGCCGCGGCCTGCTTCGGCGACGGGGTCCTGCTGGACATCGCCGACCGGGCCAACCCCAAGGTGCTCCAGCACGTGAGCGACAAGGAGAACTTCGCCATCTGGCACTCGGCGACGTTCAACAACGACGCCACCAAGGTCGTCTTCGGCGACGAGCTGGGCGGCGGCCTGGGGGCGACCTGCGACTCCGGCACCCCGAAGACCAAGGGCGCCAGCGCCGTGTACGACCTCGGCAAGGACCGCAGGCTCACGCTCCGCGGCTACTTCAAGATCCCGAGGGAGCAGGCGTTTGACGAGAACTGCGTCGCGCACAACGGGTCGCTGCTACCTGTGCCGGGAAAGGACATCATGGTCCAGGCCTGGTACCAGGGCGGGGTGTCCATCTGGGACTTCACCGACGCGGCCAGCCCTCGGGAGATCGGCTTCTTCGAGCGGGGCCCGATTTCGGGAGTCGGCGGCTCGTGGTCGGCGTACTACTACAACGGCCACATCTACTCCAGTGACATCACCAGGGGCCTGGACGTGCTCCGCATCGACGACCCGCTGACCGACCCCGCCGCCAAGGTCAGGCTCAAGGAGCTGAACGCGCAGACCCAGGTGTCCTACTAGCCGATCCGTGATCGCCGGGCGACCGGTCTTCCGGCGAGGGTGCGCCCTCGCCGGAATCGGAAACCCCGGGCCTCAGGGGTTGAGGTCGGCGGCGGAGCGCTCGGCGAAGACCTGCATGGCCTTGGCGGTGATCGGGCCGGGCGCGGCGGGCAGCACGGTCTGGTCGACCGCGCGGATCGGCTGGATGTCACGGGTGGTGGAGGTCAGGAACGCCTCGTCCGCCTCGTACAGGGCCGAGAGCGGGACGTCCTCCTCGGTTCCCCCGCACCACTCCAGCGCGAGCGCGCGGGTGACCCCGGCCAGGCAGCCCGAGGCGAGCGTGGGGGTGACCAGCCGGCCGTCACGCACGATGAAGACGTTGCTGCCGGTGCCCTCGCAGAGGTCTCCCGCGGTGTTCTCGAAGATCGCCTCACCGCCGCCGGCGGCCTTGGCGTAGAACAGCGCCCTGGCGTTGTCACCGTAGGAGGTGCTCTTCACCCCGGCGAGCGCACCTCGCTCGTTGCGCGGCCAGGGCACGACCGTGACGTCGGCGGTGGCCGGGAACGGCTTCTGCTCGTCGACGATCACCACGGTCGTGCAACCCTGGTCGCCCCGGTCCGAGCCGAGCGGCCCCGGGCCGCTGGTGTAGGTGACCCGGACGCGGCCGAGCCGCCACGGCGGGGCTTCGGCCAGGCAGGCACGGATCCCGGCGGCGATAGCGTCGGTGTCGGGATCGGGCAGTTCCATACGCCGCGCCGAGAGCGTGAGCCGGTCAAGGTGGCGGGTGAGCGCGAACGTGGTGCCGTTCACGCACTTGATGGTCTCGAACACCCCGTCCCCGACCATCAAACCATGATCGAAAACCGAGACGGCGGCCTGATCCGGAGAGACGAGTTCCCCGTTGAGCCATACAGGTGTCTTCATCAGGTACCTCCAGCGTGGATATCCCCGCCTTCAGGCGGGGGAGGAAACGCGGCGCGGTGCCGCGTTTCCGGGTGGGTTGTGTAGCCGTAGCCGTCTGCTCGTTGGAGCAGTCGGACGTGGCGGTGGCCGATGCCCTGCACGGTGCCGTGCCGGGTGGTGATGTTGAAACTGCCGGTGGAGCGGACCGCGACCCGCCCGGTGTGGAC
>NZ_JBFAQY010000036.1:0-92236 GCF_040678965.1 Streptosporangium sp. NPDC049248
CTGCAGTACCGGCCCGACCTGCTGAACGGTTTCATCGCCGAAACCGGGCTCACGATCTCTGATCTGGCATAACCCCCGGCTTTCATGCTCGGTACTCGTCGCCAGGCAAGTCTCGTACGGGGACCCTGAACAAGGGGGCCAACTACGTCTTCTGTCGGGTGTGGGGACCGAAGGTCCAGGTCGGTAGTGACTACAATCACTGGTGGCTGAAGACCGACCTGGACTCGGGCGACCCGTGGAAGAACCAGTGGGTCTCCGCCTACTACCTCGCGCGATGGGGCAACGACCAGGCCAAGGACAACAGCGGTCGCGACATCCCCAACTGCTGATCCCCGACTGCGAGAGCCGTGTGGGGCCGTTCACGTCGTCATAACCATGTAGTGGATCTGTCCCCCTAAAAAGGGACTTGGCATGAGACCATCTTGCGGGTCAGGCTGGCTCATGCGGGAGTGGGACATGATCAAGATCGCGGTCGTCGACGATCACGATCTCATCCGCCACGGCCTGGAGCACCTCCTGCACAGCACCGGCGAGTTCGAGGTGGTGCTCAGCGGCCGCGATCTTGGCGTCCTGGATGGCCGGACCGACCTGGACGTGCTCATCCTGGACCTCTACCTCGGCGTCGACGAGCCTTGCCTGACCGCCATCGCCGAGCTGTCGCCGCTGTACAACGTGCTGGTGATGTCCGCCTCCGCTAAGCCGGACGACCTGGTGCACGCCATCCGGGCGGGCGCTCGGGGGTATGTGACCAAGAGCGACCCGGCCGAGCTAATGAGCACCGCGCTGCGCACCGTCGCCGCCCGGGGCTTCTACCTGTCGGCGGGGCTCGCCGACATCCTGCACGCGCAGTTGGCCGCTCCGGTGCCGGACCCCGAGCCCGCCGTACGGCTGGCGCCACGCGAGGAGGAGACGCTCGCCTACATCGCGCAGGGCTTCACCTACGACCAGATCGCCCGGCGCATGGGCATTAAGAAATCGACCGTCGACACCCACATCGAGCGCATCCGGCGCAAGCTGCAGGTGGACAACAAGGCCCAGCTGATCGCCGCGGCGCTGCGCCGGATCGAGCGGGGGAGATGAGCGGTCCCGGGGATGCGCGGCGGCACACCGAGAGCGCGCTGGCCTGGACGGTCATCCTCTTCCGCGTCGCCGCCTTCGCCGAGGTCATCGCGCTCAACTTCGTGGGCGACAGCGGACTGCGCAGGCAGGTGCCCGGGTTCGCGCCCGCGCTGGCCGTCCTGGGCCTGGAGAGCGCGCTCGTCGTGGCCCTCACCTGGCGGCGCAGGAGGGTGCCGCCCGCCTGGCTGATCACCACCGACTCCGTACTGACCGCGGCGACCGCGATGGCGATGACCGTGGTCGCGGGCACCGCGATCAAGGACTCCGGACCCGATTTCATGCTGCCCTACATGCTGCTGGTCTCCATCGGCATCGGCGTGGCCTTCCGCACCCTGCGCGCGGCCCTGGCGTCCACCGTCCCGCTGGTGGCCGCCTACCTGTACATGCAGGCCTGGAGCGGCTTCTTCTGGCTGGGCGCGGTGCCGCACACCATCGGCTTCTGGGTCGACGCCGCCATCGCCTGGTTCGTCGCCGCCCTGCTGCGCCGCAACGCCACAGAGCTGGATGAGACCCGTGAGCAGGTCGCCAGGCTGGCCGCCGAGCAGGAACGCACCCGCAACGGGCGCATCCTGCACGACCGGGTGCTCCAGACGATGGAGGCGCTGGTGCGCGATGGATGGCTTGCCGAGGAGAAGGTTCGTACCCACGTCGCCGCCGAAGCCCGCTGGCTGCGCGGCTACGTGCGCGGCGACCACGACAGCTCCGGCAGCAACCTGACCGCCGCCCTGGAGGAGGTCGTCGAGCAGGCCATCCGCGCCGGGCTGACGGTCGATCTCAACGCGGCGGGACTGCGCGCCGCCGGCGCCGTGCTGCCTGTGGCCACCGTCGAGGCGCTGTCCGGGGCGGTGCGCGAGGCCCTGACCAACGTGCGCAAGCATGCGGGCACCGGGCAGGCCGTGGTCCGGGCGCGGGTGGAGGGCGACCTCGTCGTCGTCGGTGTGCTCGACCATGGCGTGGGGTTCACCTCGCGTGGCGGGGGAGTGGGACTGCGCGAGTCCATCGAGGGGCGCGTCGCCGAGATCGGCGGGAGCTCCTCGATAGAGTCCGCGCTGGGGGAGGGCACACTCGTGGAGCTCCGTGTCCCCCTTTGAGCCCCAGGATTGTCCCGATATTTCATGACTGTCGGGCACGAGATCCGCTGGGGACACTGATCGGCATGAAACGGTTTATCGCTCAGGCGGTGGCCGTCCTGCTGACCGCAGCCGGACTGACCGCGACCCTGCCCGCCTCCGCCTCCGCCACCGGGCCCCGTTGCCAGGGCTACGAGTGCGACGCCAAGCTGGCCTCCACCACCGGCTGCAACGACGGCTCCTACGTGCCCAGGAAGGAGGGCGCCAAGGTCACCACCGACCGCGGGGTGTTGCAGGTGTTCTGGGGACCCAAGTGCTCCACCAATTGGGGCGTTTTTGACCCCACCGTCGCCGGGCTTTACAAGGTGTCGATCTACCGCGAGGAGGTTGGCGATCGGCCGTGGATCGGCCACGGAGAGCCGCCACGGCGAGTCCATGCCAGCGAGATCCCGGGCTTCCGCCTGCGCACGACCATGCTTTACGCGCCCGAAGCCCAGGTCATGGTCTGCGTGGAAGTGCCCGCCGAGGGCCGTGTCGCAGCGGGCAGCTGGATCAGGTACGCGTGCACGGAGTGGATCTGACCCTGGGCGCTGCCCTGCTGAAGGGCGGGGCAGCATACCCGGCGAAATGCGCCACAGTTTCAAGGACAGCAAGATCACCAAGCCAGAAAGGAGCCCTCGTGAAGCTACGGGCACGCCTCGCAGCAACTATCGCTCTCCTCCTGCCCCCTCTCCTCGCCCCAGGTATCGCGCACGCCAACGGCTACACCTCGACCTTCGAGAATGTGCATTCGGGGAAGTGCCTGGAGGTCTACCACTGGGATGGCATCGGCTCGCGCGTCCACCAGTGGGATTGCAACGGCGGAGCCAACCAGAAGTGGCGGGTCGACTGGACGGATGGTGGAGCCACGATCTCGAACGTGGAAAAGGGCCTATGCCTGGACGACTACGCCTGGAATACCGACAACGGCGCCGACGCCGTGTTGTGGCCCTGCAACGGCGCAAGCAATCAGCTCTGGGACGTCTATCGCCTCGCTCCGCCCGCTTCGAGCCATGACGTGATTAAGAACATGCACAGCGGCAAGGTTCTGGACGTCTACGGCTTCGCCACCGACAACGGTGCCAAGGTCGTCCAGTGGGAACTGAACTGGCTGAACAACCAGCAGTGGCAGGGGATCTAGGCCGTGTTCAGAAAGTTGACAGCGGCTGGGTGCGGGGGCTGGTCCGGCGTGTCTTGATCGTTAAATAGCGAGGTCTCCATTAGATGGTTCATCGACCAAGAAGAATCATCAGTACGAAGATCTCGTGGCCACCGTATCGGTGACGGGGCGGGCCGACCTGACCGACGCGCAATGGGCAGTGCTGGAGCCGCTGCTGCCCGTGGGCAAAAGATCAGGACGGCCGCCGAGATGGACCAAACGCCATCTCCTCACCGGTGTGACGCTCCCGGATAACGGGATCATAGGTGCGGCCGTTGCGGCTGTACCCGTCGATCCACCGCCGTGCGGTGCCCGGACGCAGGCCGAGCAGCCGATCGGCCTGTCTCATGGTGTAGGTCGGCCGTTCCGACCGGCCCCAAGGTTTTGGACCACTTGGCATGCGTACGCCGATCCGGGCCCGCGGACGCCTCGCTGGAGCGGTGGCCTGCGTTTCTCCGGGTAGACAGTGGGCAGCACCCTAATATGCGCCCTAAAACGGATAATTCGGTCACGGTGACTCCTTGTGAAGACGGACCGTTGTTGATCCGAGGGGTGTTCACGATGATGACTCAGGACGGGGCCGTCATCGACCCGGGCCGGGCGACGGTGGCGCTGTGCCGCTGCGGGCGTTCGGCGGCCAAGCCGTTCTGTGACGGCTCGCACAAGCGGGTCGGTTTCCGGGCGGCGAGCGAGCCCGACGCGGTGGTCTGAGCGCGCGCCCTGAGCCGGCGGGAGGAGTGCGCGGCGGTCCGCATCCGATGTCCGGCGTAGGGGACCCCGCCGCGAAACAGGCGGGCCGCCAGTGCCAGCCAGCTGCACACGGCCCTCTCCAGCAGCCACACCGGGGCGAACAGCGCGGCGGTGAAGGGGAAGACCCGCCGCCCGCCGCCCCTGCGGCGGCCGATCTCGGCCAGTCCCACCGCCAGCCCGGCCGATACGGCGGCACCGGCCAGAACCGTCCGGGAACGCCGGCGTGGCAACCCGGCGGCCAGGACGGGGACGACGGCGAGGAAGGACGCCATGCGGGCCGGTTGGGCCAGGTCGTCGTAGGCCTGCCGGACGCGCTGGGACCAGAACCGGTGCGGCTCCGGCGGCAGACGGCGGATGTAGAGGTCCAGGGGGCGACACTCGCGACCGCCGTGGGCGCGGATCGTGCGGATGAGTTCCAGGTTTTCGAACAACACGTTCCCGTCGTAGCCGCCCATCTTCAGGAAGGTGGAGCGGCGTACGCCGAACGTGCCGGGGTAGTCGGCGCCGAAGCCGCGGTTGAGCAGGGTCCGGGCGGTGTCCCAGCGGGCGTGCCAGGGCAGGGGGGCGAAGTAGTTCTGCGGCCGGACCAGGTCGGCTCCCTCCAGCAGGGTGTCCAGCCTGGACAGTTCGGCCTCGCCGTAGCGGACGTCGTCGTCGGCGATGACCACGTGTTCGGCGTCGGCCCGGCGCATCCCGGTAATCACGCCGTTGACCTTGCCGTTGGCGAAGCCGAGATCCTCATCGGGCCGCAGGTGCCACACCAGGCCGTTCCACCGGTGCGCGTGCCGGTCGAACAGGGCGGCCGGGGAGCCGTCGACGACGATGACGCGGACGCTGCGGCCGAGCCGGCGCAGGTAGGCGGTCAGCTCCTCCAGGCCGGAGTCGTCGTCCCAGCGCAACGGCAGTATGTAGTCCAGGTCCATCATCGGCTCCCCGCCATCAGGCCCGCCTCCCGCAGGGAGGAGGCACCGCGCCGCCAGTTGTCCATGACGTGCTCGGCGAAGAGCCGCTCCAGGGTGAGGGCGCAGGCGGCCCCGTACAGGACGTCGCCGGCGCGTGAGGGGTGCTGCCGTACGAACCCGCCGCACATGTCGTGCGCGGCGATCTGCTCGTGGACGGCGTCGGCCTGCACGTGTTCGTCGTAGAAACGCCTCGCCTCCTCGTTCCCGCCCAGTCTCCGCAGGCCCATGGAGTAGCGGCGGTTGGGGATCGAGGAGGTCATCTCGAACGCCGCCAGGTGGCCCAGCAGCGCTCCGAGGTGCCGCCGATGGAGTCCGAACAGCGACATGGCGTTGGAGACGGCCAGCGTGATCGCCGGGACCTGGTCGAGGTAGGCGCCGTAGGAGTCGTCCATGCCCAGGCGGCGCATGGTGGTGCGGAACAGCTCCGAGTGCATCCGCCCGGCGTGCCCGCCGCCGTACTCGTCCGCCTGGATCTCGACCAGGGCCGCCTTGGGGCGACCGTGCAGCCGGGGGATCGCCCAGGTGTGCGGGTCGGCCTCCTTGAGGTGGTAGATCGACCGGTGCGCGACGAACTCGCGGAACTGCGCGAGGTCGGCCTCGCGCTGCAGGAAGCCCGACAGGTCGGGCCCGGTGGCGGCGGCCGTCAGCTCGGCCAGGGCCCGGCGGATGGACGCCGAGAAGGTGGGAACAGGGCGCGGCACCGCCCGCGCGAGACCGTCCTCGAACCGCCGCTCCAGCGCCCCTCTGACCGCCAGCAGCGATGGCTCCCACTCCCACTCCTCGTCCACCTCCGCGAAGCCGCGATAGTGCAACTCGTAACAGGCGAAAAGTGCGAGCTGGAGATCCTCGTCCTCCAGGGCCGGTGTCCTGGTGGGCACCGGTGGCGGGCCGAACTCATGAGGCGGGCACGCCAGTCGCTCGAAGAGAAGCGCGGTGAGGGGGCCTCGAGGCGCGGGCAGTCGCATCCTGGTCTCCCGAAGCGACGATGGATCGATGAAGAACCGGTGAACGGTTCAGTTGAATAAATTGCATCCCCTTTGCGGTAATAGCACCCACTTTGGGCGATAAGTTGGATTTTTAAATGTTCCCTCGTTCGCAGAGAACTAACACGGCCGCGCGGCGGGTTCGCGCCATGTACCGGGCGGAGCCGGTTGTCTCAGGCGGTGGCCGGCGGGCAGGATCGCACCGATCTCGTCTCACCGATTTCACCCGACGGGTCGACGGCGGGCAGCCGGAGCACGAAGCGGGCACCACCGGCTGCGGAGTCCTCGACATGGATGGTGCCGCCGTGCGCGTGGGCGATCTCGCGCGTGATCGCCAGACCGAGCCCGGCACCGCGCGGGTCGACGCGGCGCGACTTCTCGGAGCGGGCGAAGCGCTCGAAGATGTGCTCCCGTTCAGCGGGCGGGACGCCGTCGCCGTCGTCTTCGACGGTCATCTCGGCGATGTCGCCGTCGCGCCGGACTCCGACCGTGATCGATCCCTTGACGTGCCGCTGCCCGTTGTCCAGCAGGTTTGTGAGGATCCGGGAGATCTGGGGTTCCACGCCGTTGACGAACACGCCGGATTCAAGCCGAAGCCCGGCCGGAACGCGGTCGTGCCGCCGGGCGACGTGCTGCCTCACCACTGCCGCCATGTCCAATGGCCGGCACGCCGCCGATTCGCCGCCCTGTTCCGCCCGAGACAGCGTCAGGAGATCATCGATGATCGATTCAAGGTGGTCGGCCTCGCGTAACACCCGGCGGAGCAGGTCGTCCAGATCGGTCTGCCCGCCGTGCAGCCGTGCCTCCTCGATCTGCACGCGAAGGGCGGTAAGCGGGCTGCGCAGCTCATGTGAGACGTCGGAGGCGAACCGGTGCGCCTTCCAGCCGCGCTCAAGGGCACTGTTGATGCCGCGGGCGAGCCGGTTGATCTCCTGCCGGCCCGGGAACTCCGGGATCCGGGCCTCCGGATGACCCTCGTTGATCTCGTCGAGGCGGTCGCAGATCCTCCTCACCGGGCGCAGCGTGGCCATGACGATGCCGCGCATCCTCCAACCGGCGAGTGCCATCGGCATGATCGTCTGGGCCGCGAAAAGGATGCCGAGCAGGCCTGGGACGACAGGCCCGGAGACGCGCCGCGCCCTGTGGCGGGCGGGGGAGTCCGGAGCGGAGCGCACCCGCGCGGCCCCTGGTGAGACGGGAGCAACGCCTCCCGGTACCGGTGCCGCCGGGATGGTGATGAGAACGGCGAGCCGCACGCAGGTCGACTGTGCGGGCAGCGGCACGCGCAGGCCGGACATACTCGTGGCCGGTACCCCCGATAAAAGGGCGTACTCACTGCTATAAAAGGATTTGCATACTCTTTATAAAAGATTTCCTATATGACTTTTTGTTGGACACCGTGCGGTACGCGGTGGTCACCTCGGACGGCCCGGAGAGGCGGCCCCCAGAGGCCGGCCCAGGGGACCAGGTCATCCGGTGGCGGGCGGCCCGAGGATATCGCGGGCCTGCCACGAGGCGGGGGCGCCGGGTGCCATGAGTCGCCCTCGCCCCCCGCTCCGGAGTGTTCCCGGCGCGGCCCCGGTGAAGATCTTGCTGTCCGTGGTGCCGGCCGGGTCTTTGGCGCGCACGCTGCGGGAATGGTGGCGTCATGGAGCTGTTCGCCCCGATGCCGCTGGACGAGTGGCGGGACACCAAGGCCACGTTGCACCGGTTCTGCCAGGTGGTGGGCAAGATCCGGCTCGCCGCCGAGGTCCGGCGCAACCACTGGTGGAACGTGCCGTTCCACCTCACCGGCCGGGGGTTCACCACCCGCCCGATGGGGCAGGCGGACGGCAACCCGATCTTCACCATCGACTTCGACTTCGTCGGCCACCAGCTGCTCGTCACCGAGCTGGACGGCCGGGCGACGTCGTTCCCGCTCTACGGCCAGTCGGTGGCGTCCTTCTACCAGAAGGTCATGCTGGCGCTGGCGGAGCTGGACGTGCAGGTGGACCTGGACCGGCCGTGGCCGTTCGACCTGCCCGACTCCGGGCGGCCGTTCGTCGAGGACAGCGAGCACGCGGCCTACGACCCCGTCATGGCCAATCGCTACTGGCAGGTCCTCAGCCAGGTGAACCTGGTGCTGGAGGAGTTCTCCTCGGGCTTCTCGGGGAAGATCAGCCCGGTGCACCACTTCTGGCACACCTTCGACATCGCCTGCAGCCGCTTCTCCGAACGCCGGGTCGACCAGCCGCCCTCGGTCGACTCCGTGACGCGGGAGGCCTATTCGCGGGAGGTGATCAGCTCCGGCTTCTGGTTCGGCGACGACGCCTTCCCCGAGCCCGCCTTCTACTCGTACACCGCCCCCGAGCCCGAAGGGCTGGAGAACGAGCCGCTGAGGCCTGAGGCCGCGGAGTGGATCGAGCAGCGCGGCGGCCACCTGGCCGTGCTGCGCTACGACGACGCCCGATCGGCGGCCGACCCCCGCGTCGCGGCACTGGCCTTCTACGAGAGCGCCTACCAGGCCGGAGCACGACGTGCCGGTTGGGACATCGCCCGGCTCGCTTGCCCCGGCGGGATCACCGACCCGCAGCTGAGGACCGGCCCCTGACCGGGGCGACCGTCGGATCGGGTGTCCGCCGGCCTTACCGGCGGCGAACCGGGGGAAACCCCGGATCACGCTGAGTGACCCGGGGTTTCCGCTCGGTGTGGTCGTGTGGTCGTCCGGTGGTCTAACCGCGGAGATCGAAGGCGCGGACGGTGGTCTGCTTGATGGTGTTGCCCGCCTTGTCCCAGGCCTCGACCCTGAGGGTGACGGCGCCCTTGGTGTGCTTGAGGGCGGGGTAGCGGGTGGTGGCGGTGTAGGTCCCGTCCTTGCCGCGCTTGACGGAGACGGAGGTGTAGGTGGCGCCGTCGTCGGTGCTGGCCCACAGCTTCAGGCCGGTGATGTCAGGCATCTTCGAGGGGGACGGGGAGTGGTAGGGGGAGACGGTGAAGGTGTGCGTACGGTCGGCGCGGACGCTGTTGGCGGCGTCCAGGGTGTCGCCGAGGTCGTAGCCGACGAACACGACCGGGGCGGGCCTGCAGGGCTCCGCCGTGCCGTACAGCACTTCCAGGGAGCAGAAGGATCCGGGCAGTCGCTCGGCCTTGACCGGGGTGGTGAAGGTCCATTCGGTGTCGTTCCGGTCGTTCTTGGCGGTCAGCCGGTAGCTGCCGGGACTGTCCGGCAGGCTGAAGAGCGGCATGAAGTCGGTGCCGCCGACGGGGGTGCGCGGAATCTCCTTTCCGTTCTGGTAGAGGCGGACGTCGAAGCCCGGCTTGGACAGGTCGGTCGTCGGCCAGTAGTCGCCGTTGTACTTCCTGGTGCCCGGCGAGCCGTAGCTGGGCTCGAACTCCGCCCACAGGCTGTCGCCCTGGACGCAGATCATGCACCGGAAGAACGAGCCGATGTTCGCGCCCGGCCTGGCGAGCCTGTAGACCTTGTCGGAGCCGGTCGCGGCGCCGGGCGTGAACGGGGTGGTCATCCAGGACTGCCGGGTGCGGACCGGCTTGTCGAACACCTCCAGGGCCCACTGCGGGACCCGGTCGTCCATCGGCGCGCCGCGCATCTCCTCCATGCCGTGCGACCAGAGGACCCCGGAGTCGAGCGGTCCGACCCAGTCGCGGCGTTCCCGCAGGGTGAGCCGGGGGCCGCCCCACCCGGAGACGGACGTCGACATCGGCATGACGTCGTCGGGCTTCTGCGCGTACCGCCAGTCGTTGTAGCGCGCGTGGGCGACGATGTGGGGGTTCAGGTCGATCCGGGCCAGGTCGCGCTCGGCGAAGGTGTAGTGCAGCGAGCGGGGCACCCGGCCCTCCTCGTAGGGGGCGAAGGTGTAGGTGTAGGGCGACTCCTCGGTGCCGGTCACCCGGACGGTGACCGGCTTGCCGCCGGTGAGCCGCTCGCGCAGGCCGAGCGCCTCACGGGAGGGCAGGGACACGGTGGGGAGACCAATGGGCTTGGCCTCTCCGGTGTACGGGGTCTGCGTGAAGCTCAGCGGGATCGCGCAGCCGGTCCCGGGCTGCGGGAAGTGCGCTATCGCGGCCGCGCCGGCGTCGCGGATCGGGCCGATCCGCTCGATCTGGACTCCGCACATGGGTCCGGACAGACCCGCTGACATCGGTGCCTCCACAAGGACGAGCTTGCCGCGCAGGTCGCGGCCCGCGATGTCCTCGGGCCTGCCCTCGCCGACGTCGACGACCTCCAGCTCACGGGTGCCGGTGAACGGCCGGAAGTCGGGGAAGCCGTCGTACTGCTCGTGCACCCCGTAGGTGTTGACGCCGTGCAGCGCGGAGGCCGGGTGCAGGGTGAGCCCGCCCCGCCCGCGCACGCTCATCTCGACCTCGGGCCTGCCGAGGGTGAAGCGGGTGTGGAAGCGGAAGGCGCCCTTGGTGACCTTCTCCGTGGGCAGGGCCCACAGCCGGGACCAGGTGCGGCCGGGCCAGGTGAATCCCATGTAGGCGCCGCCGTTGGCCACGGTCCGCTGGTAGGCCACGTAGGGAACGTTGCTCAACGGTTCGGCCGGCTGCGGGGTGGTGAAACGGACCTCGGTCAGCTTCCGGGCGTCGAGCGTGATCTCGGTGTCCCCGGTGACGGTGAGCTCGGGCACGGACAGGAGCGCCAGGTTGTCCCGTTCGTCGTCGCCGACCCAGGTCAGCACCTGCGTCACGCTGACGACGCCCTGCGGGACGCGGGTGACCGTGGTCCCCTCGGAGGTCAGGGCGACACCGCCGAGGACGCCCTTGCCGCCGGACACGTCGATGGTGTCCTGGGCCAAGGGGGTGCGGGGCTTGCCGTCCCTGCCCAGGGTGTGGACGGTCAGCGTGACCTTGGGCGCCTCACGCACCACGCCCACCGGGATGCGCAGCTGGACGCCGTCGGCGGTCGCGGTGACGGCGCCGGTGTAGTTGTCCAGGCCGGCCAGGGTCTTGGGGTCGACGGTGGCGGTGGTGGTGGCGGTGCCCGCGGCGGGCACGGTGAGGGTCGTCCCGGCGAGGGTCAGCGCGCCCTCGACCGCGCCGCCGTCCGACTTGTTCAGGACGGGGGTGAGGGTCAGGGTGACCGGCCGGCTGCCCAGGTTGGTGTAGGTCAGCTCCCGCGTCACGGGTTCGGCGTCGCTCTCGATGGCGCCGAAGTCGGCCCCGGGGGTGACGGCGAAGACCTGCTGGGTGTACGCCCTGGCCACGTCGACCCGGCCGGCGCCCTGCTTGAACACGCTGAGCGCGTCGTCCTTGGCGGTCGACATGAGCGCGGCCTTGATCTGCGGGCCCGTCCAGTCCGGGTGCAGCTGCGCCATGATCGCGGCGGCTCCGGCGACGTGCGGGGTGGCCATCGAGGTGCCGTTCGCGGCCGTGTAGTGCTCGTTGACCGGGCTGCCCATCGTGGTGCCCGCGGCGCGTGCCGCGGCGATGGCCACGCCCGGGGCGGCGACGTCCGGCTTGAGGCCGCCGCCGACGCGCGGTCCCTGGCTGGAGAAGGTGGCCCACGCGTCGCTCTTGTCCACGGCGGCCACGGTCAGCGCGGCGTCGGCCGTGCCGGGGGCGGAGACCGTCTCGGCGCCCGACGCGCCGGAGTTGCCCGCGGCGATCACGAACAGCGCGCCGGTGGAGGCGCTCAGCGTGTTGACCGCCTGGCTCATCGGGTCGGTCCCGTCGGTGGGACCGCTGCCGAGGCTCATGCTGATCACCTTGGCACCGGAGGCCGCGGCCCACTCCATGCCCTCGATGGCCTGGGAGTCGGAGCCGGAGCCCGTGTCGTCCAGCACCTTGCCGACGATCAGCTGGGCGCCTGGCGCGACGCCCTTGTACCTGCCGTCGGCCGCCGCGCCGGAGCCGGCGATGGTGGAGGCGACGTGCGTGCCGTGGCCGTGGCCGTCCTGCACCTCCTGGCCGGGGATGAAGGACCTGCTGTCGGCGATCCGGTCGGCCAGGTCGGGGTGCTTAGCGTCGATGCCGGTGTCCAGCACGGCGACCTTCACACCGGCGCCGTCGTGCCCGCCGGCCCACGCCTGCGGCGCGCCGATCATCGGGACGCTCTCGGCGAGGTCGGCCTTGACCTTGCGGTCCAGCCACACCTTGGCGATGTCGCCGCGCAGCGTGTCCGGTACGTTGGCCGGCCCGGCGAGCCCGTTCGCGCCCTTCTTCTCCGGTACGGCCCGTACCGCGTTCCAGAACGCGCCCGCCTCGGCCTTGGTGACCTGGAGCGCCGAGGCGTTGACGCTCTCCAGGGTGAGCACCGGCTCGCTGGCCGGGATGGCCTTGGCGGCCGAGGCGACGGCCTTGGCGGTGTGCTGCGGCGGGTACTGCACGATGACGGGCAGCTGCTTGGTCTTGTCGTCGGTGTAGCCGTTCTCGGCCAGGTAGGTGACGTTGAACAGCTCCCGGTCCAGGCGGCCGGCGTTGACGGCGGGCAGGGCGTCGCTGGGGGTGACGTACACGCCCTTCGGGGTGGCCAGCGTGGACAGCTGGGCGTTGGTGCCGTCGGGGCGGACGCTCGGCTCGGGGCGCACGGCGTACCTGCCGCCGCCGGCGTCGCTCAACCTCACCCTGTCCCCGGTGACCAGGGTGACCGTGCGGTCACCCTGGCCCAGTCCGGTCAGCGCGATCGGGTCGGGGGCCGGCTCCGTCGCCGGGGTGGCCGGTGCGGGCTCCTGTTCCTGGGCGAGGGCGGCCGTGCCCGGCGCCACCAGGGTGCCCAGCACCATGACCGAGGCCGCCAGGAGCGATCCTCCGCGCGCCACCTTCCGTCTCGTGCCGGTTCGAGCGGGGATTCGAGCAGTGATTCGAGCGGTGGTTCGAGTGGGGGGAGGGCCGGGGTCGCCGCCCGGCGGGGGCTGGTCGGGGGACATGTGTGCAGACATGCGGAACTGCCCTTTCGGGGGGTGGGGCTGGAGAGGTCAGAGGGGTTCGAACCCTTCGGGGGTGTCGTCGGGGAGTTCGGCGGCCGCCTCATCCGGCGGGGCGGCGGGGGATACCCGCCCTTCCTGGTCCGTGTCGGCCTCGGGGGCGGCATCGGCCGGGCGGCCATCCGTGGAGTCGGTTTCGGACATGCCGTTAGCGTCGCCTGCGCGGCACGTCGGGACTATGGGTAGGGCCCCCCATTCGGAGGGCCGTAATGGGGTGCGGTACTACGGGGGTGGGCGGTGCCGTATGGCTCAGCGACCGTCGCGGTCGCCGCCCAGGTGCATCCCGAGGGCGGCGCGGGAGCGGAGTCCGAGCTTGCGCAGCGCGGCGCCGAGGTGCTTCTCCACCGTTCTGGGGGACACGAAAAGCTGCTGGCCGATTTCCCGGTTGGTCAGTCCGGCGGCGGCCATTTCGGCGATCTCCCGTTCCCGGGGAGACAGCCCGTCGCCGTAACCCTGCGGGCCACCTGGGTATCGCCCCTTCACCGCCACCCCGTACCTGCGGGCCAGTTGCGCGGCACGGTCCAGATCCCACCGGGCGCCCAACGCCTGAAACGTCGTGATCGCCGCGCGTAGCGGCTCCTCGGCCCGCGTGTCCGCGGCGGCGAACAGGCAACCGGCCGCCTGTTCACGGGCCTGGGCCGCCTCGTACAAGGCGCCCAGCCGGGCGTAGGCGGATCCGGCCGCCAGGAACCGCTCCGCGGCGGCCGTAGGGCCGGCCGCCAGATGCCCGCGCGCGTGCGCCAGCGCGGCCGGAGCCAGTGGAGCGTCCAGGCCGTCGAGTCGCGCCGAGAGCCGGGTGATCAGATCGGCGGCCTCGTCGTGCCTGCCCACGCCGGCCATCGCCTCGGCCAGCGCGGGCACCGCCCGTACCGCCAGCGGCCAGAGCCCCTTGGTCTCCCACACGGTGACCGCCGCGCCGGTCACCGCGAGCGCCGCCTCGGCCTCGCCGCGTGCGCTGGACAGCCGGAGGAATCCGGTCACCGACAGCGGGAGCAGCTCGTAGCCGCCCAGGTCGACGGTGCGCCGGACGACATCGTGCAGGTCGCGCCGGGCGACGTCGAGGTCGCCGTGCGCGAGCGCCAGGCAGGCCGCGACCGTCTCGGCGGTGATCCTGTCGAACGGGCGGCCGCCGTACTCGTCGAGAAGCAGCGCGGTCTCCTGGGCCAGCCCGGTCCACGTGCCCCGGCAGTAGGCCAGCACCAGAGCGACCAGCCGGCAACGGGCCAGCGGCTCCCGGGAGGATTCCGCACCGGCCGCCTGCGACGCGGCGGTCAGGAGTTGGTCGGCGAGTTCGAAATACCCGGTGCAACACGCGCTCTCCGCGATGGACCGGTAGGCGTTCACCTCCTGGCGATGCCGCGGCCGGCCGCCGGTCCGCCGGCGGACGTCGTCGGTCAGCGCGGCCCAGCGCCGGTCGCCGAATCCGCTCAGCGAGGTCGCGACCTTGCCGAGCACGAAGACCTCCTCGACCGGATCGCCTATCGCGGGCACCACTTCCAGGGCCCGGTCCAGCCACACGGTGTGCTCGGCCAGCGGCACGGCCGCGTCCATCGGCCTGCCGAGGGCCGCCATCACCCACGCCGCGAGTTCGGGCCGGTCCCCGAGGTCGTCGACCGCCGCGATGAAGGCGCGCCGCTGCGCGCCGGGGGCGTCGCCGAGCCGCTCCTGCAGCAGGCCGATCAGGAAGTGCAGCTGCCCGCGCAACGGCCCCGGCTGCTCGGACTCCAGAGCCTCCGACAGCAGGTCGATCACCTCCGGGGGGCGCAGCACCTGGCCGGCGGCCCAGCCCAGCCGCACCGCCAGGTGTCCCCGGCGTTCGGGCTCCAGCGGGGCGTTCCGCAGCACGTCCTCCAGAATCCGCACGGCCTCGGCGTCGTCGCCCAGCTCCGACGCCTGGTCGGCGGCCTGCTCCGCGGCGTCCACCCACT
Organism: Streptosporangium sp. NPDC049248; assembly: GCF_040678965.1. Lineage (NCBI taxonomy): Bacteria > Bacillati > Actinomycetota > Actinomycetes > Streptosporangiales > Streptosporangiaceae > Streptosporangium > Streptosporangium sp. NPDC049248. The sequence goes on from NZ_JBFAQY010000036.1 coordinate 14,934, forward strand.
CCCGCAGCAGACCGGCCTGGCGCAGATGGTGAGCCTCCTGCCCCAGCGGCACCGGCTTCACCGAGCGTACGGCGGCCGCCGCCCGGGTGTGCAGGTCCTGCCGCCGCCCCAGGGGGACTCCCCCGTACACCGCCTGTGCGGCCAGTACGTGCCGGAAGGCCACCGTCCCGTCCTGCTCGGCCAGCAGCCCCGAGACCAGCAGCTCATCCAGCCCGGCCACGGTCTCGGCCCGGGACAGCCCGCCCACCTGGGCCAGCACCGCCACCTGTACCGGCACCTGCAGCACCGCCGCGGCTTCGGCCACCCCGCGCGCCGCCGCGGACAGTCGGCCCACCCGCTCGCGCACCGAGTCACGGACCCCCGGCGGCACGTCCAGCTCCGCCAGCGCCTTACGCGCCCATCGCCCGCCGCGCAGCTGGATCAGCGCACCTCGTTCCCGCAGCAATGCCAGCAGTTCCTGTACCGCCAGCGGCAGGCCCGACGACAGCTCGTGCAGGTGCGCCCCGAAGTCGGGGGTGACGTTCTTCGCGTCCAGGATCGACGCCGCGAGCACGCCGGTCTGTTCGGCGTCCAGGGCCTCCAGCACGACATGGTGGTGGAAGACCGAGTCCGGGAGACGGCCCGTGGCCTCCCTGACCCCGGCTCCGACCTCCTCACCCCGATAGACGAGCACCACCGACATCCGGTCCGGCAGGGCCGCCAGCAGGTAGGCGAGGAACTCGACCGTCTGCTCGTCGGCCCAGTGCAGGTCCTCCATCACCAGCACCAGCGGTCCCAGCGCGCTCAGCACCTCTCTGAGACCGCGGAACAGCCGGTGGCGTTCGGCCGCCCGGTCGTCCAGCGGTTCCAGGGGAGGCGGCAGCACTCCCGTCAGCTCCGGCAGCAACCCTCGCAGAGCACCCGTGACCGGCGACAGCTCGGCCCGCGCCAGCAGCTCGCCTGTGCCGCGTAGCGCCTCCACCACCGGCCCCAGGGGAAACGGCTCCCGGATCCGCCGGGCGCCCCCGACGAGGAACAGGCGACCCGCCGCATCAGGGTGGGCCGCCATCTCCGTCACCAGCCGGGTCTTACCGATGCCGGCCTCTCCCTCCAGCACCACCACGGCGGGCGGACGGCTCATCGCGGTCACCAGCCGCCGTAACTGGTCCTCACGTCCCACCAGAACCGGAGAGATCACCCGTCCCGCGGCCGTACCCCCGTCCAGCGTCATCCGGCACGCCTCCACTCACCCGGCCCACTCCACAACGGCCACTCGGACTCCAAGCCCTGAACCGTTACGATCCGGATCATTCAAACAGCAAGCCCCCGCCGCCACTACCGCCCCTCCTGTCGACACCGCCTGCGGCCGCCTCTCCGAACGCCGGGCCGAGCGGCCCGTTACGAGAGCACCTGTCAGGCCGGGAACCGGTCCCTGAGCGGCTGCACGCCGCTCAGGGACCGATCCAGCGGACCAGGTCGTCCAGCGGCAGGCGGCCCGAGGGGATCGCTGACCTGCCGCGAGGCGCGGGTGCGGGGTAGCCGAGGGAGATGGCGGTCCTGACCCGCCACGGAGCCTCGACGCCGACCATCCGGCCGGCCCGCTCGGCGTTGGAGGCGGGAAAGAACGAGGCCGGGCAGCTTCCCAGGCCGAGGTCGTGCGCGGCGAGCATGAGGTTCTGCGCGGCCCGGCCCGCGTCGAACTCCGCGTCCTCGCCGCCCGTGCCGTGGTCCACCGCGAGCAGGACGACCACGGGAGCGGCGGCCAGGTGAGCCGCGTAGCCTCCCAGCAGGCTCAACCTCCGCTGCAGGCCGTGCTCCCTGACCACGACGAACCTCCACGGCTGGCGGTTGCGCGCCGAGCCGGTCCACCGAGCCGCCTCCAGCACCCGCACGAGGTCGCCCGTCGGCACCGGTGTGCCGGCGAACCACCGGGTGGCCCGCAGCGGCCCGCCCCTCTGCCCCACGCCCATCTCCCCGATCCCTGCTCCGGCGACGTCCTGAGGCTAGCGGTCACTCCACTTGATCTCGTAGGGCTGGAGGGCGAACGACTTTCCGTCCACGGTCGTGGTGATCTTCGCGTCGGTGGTGTTGACCATCAACAGCCGCCGCGGCTGTGCGAGCACCCGGACCTTGGGGTCGGAGGAGGTGACGTGCTCCAGTTCGGCTCCGGCGGGGAACCAGGTGGTGAAGTCGGCCACCAGCTTGCCGGTCGGGAGCTCGGCACCGGTCCGCGGGTCCCACATGCACCCCTGGCAGGTGCCCTCCTTGGCCTGTGGATTCCAGTACAGCGCGGTGGCGGCGCCGCTCTCGGCGAACTCGATCATCGAGGCGGCCTGGACGGCGAGCCGCATCGGCTCCGGCCAGACGGTGTCGTCCTCGGGGACGAAGTACCACTCCGACCACCAGACCGGCAGGTCGCCGGTCTTGTCGCGCAGCCAGGTGGTGACCGCGCCGAACTTGCTCAGCGCTCCGAACGCGTCGGGCAGCAACTCGTGGGCGTCGGTCAGCGAGGCGCCGTCGACCACGATGAAGTCGGCGCCCTTCTTGTTCTTGAACCAGTAGTTGAAGGCGTCCAGGGCGTTCTGGTTGACGACTCCCCAGCTGCCGCGCAGCTCGGACTCGCCGGTCCTGTTGCTGTCGAAGCCGAGGTAGGGGCCGCCGATCTTGGCGTCGGGCCGGACCGCCTTCACCGCGTCGTAGACCTTGTTGTAGAGGTCGGTGTAGCCCTTGAAGTCCGCAGGCTTGGAGTGGTCCTTCCAGAAGCCCTTGAACTCGTTCCAGACCATGAAGTACTCGACGTCGCGGTACTTCGCGGCGACGGTCGCCGACAGCTTGGCGAAGTCGTCGAAATGCTTGGGATAGGGGGCGTCCTCCAGGTGTTCGTCCCAGGCCGAGTCCTCGGTCGGGCCCTCGGGGCCGCCCTTCATCCAGTCAGGGGCGCAGCAGAGCGTGATGATCTGTGTGCCGCCGGACCGCCTCATGAGGTTCGTCCGGCTGTCGAGGTCCTCCCAGTAGAACTCCTGCGGGCGCGGTTGGGGGTTGAGCGCCCCGAACCCCATGATGTGCTGGTTCTGCAGCATCGGGGTCCGGGCGAGTGTCCGGCTCACCTCCTGCTCGAACTGCGGGGTGACGTTGTTGGCGCTGACCCCCGTGTGGGTGAACCCCCAGCGAGGCCACGCCGGGTCCACCGCCGGCGCTTTCTGGATCTTGCCGCTGGACGCCGTGGTCGAGGGATCGGACGCCGCCGCCGAGGGGGCGTCGGCCTGTCGCGTGGCGGTGACCGCCTGGTCCGGGGTGCTGCCGAAGGAACAACTCGCCGCCATCATCGCCGTCGCGATGACTCCCGCGGCTGAGGCGACCACCCGCCCAGGACGCCACCATGTCGATCCCTCAGTACTCGATGACACCTGATCCCCACTCGATCTTCGCCGTCTGCTTTGCCCAGAGGGTTCCACAGGCGGAGTAAAAGCGGCGTATGGGGAAGCGGTTCGCAGGTAAACGTTATGACCGGCCCGAAAGGCGGGCGTGCTCGCCGGCCACCGCCGCCTTCGCGGTGTCGTCGTGAGCCAGGCCGAGGGCCGGTTGCCTACGACGACACCGCCATCACGAGCCTTCTGTCACAACAGGTCGTGCCACACTCCCGGTATGAGGCCCAGCCCTGATCCGGAGGCGCCCGTCAGGGTGTAGACCAGCCGCTGCCCGTCATCGGTCAAGCTGATCAGCGAAGGTTGGGTGAGCGCGGATCCACCGGCGATGTGTGTCATGCCGCCGACCCGATAGGTCCGCAGGCTGTGGAGGGCATCGAATATGCCGGTCCCGGTCTTGGTGCGGTGGTGATACGCCAGCACCTGGCCGTCTCCGCTCAGGACCTCCGGCGTCGCCCACTCCTGGTTGGCGGAGCCGCCCTGCCCGGAGGTGTCGCTGACGAAGGGCACCACGATGTCCGCGCGGGTGACGGGGCCGGTGCCGAGTCGTTTCAGTGCCAGGCCGCTCACCAGCGGTTCCGATGCGGGAGAGCGGTTCCACCAGGTGTAGGAGACCGCCACGGTGCTTCCGTCACCGGAGATGATCGGATTCGACACGCGGGGTACGGCGCTGTCGCTGGTGACCTCGGTCCGGGTGCCCGCGGCGGCGTCGAACACCCACACTCGCCATTCGTTGCCCCCGTCGCGGTTGTCGATGGTGCCGTACGCCACCTTCGACCCGTCGTCGGACATGGTCGCGCCGAGATCCAGACACTTCTCGTCGGCGGCACCGGTGGTGCACTCCTCGTCCATCTGCTGCGGGGCACCACCGGCGACCTGACGGAACGCGTTGAACTGGGCAGTGGTGCCCGCCAGCTTTTTCCGGTACAGCACGACGTCGCCGTTGTTGCTCACCCCGTACGGGGCCAGATCGGTTCCTGGACTCCAACTCGTGCCGGCGTTGATGCGGTGCACGATCAGGTTGCTGCCGTTCAGGAAGGCCACCGTGTTCCCGTCACGACTGGCCTTGAAGATGTAGGCCGAGGTCACCGCTTCTCCGGTCAGCCCTCTGGAGACGACGATACGTTCCGTGGTGGTCGTGTCGTAGCGGAAGAGATAGAGGTTGTAGTTCGCGGGATTGGCCACCGGGGTGACCGCCAGATTGCTTCTGCCCTGGGTGAGGTAGAACAGGTATCGGCCGTCGCCGGAGATGACTCCCAAGGACGAGTTGGTGGAGTCGGGCCGGCCGCGGGGCACCTCGTTGCTGGTCGCCAGGTCGTTGCCCTGCGTTATCGGTGCGGGGAAGGTGAGGTCGAGGGTGGTGATCTCCTCGCTCTCCGAAGGGAGGCTGGTGCCCTGCGCGTTCCGCGCGTACACGGTGATCCGGTACGTTTCGCCAGGCGCGAGATTCTGCACGAGCGCGTGCGTGGCGTTGCCGGGCGCGTAGGCCGTTATGGCATCGGAAGCGTCGTCGGAGGCCGTGGGTTGTGCGATGACGACGTAGCCGCTGATCGCGCTGCTGCCCTGTGACACCGGTCGCTGCCAGCTCGCGGTGATCGACCGTTGCCCCGGGCGGCTCCAGCCGTCCCGGCGGGGTGCGCTGGGCGTGCCGTAAACGGTGCCGACCTCCACCGCCGCCCGGGCACGCAGTTCGGGGTGGCCGCCGGTGGCCGGACTGACCACCTCGATCTCGGCCACTCCCTGCTCCGTGCCCGCGGTGTACAGCCCGTCCTGGTTGATGGTGCCGGGGCCTTTGAGCACCGCCCAGTTCTTGGTGACGTTGTCGGGGTAGCCGGACACCGTGGCGTCGAACTGGAGACTCAGTCCGGGCGCCACCTGGCCGACCTGAGGGTTGATCTTCAGGCCCTGGAAGGTGTCCCCGCAGACGAGGGACTTCCCGGCAAGGGGTATGAGGTCGGGATTACGCCAGGGCGAGTACGTTTTGTTGAATATCCTCGCGTCCAGTGCGGCGCCCACCCTCACCAGGCCCGCGAGCTCGCACCACGGATTCTGGGTGGTGCTCGTCTTCAGGTCGAACCTGGGGAACGTGAAGGTCAGCGCGGGGCCGACTCCTCCGTACAGCATGAGCGCGACATCGGTCTCTATCCCCGTGCTTATCTGGCCGTCGCCGTAGAGACCCACACAGTTCACCACCGAAGGTCCGGTGCAGTCGTCAAGCCAGAACCCCGGCCCCTCGTTCTCGAAGATCTCACAACCGTTCTCCGTAGCGGTACCGGAGGCGGTGCATCGGACGCCTACCTCCCTGTCGAGGTGGGCCGCGTAACTCAGGCCGACCGACACCTCGCCGGACACCGTGTAGTTGATGTAGAAGCGGGTGCAGACCTTTACCGGAACACCCCTGATCTTGACTTTGAAGCACGGGCCCTTCACCACGCCCAGGGTGAGCTTCTCCTGGAACCCCCTTCTGAATCCGTGGTCCAGCCGGAGCTCCGACGAGAGCTTGACGCTGGTCTCGGTGACCACCTTGGGGCGGTAGTCGAGAAGATTGCTGGTGAGGGTGTTGGTGATCTTGAAAGAGGGGTCCACAGTGACCCAGCCGTTGAGCTGGGTGGTGGTTCTGCCCCTGTCCCGCAGCGTCCAGCTGAGGTCGACGACCAGCACTCCCGGTGGCCGGATGAACGCCCTGGGGGTGCCGGGACCGGCGGCGGCCACCCGTGCGCCGGGACCGGACGGGATGAACTCCATCTGGTCGGCGTCCAGGCGGGTGTCCATCGCGAAGGCGGCGTCGGTGAAGATCTCGTCGAGGGACGACGTCGTGGTGCTGACGATGAACTCCTCGCCGGAGGCGGCGGCGCTCAGCACCTTGCCGAGGAATCCCTCCGGGGCGTGCGGGCTGTCCTCGATGATGACGATGTCCCCGAGGGTGAGCCCGGTGACCTGGGCCGGGGGATTGTGGAACACCAGGGTCCGGCCGTCGCGCACGTCACGCAGGGTGGCGAGGGCCGCCTGCGCCAGCAGGACGGGATCGCGTTTCACCGTCACCTTGGGGATGATGCTCCCGGTCGCGCCACTGGCCGTCCCGTTTCCCGAGGCGTTGGCGGCCCGCACGGTGAAGGCGTAGGCGGTCTCCGGATTCAACCCGGAGACGGTGGCGGTGGTGGTGGCGGCGGAGGTGGTGACGCTGTGACCGCCCGGGGCGGCGGTCACCGTGTAGCCGGTGACCGGGCCGGTGCCGGTGTCGACCGGCGGTTTCCAGGAGATCTCGGCCGTCCCGGTGGTGGGCACGCCGACCAGGACCTGCTCCGGCGCCCCGGGGGGCCGGTTGGCCGAGGGGGTGACCGCCTCGACGGCCGACGATGTGCTGTCTCCCGCGCTGTTGCGGGCCACGACGGTGACGGTGTAGGCCGTCCCGTTGGTCAATCCGGTCAGAGAGGCGGTGGTGTCGGTGGCCTCCACCTCCACGGTCACGTCGCCGGGCTGCGCGGTGACCACATAGCCGGTGATGGGCGATCCTCCGTCACCGACCGGCACCCACTGCACGTCGATGCGCCGGTCGAGCGGGAACGCCTGCACACCGGCCGGCCGCAGCGGGACCTTGGCGGGTTCGGGCGTCACCGGGTTGGACGGCCAGGACGCGCTGCCCTCCCCGACGGTGTTGAACGCCGTCACGGTGAAGGTGTACGCGGTGCCGTTGGTCAGCCCGGTCACGATCGTCTCCGTCGCGCCGGGCGCCGTCTCCACACTCGCCGCCCCCGGAGTGGCGGTCACCACGTACCTGGTCAGGCCCGACGCCCCGGTGTCGGGGGGCGTCCACGACACACGCACCGCACCGTCCCGGGGGTAGACGTCCGTGATGAACGGCGCACCGGGCGGGGCCTGCACGGCGGGTGTCACGGGGTTGGAGGGCTCGGACGGTTCGGAGGTGTCGGCCGCGTTGGTCGCCGTCACGGTGAAGGTGTACGCGGTGCCGTTGGTCAGGCCGCCGACCGTGGCGGTCAGCGTGGTGCCGGCGACGGTGGCCGTGGCGTTGCCGGGTGTCGCGGTCACCGTGTAGCCACTGATCGTCGAACCGCCGTTGACGGGTGCCTGCCAGGACACGGTCGCGCTGCCGTCACCCGCGGTCGCGGTGACGGCGGTGGGCGGGGACGGCTTGCCGATCGGGGTCACCGAGGCCGAGGGAGCGGACGGCTCGGAGGTGCCGGCGGTGTTGGTGGCGGTGACGGTGAAGGTGTAGGCGGTGCCGTTGGTCAGGCCGGTGACGGTGGCGGTGGTCGTCTGGCCGGATACGGTGGCGGTCCGGCCGCCGGGCGTGGCCGTGACGGTGTAGCCGGTGACGGGCTTTCCACCGGTGTCGGCCGGGGCCGTCCAGGACACCGTGGCCTTGCCGTCGCCGCCTTCGACGGTGACGGTGGTGGGGGCGCCCGGAGGCCCGGCCGGCGTCACGGCGGTCGAGGGTTGTGAGGCGGGGCCGGTGGTCTGGCCGTTGGTGGCGACGACGGTGAAGGTGTAGGCGGTGCCGTTGGTCAGGCCGGTGACGGTGGCGGTGGTCGCCTGGCCGGATACGGTGGCGGTCCGGCCGCCGGGCGCGGCCGTGATCGTGTAGCCGGTGACGGTTCCGCCGGGGGCGGTCCAGGAGACCGTGGCCTGCCGGTCGCCGGGGACCGCGGTGACGTCGGTGGGCGCCTCCAGCCCCGGCGCCGGGATGACAGGGTTGGACGGAGCCGATTCCGGACCGGGGCCGGCGGTGGTCCGTGCGGTGACGGTGAAGGTGTAGGTGGTGCCGTTGGCCAGTCCGGTGACCGTGGCGGAGGTGCGGTCGGCCGTGACGACGAGAGTCGTGCCACCCGGCGTGGTGGTGACGGTGTAGCCGGTGATCGGTGAGCCGCCGGTGTCGGCCGGGGCGGTCCAGGACACCGTGGCCTTGCCGTCGCCGCCGTTCGCGGTGACGTTGGTGGGGGCACCAGGTGTGGTGTTCGGGGTGGCCGGCGAGCTGGACGCCGACGCGGTACCGGTTCCGACGGCGTTCTTCGCCTTGACGGTGAAGGTGTAGGAGGTGCCGTTGGTCAGCCCGGTGATCGTGGCGGTCAGGGTGGTGCCGGCGACGGTGGTCGCGGTGTTGCCGGGCGTGGTGGTGACGGTGTAGCCGGTGATCGGCGAGCCGCCGGTGTCGGCCGGGGCGGTCCAGGTGACGATGACCTGCCGGTCGCCCGCCGTGGCGGTCACCGCCGTGGGCGGAGCCGGTGGGCCGACCGGCGTCACGCCGGGCGAGGGCTGGGAGGCCGGGCCGGAACCCGCGGCGTTGGCGGCGACGACGGTGAAGGTGTAGTTGGTGCCGTTGGTCAGGCCGGTGACGGTGGCGGTGGTCGCCTGGCCGGATACGGTGGCGGTCCGGCCGCCGGGTGTGGCGGTGACGGTGTAGCCGGTGAGGGCCATCCCCCCGGTGTCGGCCGGGGCGGTCCAGGTGACGGTGGCCTGCCTGTCACCCGCGGTGCCCTGAACCGCGGTCGGTGCGCCGGGCAGACCACCCAGTGCGGTGATCGCCCAGATTTGTGCGTCTTTGGTGGCGCAGGCGATCTGGATGATCTGTGCCATGTTGGTCAGTGCCGCGTCCTTGACGGCCGCGCAGAGGTTGCTGGCCTTGTTCTTCAGCCGGGTTCCGCCGGACAGTTCCAGCACCTGCCAGCTCTGGGCGTCGGCGTCGTTGCAGACGACCTGCTGGAGTTGTGTTCCGGGGTCGGGGCTGGCGTAGGGCACGTCCAGGCATTTGCCGGAGTTGACGTTCTTCAGGGTGTAGAAGCCGTCGCCTGTTCCGGTGAAGGTCCAGTTCTGTCCCGCGGCGCCGTTGCACTCCCACTGTTGCAGCTTGATCCCGTCGGCCTGCGAGCTCGCGGGCACGTCCAGGCACAGCCCGCTGTTGATGTTCACCGCCCGCCGGCCCACCCCGTCGGCCAGATCGAGTGGTGCCCGGGTGATGACCGCCCAGAGCTGTGCGTCGCCGGCGGCGCAGGCGACCTGGACGATCTGTGCCATGTTGGTCAGTGCCGCGTCCTTGACGGCCGCGCAGAGGTTGCTGGCCTTGTTCTTCAGCCGGGTTCCGCCGGACAGTTCCAGCACCTGCCAGCTCTGGGCGTCGGCGTCGTTGCAGACGACCTGCTGGAGTTGTGTTCCGGGGTCGGGGCTGGCGTAGGGCACGTCCAGGCATTTGCCGGAGTTGACGTTCTTCAGGGTGTAGAAGCCGTCGCCTGTTCCGGTGAAGGTCCAGTTCTGTCCCGCGGCGCCGTTGCACTCCCACTGTTGCAGCTTGATCCCGTCGGCCTGCGAGCTCGCGGGCACGTCCAGGCACAGCCCGCTGTTGGCGTTCACCGCCCGCCGGCTCACCCCGTCGGCCAGGTTCACCAACGTGCTGATCGTCCAGATTTGTGCGGGCTGGCCGGCGCAGGCGATCTGGACGATCTGGGCGGTGTTGGTCAGGGCCGCGTCCTTGACCGCCATGCAGAGGCCGTTGGCCTTGTTCTTCACCTGGAATCCGGTGGCCGACTCGACGGTCTGCCAGTTCTGGGCGTCGGAGCCGTTGCAGACGACCTGCTGGAGTTGTGTTCCGGGGTCGGGGCTGGCGTAGGGCACGTCCAGGCATTTGCCGGAGTTGACGTTCCTCAGGGTGTAGAAGCCGCCGGGCGTCGCGGTGAACGTCCAACTCTGTGCTGTGGCGCCGGTGCATCCCCACTGTTGCAGTTTGATGCCGTCGGCCTGCGACGCCGCGGGCACGTCCAGGCACAGCCCGCTGTTGGTGTTCGCCAGTCGCCGGCCCACCCCGTCGGCCAGGTCGGCCGCGGCGGCGGACAGCCGATAGGGCAGGGCGGGGCTGAGCACCAGCAGCAGTCCTGCGGTCGTGAGCAGGGCGACCCAGGGTAGGGCGTTCCGCCAGGAAAGCTTCGACGATGACCATCCACGCACGCCGGCCTCCTCGATGATGCTCACGATCACAGGTGCTGCCGCACATGACTCATCGCCGTGCATCAGAGTTCAAGATCCGCTACGAAGCTATATGAATGGTTTTTAAGGCGACATACCGCGAAAGATTGATCTATTCCTGCAACTGCAGCGGTATATCGGGTACATCGCCCGCGGTATCCGGAGGCGGTCACGATTTCCCGCCGTCCGGTCAGGAGATCCGCCGGAAATCTCCGGGCGCCCCGGCCGCAGGGCGAGAACCCACCCCGGACGCCCGAGTCGGCGAACGAGGTGAGCACTCACATCAGACCGGCGGTCGCTTCCAGCGGGACCAGGCGTTCAGACGTCGCGTGAGTTCCACGCGGCTCGGAAGCTCTCCGCCAGGTGCCGTAGCCCCGGTTCGATCCGCTCCGCCGGGATGGCGCCGTACCCGAGCACCAGCCCCGCCCGCGCGGGGGCCTCGCCATAGTAGGGGGCGAGGTCCTGCAGTGCGATCCCCGCCCGGTTCGCGTACGCCGTGACGCGGTTCATGTCGACCCCGGCGTCCGAGGTCAGGTGGGCGCAGAGGTGCAGGCCGGCGGCCGAGGGGATCGGCTCCAGCCAGTCGCGGAAGTCCCGCCGGAGCGTGGCGAGGATCCGCTCGCGGCGGGCCGCGTACTCGCGGGTCGCCTTGCGGACGTGTCGCCCGAGCAGGCCCTCGCCGATGAACCCGGCCAGCGCCGCCTGGGTGGGAAGCTCGCCGTGCCAGTCGGTGAGTTGCCTGGCCCTGCGGAGCGCGGGCTGGAGCGAGGCGGGGGCGACCAGGAAGCCCAGCCGCAGCATCGGCAGCATCGTCTTGGAGAAGGAACCGACGTAGATGACGTGGCCGCTGCGGTCCAGGCCCTGCAGCGGTTCCAGCGGGCGGTCCTCGAAACGGAACTCGCTGTCGTAGTCGTCCTCGATCACCACGGCACCCCGCCGCTCGGCCCATTCGAGCAGCGCGGCACGGCGGCCGAGCGACATCGGGGTGCCCAGCGGGAACTGGTGCGAGGGCGTGACGTAGACGAGGCGGGCGGAGTCGGGGAGGGCGGACACGTCCAGGCCCTCACCGTCGACCGGCACCCCGGTGACCCGCGCGCCCAGTGACCGGAACAGCAGCCTGGCCGGCGGGTAGCCGGGTTCCTCGACCGCCACACGGCAGCCGGGCTCGATCAGCACGCGGCCGATCAGGTCGAGCGCCTGCTGGGCCCCCTGGGTGACGAGTACGTCGGCGGCGCTCGCCCGTACCGAGCGGGAGATCCCGATGTGGCGGGCGACGGCCTCCCGCAGGCCCATATGTCCCGAGGGGTCGCCGTAGCCGGTGGAGCGCACCAGCGCCGGGTGCAACTCGCGGGCGACGAGCCTGCGCCACGTTTCGAGCGGGAACAGCCGGGAGTCGGGTACGCCCACCCTGAAGTCGTAGACCGGTTCCGTGGCCGGTTCGCTCGGCGGGGTGGGCAGGGACCGCCAGAGGTGGCGGGGGCGCACGCCGCTGCCCGCCGGCGCGGCCCGGGAGCGGGTGCGGCCGAGGGGTTCGGCGCACACGAAGGTGCCCGCGCCGACCTGACCGACGAGGACGCCCTCGGCGGTCAGCCGCTCGTAGGCGACGGCCACGGTGTTGCGTGACACGTCGAGCCGTCGCGCCAGCTCGCGGGTCGGCGGCAGGCGCTCCCCCGGGCGCAGGCGGCCGTCGAGGACGGCGTCCAGAAGCTGCCGGTAGATGCGGGCGGACAGATCGCCGCGCCCGGCGAGGCTCACATGGAAATCCACCCGACCGTCCTCGTATTGGCCCAATGATTCTGTCTTCCATTGGATCTTATATGGGGCCAATCCGCTCAATAGAGTCACGCTGTTCCCAACGCGGGAGACCTCAGCGCGGTGACCACCAAGGAGTCCGATGTTCAGCCGGATCATGCCGCCTTCCGGGCCGCCCAGGATCCTCGCCCTCGCGCAGCTGACCAACTCGATCGGAGACGGCGCCTACTACGTGTGCTCGGCGCTCTACTTCATCCGGATCGTGGGGCTGTCGCCGACCGAGGTCGGCTTCGGGCTGACACTCGGCTGGGCCGTCGGGTTCGTGGCGGGGGTCCCGCTCGGGCACCTCGCCGACCGCCGGGGACCGCGCGGCACGGCGGTCCTGCTGGCCGTCGCCACCGCCGCCGCGGTCGGCTCCTTCCTGTTCGTCCGATCCTTCCCGCTGTTCGTGCTGGTCGCCTGCCTGTACGCGATCTCCCAGTGCGGTCTCGCCGCCGCCAGGCAGGCACTGCTCGCCGGGCTGGTGGACCGGGCGCGGCGGACCGGGGTCCGGGCCCACCTGCAGGCGACGGTCAACGCGGGGCTGGCGGTCGGCGCCGCGTTCGGGGGAGCGGCGCTGCACCTCGACACCCCGGCGGCCTACCTGACGGTCCTGGCGATGGACGCGCTGAGCTTCCTGTTCTCCGCGCTGATCCTGCTCCGCCTCGCTCCGGTGCCGGCCACGCCGGCCGCCGGAGCGGGCGAGCCGGTGCTGGCGGTGCTCAGAGACCGGCCGTACGCGCTGATCTCGCTCCTCAACATGATCGCGCTGTTGAACATGCCGCTGCTCAGCCTGGTCATCCCGCTCTGGATCGTTCAGCGGACCCAGGCCCCGAGCTGGACGGTCGCCGCACTGCTGGTCCTCAACACCCTGGGCGTCGTGCTGTTCCAGGTACGGGTGGCCCGGCGGGTCAGTGACCTGGAGACCGCCGCCCGGTCCGTACGGCGGGCGGGCGCGGTGCTGCTCGCCTCGTGCGTGGTGTTCGCCCTGTCGTCGGCCGGATCCTCGGCGTGGGTCGCCGGGCTCGTCCTGCTCGTGGCCGCCTGCCTGCAGGTGCTCGGTGAGATGATGCAGGCCTCCGGCGCCTGGGAGATCGGATTCGACCTCGCCCCGGCCGGCAAACAGGGCCAGTACCAGGGCTTCTTCGGATCCGGCGCGGCGGTCGCGAGGATGCTCGGCCCACTGCTGCTCACCACGCTGATCGTCACCTGGGGGACTCCGGGCTGGCTGGTGCTGGGCGGCCTGTTCCTGCTCTCCGGCCTGGCCATGGGACCGGCCGTGCGCTGGGCGCTGCGGACCCGGCGGCCGGACCCCGGTGCGGAGCCGGAAGGCGCGAGGGTCGTGTTCTGAGACCATGGCCGCCGGGAGGACAGGGGCCTCGGCGGCCATGGCCTCGGGCGACGGTCGCCTCGATGGTGACCGGGTGCGGGGCGGCGGCGACCTCGGCTCGGCCGACGCATCATGCCGCAGGGCTCCCTTGATATCGCGTCCGGCGCTTTTCGCGGAACAGAATCGCGGCAACCGGCATTTAAGGTGAATTGTCTACTCGTACATAAAATGCGAAGAAGCCCTGTAGGGTGGATTCGGTTTTCTCTGAAATGCCATCTGTTTGCTGACTCGAAAATGGGGGGCGCGTTTTCCTTTTTGGTGTGCGGGTATTTCCGATTCGGATCGCTGGAAATGATAAAAAATCGGATTCTCGCTGCAAAGGGAAACAAGTTGATTCCTCATGGGAGTGAGCCGGCCGGGGGTCCTGCCGGCCGCCGCCTCTTGAAGTATGCCGTCGTCGTGACCACGGCGGGGACGGTGCTGTTGAGCCAGGCGCCGGTGAGCGCGATGGCCGAGCCCGTGCCGGGCGCTTCGGCCGGAGCGGTCGTCAAAGGGGGCGGTCCCGTCGCATCCGTCGATCACCACGGGGAGTGCCGTCACAGACCTTGCCGCCGTTGCGGCCGTCCGTGCCACCGTTGTCACGGATTCTGCGAGCGCGGACGGCGGGGGCGTAAGGGGATACAGGGCGTTCCGGGACGCCGAGGTCCCCAGGGACCGGAGGGGCCGGAGGGCGAGAGGGGCCCGATGGGTTTTCCGGGACCGCAGGGCGAACAGGGGCCGGAAGGTAAGAGGGGCCCACAGGGCCACCCGGGTTCGGAAGGTCCGGCGGGTCCGGCGGGTGCTCAGGGGGAGAAGGGTGATCCGGGTCCAGCGGGTGCTCAGGGGGTGCGGGGTCTTCAGGGTCTGACAGGTCTGCAGGGTCTGACAGGTCTGCAAGGTCTGGCGGGTGCTCAGGGGGAGAAGGGTGATCCGGGAGCTCAGGGTCCGGCGGGTCCGCAGGGCGAGAAGGGTGAGCAGGGGTCGGCGGGTCCGGCGGGTGCTCAGGGGGAGAAGGGTGATCCGGGAGCTCAGGGTCCGGCGGGTGCTCAGGGGGAGAAGGGTGATCCAGGTGCCCAGGGTCCGGCGGGTCCGCAGGGGGATCCGGGGCCGATGGGTCCGCCGGGGCCGGGGGGCGGTATCGACTCGGCCATCCAGGGCGACACCGAATACCTCGGCTATGTGCCGGGCGACGGCCGGACTCTGCTCAGGGATCCGAGGACCACCCCGAACTGGCATGACCTCTCGTCCGTGCCCGGTTATCCGGGCAACGTGATCGGTATCACCCTGGCGGCGCTGGGAGGCAGCCTGTACGTCGACATGCTGAGCACCGACGGCAGGGTCATGCAGACGACCTGCAGGATCAGGCCGGTCCCCGGCCGCGGGGGAAACCCGGCATGGCCCGGCAACTGCGGCGCTTTCGTCAATCTGACGCCGCCCACGGGGCGGACGACCGGAACACGGATCTACTGGACGGTTCCGGGAGGCGGCTGAGAACACGGAGGGGCCGAACACGGCGGGGCACGGGCCTGCCGAACCGTCCCGTGACGCCGCAGGCGGATGATCGCGAACATCCTTTCGTGATCATCTGTCTTTTCGGCCACCGGGGACCGGCCCGATGTCCCGGGCCCGGGCCCTGTGGCCGATGTGCTTCCCCGGTGTCACCGGCGGTCGCGGCGGCGGCGTAGCAGGTGCCGGACGATCAGCCCGGCGACCAGGGCGACCAGGGCGAGGAGCAGGTAGTCGAAGTAGCGGGCGATCTCGTCGTACACCTCGCCGATGTAGTTGCCCACGGTGTACCCCAGCACCGTCCACACCGTGACCCACAGTGCCGCGCCGAGGGTGTTGAACGCCAGGAAACGGAGCCAGGGCATGCCGATGGTGCCCGCGACGATGCCGTTGACCTCGCGAAGTCCCGCGATGAAGCGGGCGACGACGACGACCTTGCCGCCGTGCCGTTCGAAGAACCGCTCCGCCTTCCGGAAGCGTTCCGGGGGCAGCAGGACGTAGTGGCCCCAGCGGCGGATGAAGGCGCGACCACCGGTGCGGCCGATCAGGTAGCCGAGGTTGTCCCCGGCCACCGCGGCCAGCACCGCGATCGGCACGATGGCGGCGAGGTGCAGTTGCCCGGCCCCGGCGTAGATCGCGGCGGTGAGCAGGATGGTCTCCCCGGGGACGGGGATGCCGAAGTCCTCCATGAAGATCAACGTGCCGACGGCCAGATAGCCGTACTGGTCCAGCAGTGGTGCCAGATGGGCCAGTGGGCCGGGTAGCGGTGGAGCCATATGGTCACTCTATGGGGTTGTTTGATTACTCTGTGCCCTGATTCGGTGTGAGGGTGGCCCGGGATGCCGTCTTGCTGGTGAACATTCTGATCTGTTTTAGGCATTTAATGGCCATATGTCCGATAGATGACTATCTGGGGGGAAAGTGGCCAGTGAGCAGGCGGCATGAGCCGCCGGGAGCATCCCGGCGGCTCATGCATCCGAATCAGGAGGTCCCATGAAGAAGGAACTTCTCGTCTCCGGGCTGAGCGTGCTGATGTTGAGCGCGCTCCCTGTCGCCGCGGGGGCGGCCACCCACTCCGCGCCCACCCCGACGCCGTCGGCGTCGCCCCCGGGCCACACGTCGTCACCTTCGCCCGGCGTGAGCGGCAAGCCGGTCGGCCCCGGCTGCTCCGCCCTGCCGGCCACCGGCAAGGGCAGCCTCGGCAACGCGGCCAGGGAGCGGGTCACCACCGCGGTGGCCGAGAACCCGGAGCTGTCCACCCTGAGCGCCGCCATCAAGGACGCGGGGCTGACCAACAAGCTCTACACGGCCAAGGGCATCACGATCTTCGCTCCCAGCAACGCGGCCTTCAACCAGTTGCCGCCCGGCACCATCAAGAAGCTGATGGCCGACAAGCCGCAACTGGCCAAGCTGCTGACCTACCACGTGGTCGAGGGCAGGAAGAGCCCGTCCCAGCTGACCGCGGCCCCGCTGAAGACCATGCAGGGCGGCCAGATCACCGTCAAGGGCTCGGGGCAGGACTTCGTCGTCTCCGGCAGGGCCAAGGTGGTCTGCGGCGACATCGCCACCAAGAACGCCACCGTCTACATCATCGACAAGGTGCTGCTGCCCCGCTCGAAGTGAACCCGTCAGCGGTCCAGCTGGAAGGCGGCCATCGGGATGTGCAGCCAGGTCGGGCGGTTGCGGGCCTCGTAGACGACCTCGTAGGCGGCCTTGTCGAGTTCCAGGGCGCGGAGCAGGACGGCGTCCTCGGCGCGCAGATGGCCGCCTCCGGCGGAGTAACCGGCCAGGAAGGAGGAGCGGTTGAGCTCGGCCCACTCGACCGCGCGGGGGCGCAGCTCGTCGGCGTCGACGTGGTCGGCCAGCAGGTGGCGGGCCGCGTAGTCGAAGGAGCGGAGCATCCCGGCCACGTCGCGCAGCGGTGAGGCCAGGGCCCGGCGCTCGGCGATGGGCTGTCCGGGCTCGCCCTCGAAGTCGAGGATGATCCAGTCTGTGGGGGTCCGCATCACCTGGCCGAGGTGGTAGTCGCCGTGGACGCGCTGGACCGGCATCTCCCTGGCCACCTCGGAGACCCGCTGGTACGCCTCCTCGGCGACATGGGCGTGCTCGCGGAGCTCGGGCACCTCGGCGACCGCGACGGCCAGGCGGCGGCCGAACTCCTCGACCATCCGCTTGACCTCCTGCGACTCGATCACGTCGACCGGGAAGGCGGCGGCCAGCTCGTGGTGTACCTGGGCGGTGGCCACGCCGAGGCGGAAGGACTCGGCGCTGAAGTCGCCGCCCGCCTCCGAGGCCGAGCACTCCAGGGCGCCGTAGAGGTCGCGGACGCTGGTCAGCGCCAGCGCCCAGCCGTCGTTGGAGTTCGACAGGAACTCCTGGGTCATCGCCAGCGTGGTGGGCTCGCCGTCGAGGTCGGTCTCGATCCAGCCGTACGGCCGCGCGATGTGGGTGCCGTCACGGCGGGCCAGGGCGGTGACGATCTCCAGTTCCGGGTTGACCCCGGGGGTCAGCCGGCGGAACAGCTTGCAGATGTAGGTGTCGCCGTACACCAGGGAGGTGTTGGACTGTTCGGCGTTGAGCACCAGGCTCCGCAGGGAGGTGTTGATCTCCACCCCGTCGAGGTGGCGGAAGCGGAGCGGGCCCAGATCACGGTTCTCCGCCATGCCGGTCAGCAGGACGCAGGTGAGGTCGGCGTCGTAGGCGGCGTCGTAGTAGTCCTCGCCGATGTGGGCGGGCTTGAAGCGGTACTCGTCGGGCGCGTCGGTGCCGAGCAGCAGCTGGTACCGGTCGCATGCCCCGGCCTGGTGAACCGAGATGATCACGTGGCGCAGGCGTGGTGCGAGTTGCACGTCCGAGTCGACGACGAGATTGTCGATCGGGCGCCCCTTACCGGCGAACCATCGTTGATGGGTGATCCAACCGGTAAGGAGCTCCGTCAACACGGCTTTACGCCTCCTGGGATACGGGCGGCAGGGTGAACCAGTAGAACCCATGCCCCGGGAGCGTCAAAAGATACGGAAGCTCGCCAATCGGTGGGAACGGAACTCCGCCCATCGTCTCCACGGGAATCGACCCCTCGAAGCGGCGGAGATCCAGCTCCACCGGCTGAGGGAACCTGGAGAGGTTGTTGACGCACAGGATCCGGTCGTCGCCGAGTTCCCGCACGTAGGCCAGGACGCTCGGGTTGGAGGAGTTCAGCTCGGTGAAAGCGCCGAGGCCGAAGACCGGGTGCCGCTTGCGGATGTCGATCATCCGCTTGGTCCAGTGCAGCAGCGAGCCCGCGCTCCGCTGCTGGGCCTCGACGTTCAGTGCCTGGTAGCCGTAGATCGGGTCCATGATGACCGGGAGATACAGGCGGCCGGGGTCGCAGTCGGAGAATCCCGCGTTGCGGTCGGGACTCCACTGCATCGGGGTGCGGACCCCGTCGCGGTCGCCCAGCCAGATGTTGTCCCCCATCCCGATCTCGTCGCCGTAGTACAGCACGGGAGAACCGGGCAGGGAGAGCAGCAACGCCGTGAACAGCTCGATCTGGTTGCGGTCGTTCTCCAGCAGCGGCGCCAGCCGCCGCCGGATGCCGACGTTGGCCCGCATCCGGGGATCCTTGGCGTACTCCGAGTACATGTAGTCGCGCTCGTCGTCCGTCACCATCTCAAGCGTGAGCTCGTCGTGGTTGCGGAGGAAGATGCCCCACTGGCAGTTCTCCGGGATCTTCGGCGTCTGGGCCATGATCTCCGAGATCGGGTAGCGCGACTCCCTCCTGACCGCCATGAAGATGCGCGGCATCAGCGGAAAGTGGAACGCCATGTGGCACTCGTCGCCCCCGGTGGCGGGGTCGCCGAAGTACTCGACCACGTCGGCGGGCCACTGGTTGGCCTCGGCCAGCAGCACCCGGTCGGGATAGAGCCGGTCGACCTCCGCCCTGACCCGCTTCAGGTACTCGTGGGTCCTGGGCAGGTTCTCGCAGTTGGTGCCGTCCTGCTCGAACAGGTACGGGATGGCGTCCATCCGGAACCCGTCGATGCCGAGGTCCAGCCAGAAGCGGAGTACCTCCAGCATCGCGTCCTGCACGTCGGGGTTCTCGTAGTTGAGGTCCGGCTGGTGCGAGAAGAAGCGGTGCCAGTAGTACTGTCCCCGGACCGGGTCGTGCGACCAGTTGGACGTCTCGGTGTCGATGAAGATGACCCGGGCGTCCTTGTAGAGCTCGTCGTGGTCGTTCCAGACGTAGAAGTCGCCGAAAGGACCCTCGGGGTCGTGCCGGGAGGCCTGGAACCACGGGTGCTGGTCGCTGGTGTGGTTCATCACCAGGTCGGCGATGACCCGCATGCCGCGCTTGTGCGCCTCGTCGACCAGCTTCACGAAATCTCCGAGGTCCCCGAAGTCGGGAAGGATCTTCATGAAGTCGGCGATGTCGTACCCGCCGTCGCGCAGCGGTGACTCGTACAGCGGCAGCAGCCAGAGGCAGTCGACGCCGAGCCACTGGAGGTAGTCCAGTTTCTGGATGAGACCGCGGATGTCTCCGGTGCCGTCGCCGTTGGAGTCGGCGAAACCCCGGATGAGAACCTCGTAGAAGACGGCGCGCTTGAACCAGTAGGGATCGCGCGGTTCTTCCTCGTCGAAGGTGTTCGGAATTGGCTCAGGTAGCTGACTCACCAGTGGACTCCCCGCTGTTCTGCCGGTATACGCGTACCCGGCCGGCTCACCGCTGGTTCGCCGCCGCTGCACGCAGAGTGAAGACGTGCGCTGGGTGGATGTGGGGATCGAGGCGCACGTAGTTGTCCTGCCGCCACCGGTACGACTCGCCCGACAGCTCGTCGTCCACGACGAACTCGGCTTGCCAGTCGAGACCGAGGGCGGGCATGTCCAGCGACACCGTCGCCTCGTGGGTGTTGTGCGGATCCAGGTTCACGACCACGAGGACCACGTCGCCCAGGCCGTGCCGTCGTGTGGCCGTGTCGTAGGCGCCGGGCAGCCGCTTGGAGAAGCAGACCATGTCCGGATGGTTAACGCTGTGAAATCGTAGATTACGCAGTTCCTGGAGCGCCGGGTGTGCTCTTCGGAACAAATTGAGTTGCGTGATGAACGGGGCAAGGCTACGACCTTCCCGCTCAGCCCCTACCCAATCACGGGGTTTGTACTGATATTTCTCACTATCTAGATATTCCTCGCTGCCTGGTCTAACCGGTACATTCTCCGCAAGTTCATAGCCCGCATAGACGCCCCAGGTCGGCATCGCCATCGCCGCAAGTACTGCTCTGATACGGAATGCCGGGACACCCCCATGTTGAAGGTACTCGTGGAGAATGTCTGGAGTGTTAACGAACACGTTCGGCCGCATGTACGACGACGTCTCGTGGGAGAGCTCGCTCAGGTAATCCTCGACGTCCGAGCGCGAGTTCTTCCAGGTGAAGTACGTGTACGACTGGTGGAAACCGACCTTGGCCAGCGTCCGCATCATCGCCGGCCGGGTGAACGCCTCGGCCAGGAACAGCACGTCCGGGTCCGTGGCGTTGATGTCGGCCAGCAACCTCTCCCAGAAGGCCACCGGCTTGGTGTGCGGGTTGTCCACCCGGAAGATCCGCACGCCGTGCTCCATCCAGAGCCGCACCACCCGCCTGATCTCCTCGTAGATCCCCTCGGGATCCTTGTCGAAGTTCAGCGGATAGATGTCCTGGTACTTCTTCGGCGGGTTCTCCGCGTAGGCGATCGAGCCGTCGGCACGGATGTTGAACCACTCCGGGTGCTCGGTGACCCACGGGTGGTCGGGCGCGCACTGCAGGGCCAGGTCGATGGCGACCTCCATGCCCAGCTCGCGGGTCTTCGTCACGAAGGCGTCGAAGTCCTCGAAGGTGCCCAGGTCGGGGTGGATGGCGTCGTGACCGCCCTGCTGCGAGCCGATCGCCCAGGGCGAGCCGGGGTCGTACGGCTCGGGCGTCAGGGTGTTGTTGCGCCCCTTGCGGAAGCTCTGCCCGATCGGGTGGATCGGCGGCAGGTAGACGACGTCGAAGCCCATCTTCGCGACGGCCGGCAGCCGCTTCGCGGCAGTCTGGAAATTTCCGGACTTGGGGGCTGCGTCCCGCTCGATGATCGCACCCTCGGAGCGTGGGAAGAACTCGTACCACGACCCGAACAGCGCCCTGCGGCGGTGCACCACCACCGAGCGCGGGGACGATCTCGTGATCAGCGAACGCAGCGGGTGCGCGCGCAGCAGCGCCGCCGTCTCCGGAAGCTGGGCGACGGTGAACCGGGCACGCGGGTCGATCCGGGTGTCGCGGAGCCTGGCCGCGACCGCCTGGAGCGCGGCGCGGTGCCCGCACGCGTGTGCCTGGGTGACCTTGCCGCGCTTCGCCGTCCTCGCCGCGGGGGTCCTGCCGCTCACCGGCCTGCCGGTCGCGACGGTGCCGGTCGCCGGTTCGCAGTCGGCGGCCCGTACGGCCCGCGCCGCGCGGTCGAAGAGCCGGGCGCCCTCCTCGCACATCAGGTCGGCGTCCAGGTCGCGGGGGATCTTGATGCCCGCGTCGTGCAGCCAGGTGGCCAGGGGATCGCCCCAGGCCTCCACCCGGAAGCGCCACTCGCCCTCGGTGGGCAGCGTCACCTCCACGCCCCAGCGGTCGGTGCCGGGCCCGAGCTCGCCCATGGGCAGCAGCGGCCCGCGCACGCCGTCGGGGCCGGTGAACACGACCCCTGCGGCGACCGCGTCGTGTCCCTCGCGGAACACGGTCGCGGAGATCTCGAAGGTCTCACCCGCGGCGGCCTTCGCGGGGTAACGCCCGCATTCGACCGTGGGGTAGATGTCCAGGATTGGGATTCGTCCGATCATCGCGTCTCAAGGTAGCGGCGGCACGCCCGGTGCCGCCGGGGAAGTCAGCAAGGAAAGATCTTCGATTTTCAAGCGTCCCCGGCGGCCGCTCTCGGGGCAAGGCGGAGCCCTGCCCCGCCGGGACGGCCGATTCCGAGGGCAGCGCATTCTGGCTCGTATGTCCGGTGCCCTAATAGTCCATCTTCATGCGTGCCGGTGGATAGAGTGCGGGACCTCTTACTCTTCGGCGAGTTGTCCTAACAGTCGATCACCTGCCTTTGATGTGTTTGGGGGAGATTGATAGCGGTGAGGGGGAGACGCGTGAGTGTTTGAGTCGCCCTCGTGGCGCTGAGTAACTAGGGTCTGGCACCGTGAGAGCTATTCGCAGGTTTACCGTCCGCACCGTCCTGCCCCCCGAGCTGGCACCCCTCGGGGAGCTCGTGCTGAATTTGCGCTGGTCGTGGCACCCGGAGACATTGGACCTGTTCGGCGAGGTCGATCCGGCGATCTGGGGGCGTGTCGGGTACGATCCCGTCGCCCTGCTGGGTGCCGTGGAGGCCGACAGGCTCCGCGAGCTCGCCGCCGACCGCCGCTTCCTGCGGCGGCTGGCCGACGCGGCCGACGATCTCCGCGAATACATGACCGCTCCCCGCTGGTACCAGACCATCCCCGACGCTCCCCGGAGCATCGCCTACTTCTCACCCGAGTACGGCATCGCCGCCGCGCTGCCGCAGTACTCCGGCGGGCTCGGCATCCTCGCCGGCGACCACCTCAAGGCGGCCAGCGACCTCGGCGTGCCCATCCTGGCCGTCGGCCTGCTCTACCGGCACGGCTACTTCACCCAGTCCCTCTCGCCCGAGGGCTGGCAGCTTGAGCACTACCCCTCCCTCGATCCGGGCGGCCTGCCGCTGACCCTGCTCAAGGAGCAGGACGGCACCCCGGTACGGATCAAGCTCAGCCTTCCCGAACAGCGCACGCTGCACGCCCAGGTCTGGGTGCTCCAGGTCGGCAGGGTGCCGCTGCTGCTGCTCGACTCCGACGTGGCCGAGAACGACACCGCGGCCCGTGACGTCACCGACCGCCTGTACGGCGGCGGCACCGACCACCGCCTGCTCCAGGAACTGCTGCTCGGCGTCGGCGGCGTCCGCGCCATCCGGGCCTACTGCCGGGTCACCGGGCACGCCGAGCCCGAGGTGTTCCACACCAACGAGGGGCACGCCGGCTTCCTCGGTCTGGAGCGCATCCGCGAACTCACCGAGGCCAGGCTCTCCTTCGACGAGGCGCTGGAGGCGGTGCGGGCCGGCACCGTCTTCACCACGCACACCCCGGTGCCCGCCGGGATCGACCGCTTCCCCACGGAGATGATCGCCCGCCAGTTCGGCGGCGACAACGCGTGGCCCACGGTCCCGACCGACCGCATCCTCGCGCTCGGCGCCGAGGACGAGCCGGGCAAGTTCAACATGGCCGCGATGGGCATGCGGCTGGCCCAGCGCGTCAACGGCGTCTCCGAACTGCACGGCGCCGTGAGCCGGGAGATGTTCCAGTGGCTCTGGCCCGGCTTCGACGCCGACGAGGTCCCGATCGGGTTCATCACCAACGGCGTGCACGCGCCCACCTGGGTGGGCCGCGAGATCATGGAGCTGGCCGGTCAGGAGCTGCCCACGCTGGTCGAGCAGGCCCAGGGCTGGGAGAGCATCACCAAGATCTCCGACGGCGACGTCTGGGGCATCCGGGGGAGGCTGCGCGAGAGGCTGGTCAGGGCGGCCCGCGCCCGGCTCCGCCAGTCGTGGCTCAACCGGGGCGCCTCCCCGCCCGAGCTCGGCTGGATCGACGAGGCCCTCGACCCCGAGGTGCTGACCATCGGCTTCGCCCGCAGGGTGCCCTCGTACAAGCGGCTCACCCTGATGCTGTCCGACCCCGAAAGGCTCCGGGCGCTGCTGCTCGACCCGGTCAAGCCGGTCCAGATCGTGATCGCGGGCAAGGCGCACCCGGCCGACGAGGGCGGCAAGAAGCTCATCCAGCAGATCGTGAAGTTCGCCGACGCGGAGGACGTGCGGCACCGCATCGTCTTCCTGCCCGACTACGACATGGCCCTGGGGCAGCTGCTCGTCCAGGGCTGCGACGTGTGGATGAACAACCCGCTCCGCCCGCTGGAGGCGTGCGGCACGTCCGGCATGAAGGCGGCGCTCAACGGCGGGCTCAACCTGTCCATCCGCGACGGCTGGTGGGACGAGTGGTACGACGGCACCAACGGCTGGGCCATCCCCACCGCCGACGGCGTCGCCGACCCCGACCGTCGCGACGAGCTGGAGGCCACCGCCCTCTACGACCTGATCGAGCACGAGGTGGCCGACCGGTTCTACGACCGCGCGGACGGCCTGCCCCGGCGCTGGCTGGAGATGGTCAGGCACACCCTTACCTCGCTCGGTCCCAAGGTGCTCGCCGGGCGGATGCTCCGCGACTACGTGGTGGGTCTCTACGCCCCCGCGGCCTCCTCCGCGCGCGCCCTGTCCGGCGACGGGTACGAGCAGGCGAGGAGCTTCGCGGCGTGGAAGCTCAGGGTCGGCAGGGCCTGGCCGGGTGTGCGGGTCGAGCATGTGGAGGCCGCGGGTCTCGGCGACACCCCCGAGCTCGGATCGTCCCTGGGGCTGAAGGCCACCGTCGCCCTCGGCGAGCTGGAGCCCGGTGACATCCGGGTCCAGGCGGCCTACGGACGGGTCGGGGACCACGACGACCTGGTCGCGCCCGCCTACGCCGACCTGACGGTCGAGAACGTGGGCGACGACGGCAGGGCCGTCTTCGGCGGGACCATCCCCCTGGAGCGCACCGGCCCGTTCGGCTACACGGTCCGGATCGTTCCCGACCACTCCCTGGTGGCGTCGCCCGCGGAGCTCGGCCTGGTCGCGGTGCCCGAGGAGCCCGTCGGCATGACCAACGGCACCCTCCGTTGAGCGCGTGTCCACCCGGCGCGCGCCGGGTGGACACGCCGGGTGGACGGCGGCGTCAGGCGTTGGCCTCCAGGGCCGCGCGGACGGCCGACTCCAGGGCGCCCTCGATCCAGGAGTGCTTGAGCGAGGTGTGCTCGCCCGCGAAGTGCAGCCGCCCGACGGGTGCGGTGATGGCGGGGTGGATCTCGGTCATCTGGCCGGGGGTGAAGACCGCGGCCTCGCCGAAGGCGTAGCGGTTGCGCAGCCAGCTCTGGGTCTGGCCGTGGCCGGTGTAGAAGTCGGCGATGCGCTCCCCGTGCACCTCCTGAAGTCCGCGCAGCGCGTGGCCGTAGCGCTCGGCGTCGTCCATGGAGTCCCACCGGGAGGCGTCGTCGGCCCACGCGTAGCTGGCCAGCACGACCCCGCCCTCGCTGCCGCGCACCGGGTGCGAGGGGAAGTAGACGAACCTGTTGGCGTTGTCGGTGACCGAGCCGCCGCCCGTCACGTGGCTCGCGGGCCCAGGGCGGTAGCGGGGGCCCAGCTCGCGCTTCCAGTCTCGCTCGTCGAACTCCCACCAGCGCCTGCGGAACTCCAGCAGCACCTTGGTCGCGGAGTCGTAGTGCAGCTCGATCACCGCGCGCCGCTTCGGGTACGGCAGAGCCGGGGTGATCTCCACGTGGCGCAGCGCGGAGAACGGGATCGTGATGATCGCGAGATCTCCCTCGAACGTCTCACCCCTGCCCTGGGGCCGGGAGACGGACTCGGTGCTGCCCGTCTCGGTGACCGTCTCCACGCGCACCCCCCGGGCGGTGTGCCGGATCCGCACGGCCCGGCGGTCCATCCGGATGTTCCCGCGCAGCCCGGGTTCCAGCCGGTAGGGCAGCTCCCGGCTGCCTCCGGCCATCTCCCAGTAGGTCGCCGACGGGTTGACCAGGCTCCGGGTGAGGAAGGTGTGCATGAACGACAGCGGCAGCCGGGAGGTCAGGTTCTCGATGGTGCCGATGGCGTCGACGGCCGCGTCGCTCAACCTGGCGTGCTCCCGGAGGAAGCGGTTCATGGAGTGGTCGTCGAAGTCGTACAGCACGCGGGCCCAGCCCTCGATCAGCTCGGGCAGCGGCTTGTCGACCCGCTCGGAGCCGCGGACGACGGAGAAGTAGTCCCTGACCGGATCCAGCGCCTCGTCCAGGATCCTTCCCGCGGTCCTGTCGTCCCTGAGCCCGAACGAGGCGTTGATCTTTCGCGGGTCCCTGGCGTACTCGTCGCGCCGTTGCGAGATGCCGTTGACCCGGATCCAGGTGTGGTTCGCCCGCCGCGGTGCGGTGAACTCCCCGCGGGACGGCCCGGAGCGCCAGACCGGTCCGCGGCGCGAGGTGTAGACGACCGGCGGTGTCGGTCCGCTCGCCGCGTCGCCGGGCCGCACGTCGACGTTGTAGAACAGGCGGCGGGAGATGCCGAGCTTGTCGATCAGCGCGAGGGTGAGCGGGTGGAAGTCGGGGATGCGCATCGCCCCCGCCTCGGCGTACTGCCGCCGGTCGGCGAAACCGGTACGGAAGGTCTTGATCCGGCCGCCGATCCGGTTGCCGTTGGCCTCGATGACGGTGACCCGGTGCCCGGCCCGCTTCAGCAGCGTGGCGGTCACCAGCCCGGAGATCCCGGCGCCGACGACCAGGATCCTCTTCGGGCTGCGGGTCCTGGGCAGACCTTTGTCGATCAGCACCCTGAGGTATTCGAGTTTGAGGTCCGCGCCGTTCTCGTCGATCAGCAGCAGATCCCGTGCCACCTTCAGGCAGGTGTCCCAGCGCTCTCCGTCACGCGGCTCCCGCCGGGGGCCGGTGGGGGCCGGGCCGGTGAGCGAGACGGCGGCCGGGACCGCGGGGGCCATGGCCCCCACCGCGCCCAGCCCTGCCAGCCTGGCGAATCCTCGCCGGTCGATGCCTGTCACGGCATCCTCCTGTCGCTAGTCACTCTAGGTAATGAAATGACTACTATCGGTTTACCTTCCGGCGTGCCAGGATCTTCCCGGTTGTGACTCCAACCGATGTGACAGAGCCGGTTCTTTGCGGTTTTTGTCGCAACAGGCGGGTGGGTGGCCGATGGTGCGCGGGGGCGAAATATCAAGCAGAGTCGGACAAAAGCTCTTTTATCGGGCAAAACGTGACAATGGACCCCTTTTGTCTAGTTCCCTCTCCTTTTATTCGGGAATGGCTTGATAGCCGACATATCGCACAGGCTGGAGTGAGCATTGAACGCATGGACGTTCGAGGGCCAGCCGGGCCCGCTGGGCGACACCACGGTCACCCTGGTCGAGGGTGGCTCCTTCTGCGTGTGCGCGCGCAACGGCGACATCCGGCCCGGCGGGGCGCAGGGCGTCTACCACGCCGACACCCGGCTGCTCTCGCGCTGGGAGCTCAGGGTGGACGAGACGGGGGTGGAGCCTCTCAGGGTGCTGCCGGCCGAGCCGTACCACGCGACGTTCCTCGGCAGGACCGGCCCTCGTCCGGGTCGGGCCGAGAGCAGCCTGCTCGTGATCAGGGACCGCTACGTCGGCGGCGGCCTCCGCGAGGACGTGACCCTGCGCAACCTGGCCGACGAGCCCGCCGGATGCGTCGTCGACATCCACGTGGCCTCCGATGTGGCGGACCTGTTCGAGGTGAAGGCGGGCCGGGTCAGGCACGTGGCCGACGTGGAGATGACCGCTGACAGGTCGGGGTTGCTGATCATCTCCACCTGCCGCTCGCGCGGCACCAGGGTGGTGGCCGAACCGTCGCCGTTCGCCGTGCCGGGCATGCTCATCTTCAGGGTCGTGGTGCCCGCCCGGGGTGAGTGGACCGTCAGCCTGCAGGTCAACCCGATCCTGGAGGGCGAGGAGTCACCGGCCTGGTTCTCCACGCGCTGTCCCCTGGAGAACGCGGAGCCCGCCAGGCGCCGGGCCGACTGGGAGCGCCTCAGCCCGGTCGTCGTCACCTCCGACCGCCTCCTGTCGAAGGCGCTGGAACGCTCCAAGGAGGATCTCGGCGCGCTCCGGCTCTTCGAGTCCGACAGGCCGGACGAGCCGCCGACCATCGCCGCGGGCGCGCCGTGGTTCATGACCCTGTTCGGCCGCGACTCGCTGCTGACCTCGTGGATGGCGCTGCAGATGGACCAGTGCCTGGCGCTGGGCACCCTGCGCCGCCTGGCCAGGCTCCAGGGCACCGTCGACGACCCGCTCACCGAGGAGGAGCCGGGCAAGATCCTGCACGAGCTCCGCTTCGGGACCCAGGTCGGCGCCTCGCCGCAGGCCGGCCGCGCCTACTACGGCTCGGTGGACTCGACCCCGCTGTTCGTGATGGTCCTGGGCGAGCTGCGCCGGTGGGGCATGCACAGGGAGGCCGTCGAGGAACTCATGCCGCACGCCGACGCCGCCCTCGACTGGATCAACAGGTGCGCCGACCCGTTCCTGTCCTACCGGCGCAAGACCGACCACGGACTGGTCAACCAGGGATGGAAGGACTCCTTTGACGGCATCAACTTCGCCGACGGCACCCTGGCCCGCCCGCCCATCGCCCTGGCGGAGGTCCAGGGCTACGTCTACGCCGCCTACATCGCCCGCGCCCACTTCGCCCACGAGGTCGGCGACACGGCTCTGGAGGAACAGTGGGCGGCCCGCGCGAGCCGGATCAGGGACGCCTTCAACGAGCGCTTCTGGCTGCCGGACCGGGGCTACTACGCCGTCGGTCTCGACGGCGCCGGGCGCGCCATCGACAGTCTCGCCTCGAACATGGGGCACTGCCTGTGGGCCGGCATCGTCGACGAGGACCGGGCGGCACAGGTCGCCGAGCGGCTGCTCTCGCCGGAGATGTTCACCGGGTACGGGGTGCGGACCCTCGCCTCCACCATGGGCGCCTACAACCCGATGAGCTACCACAACGGCTCGGTCTGGCCGCACGACAACGCCCTGATCGCGTCCGGGCTGATGCGCTACGGCTTCACCCGGGACGCGCAGCGGATCGCCTACGGCCTGCTGGACGCGGCCGAGGCGTTCGGCTGGCGGCTGCCCGAGCTGTTCTGCGGGTTCGACCGGGCCGAGTTCACCTGGCCCGTGCCGTACCCCACCTCCTGCTCCCCGCAGGCGTGGGCCGCGGCGAGCCCCATCCAGCTGGTCAGGAGTCTGCTGCGCTTCGAGCCGTGGGTTCCCTACGGGCGGGTGTGGCTGGATCCCGTCGGGCTGGAGGGCCTGCGGATCCAGGGACTGCCGCTCGCGGGAGCCAGGGTCACGATCGACGTCGGCGCGTCCGGGGCCACCATCAGCGGGCTGCCGGACGGGATCACCCTGATCAACGCGCCGCGCAGGCCGCTGACCGCCGCCCTGAGGCAGGTGCACTGACCGTTTCCTTCGTCTCTCTCCAGGTGAGGTCGCCATGGTTTCTTCCAGAGCTGTCCCGGGGTGGTCCAACGGCATGCGCATCCTGATGGTCGCGCCGCCCTGGTACGACGTACCGCCCAGCGGCTACGGGGGCATCGAGTCGATGGTGGCGGGCCTCGTCGCCGGGCTGACCCGGCGCGGGCACGACGTCACGATGATCGGGGCGGGCACGGCCGGGACGCCGGCGCGTTTCCTGGCCACCTACGGGCGGGCGCCGTCCGAGCGGATCGGCGAGGCGCTGCCCGAGGTCCTGCACGCCGCCAGGGCGTACGCGATGAGCTCGAAGCTCGTCGTGGACGTGATCCACGACCACTCCCTGGCCGGCCCGCTGACCGCGCCCGCGCAGGCCGCGCCGACCGTGATCACCTGCCACGGCGAGGTGGGGGGCGAGTACGGCGAGTACTACCGGGTGCTCGGCGCGGGCATGTCCATGGTCGCCATCTCCGAGGCCCAGCGGCGCATCGCCCCCGACCTGAACTGGGCGGGGGTCGTCCACAACGCCGTCGACGTCGAGGCGTTCCCCTTCAGGGAACGCAAGGAGGACTGGACGCTCTGGCTGGGCAGGTTCAGCGAGGACAAGGGCGCCCACCTGGCCATCGACGCCGCTCGCGCGGCCGGGCGGCGCATCCTGCTGGCCGGCAAGCTCACAGAGAAGACCGAGCACGACTACTTCGACGCCCACGTCGGGCCACGCCTGGGTCCCGACGCCGAATACGTCGGCGAGGCCGACACCGCCCGCAAACGCGAACTGCTGGCCGCGGCCAGATGTCTGGTCTTCCCGGTCGTCTGGGAGGAGCCGTTCGGGATGGTGATGATCGAGGCCATGGCCTGCGGCACGCCCGTGGTCGCCCTGGGCAGGGGCGCGGTGCCCGAGGTGGTCGTGGACGGGGTCACCGGATTCATCCGCGGCACCCCCGCGGAGCTCTCCGCCGCCATCGAGGCGGCCGACGTGCTCGACCCGCACGCCTGCCGCTCCCGGGCGGAGCGTTTCTTCGGGCTGGAGACGATGGCCCGCGCGTACGAGGCGATCTACCGCAGGGTGATCGCCGGGCCGTCGAGGCGGGCGGAAGAGCGCGTCGCGGCGAGTGCGGCGGGGAGCGCGGCGGGGAGCAGGGACCTGGCCATGCCCGTCAACTGAGCGGCGCTCTATGTTGGATCACGGCGCGACCGGCACCGGACCGGTCGCGTTGTGAATCTTGACGGAGGGACGTCCATGGGTGAGTTCGTGCGGGTGGAGAAGGCCGACGGGGTCGCGACGATCAGGCTCGACCGGCCGAAGATGAACGCGCTCAACCGGCAGGTCCAGCTGGAGATCGCCGAGTGCGCCCGGCAGGTGGACGCCGACGGGGACGTGAGCGCCGTGGTCCTCTACGGGGGACGGGTCTTCGCGGCCGGGGCCGACATCAAGGAGATGGCCGACATGTCGTACGCGGACATGGCGGTCCACTCGCGGACCCTGCAGGACTGCTTCACCGCCGTCGCGAGAATCGGTAAGCCCGTCGTCGCGGCCGTGACCGGCTACGCGCTCGGTGGCGGCTGCGAGCTGGCCCTGTGCGCCGACATCAGGATCGCGGGAGAGTCGGCCAAGCTGGGCCAGCCCGAGGTCCTGCTCGGCATCATCCCCGGCGCGGGGGGCACCCAGCGGCTGCCCAGGCTCATCGGCCCGGCCAAGGCCAAGGACCTCATCTTCACCGGACGCCATGTGGCCGCCGACGAGGCGCTGGCCATCGGCCTGGTGGACCGGGTGGTCCCCGACGACGACGTTCACACCGAGGCCCTCGCGTACGCGGCCCAGTTCGCCGGGGGGCCGGCCCTGGCGCTGCGCGCCGCCAAGCAGGCGGTCGACCACGGCCTGGAGACCGACCTGGACACCGGCCTGGAGATCGAGCGCCTGCAGTTCTCCGGCATGTTCGCCACCGCCGACGCCGGGATCGGCATGCGCGCCTTCTCCGAGAGGTCGAAGGCCGAGTTCACCGGCCGCTGAGGCACTCATCCGGCTTGCCGGGATCGGTGATGGGTGATGAAAAATTGCCGGTATCGTGCCGGATTATGGTGCGGTTGGTGAAGCGTGCGCTGGTGCCCGCTCCGCTGCGGCGGGCGGTCCTCGGCTGGTTCGATTCCCGGTACATCTCCAGGGCGGATCACCGGCAGGACGTCAAGGACGCGCTCTGGGAGGTCCAGACGCTGGCCAGGGAGGTCACCTC
The DNA here is from genome assembly GCF_040678965.1 of Streptosporangium sp. NPDC049248. NCBI lineage: Bacteria > Bacillati > Actinomycetota > Actinomycetes > Streptosporangiales > Streptosporangiaceae > Streptosporangium > Streptosporangium sp. NPDC049248. Next base: position 46,305 of record NZ_JBFAQY010000036.1, read on the forward strand.
GCTGCGCGCGGAGGTCGTCGAGCTCCGCGCGCGGGTGGCCGGGGTCGCTCTCGACCCCGCGCGGGCCGGACGCTGGGACGACGCCCACCGGCTGGCCCAGGAGACCGCGGTCGCGCTGGACGGGGTCCTGCAGAACGAGGTGCTGCTCTGGCAGGCCGTGGACCGCGCCGCGGGTTCCGGGGAGCGCGGGAGCATTCCGGACAGGACCGCCGGGGGCACCGCGTGAGAGTGACCTGGAGCGCGGACGACGGCACCTGGCACCTGTCGTTCCGGCTGGACTCCGAGGACGACGTCACCGGCCGCTGCGCCGACGGCCAGCCGCTGAAGCTGGCCACGAACTCGTTCCGGGTCGAGCTGCCGCGAGCCCCGCGTGACATCCACCCCGACCTGCTCGCCCTCGCCGCGTGGACCGTGGTCGCGCCGTGGACCCGGCGCCGCGTCACCTTCGACCGGCCGATCTCACCGGAGCTCGCGGGGGCGATCGGCGACGGCTGGGGGATCGAGGCCGGCCCCGAAGGGGGACGGGCGCGGTCGGGTGACAGGCTGGCGATCTCCTACAGCGGCGGGGCGGACTCGGTCGCGGTGGCCGCGATGCTGCCCGACGCGCCCTTCGTGCACTTCCAGCGGGTCTCCCACCCGCGGGTGCCCAACCGGTGGACCCACTACCGCTCCGACGTGCTGGCCGCGCTGGCCGCCAGGACCGGGCGCGAGCTGACCGTCGTCCGCTCCGACCTGGAGTTCACGCTCGCCGAGCCGCGCCCCGGTTACCCCGAGCACCACGCGGTCGCCGCCGGCGCGCTGCTGCTGGCGGACGAGCTCGACCTGGGGGGCCTGGCCTTCGGCTACGAGCTGGGCTCGCGCTGGCTGGGAGGCGACCGCTACCTGCTCCGCTACACACCCGACAACCCGATGTGGGCGCCGCACGGCGCCTGGGGGCGGGCGTTCGCCGCGGCCGGTCTGCACATCGTGCTCCCGGTGGGCGGGGTGAGCGAGGCCGTCACGATGCGGCTCGCCCTCGGTTCCGAACTGCGTGAGCAGGTCCGCTGGTGCCTGCGCGGGGTGAACGGCCCCTGCGGGACCTGCGGCAAGTGCCTGTACAAGGAGCTCATCCAGGCCGCCGTCGAGCGTCGCCCGCTCCGCACCACGATCACCGCGGGCCGCCCGGTCGCCCGCAGGTGGCAGCAGCCGCCGCCGTACGGCGGCCAGGAGATGATCGAGTACGGCTGCGCCAGGGTGCCCGGCATCGAGGACACCGTCTTCGGCGCGGCGGCCGGGTACCTGCGCGCGACCGAGTCCTCCACCGCCTGGCTGGACCGCTGCTACCGGCCGGCGATCGCGGAGATTCCCGAAGCGTGGCGCAAGCAGGTTCACGACTTCATGGATGGGGAGATCGGTTTCATGACCGAGGACGAGGCGCGGCGCGTCGAGACGTGGGGGACGGCGTGAAGGTGTACGTCTCGGTCGACATGGAGGGTGTCACCGGCCTGACCGACCCCGAGGAGATGCAGGCCGGGGGGCGGGGCTACGAGCGCGGCTGCGAGCTGATGACCGGCGACGCCAACGCGGTCATCGAGGGGGCGTTCGACGCGGGCGCCACCGCGGTACGCGTCAACGACGCGCACGGTTCGACCAAGAACCTCAGGATCGACCTGCTCGACGAGCGGGCGACCCTGCTCCGCGGTCCCGGCAAGCCGCTGCGGATGGGGCAGGGACTCGACGCGAGCCACCGGGCGGCCTGCTTCGTCGGCTACCACGCGCGGGCCGGTGTCCAGCACGGCGTCCTCAACCACACCTGGATGGGCAGGGAGATCCAGAACGTCCACCTCAACGGCGAGGTCTGCGGCGAGACCCGCCTCGTCGCCTCCTTCGCCGGGACGCTCGGCGTGCCGGTGGTCCTGGTGACCGGGGACGAGGCGGTCTGCGAGGAGGCCAGGGAACTGCTCGGTGACGTGGAGACCGTCGCGGTCAAGAAGGGGATCGACAGGTTCGCCGCCGAACTCCTGCCGCCCGCCGTCGCCCAGGCCCGCATCCGCGAGGCCACCGCCCGCGCGCTCGACCGGGTGGCCGACTTCCGCCTCTGCGCCCCCGAGCCGCCGTTCACCCTCGGCGTCGAGTGGAACTCCACGGCCATCGCGGCCGGATGCGCGCTCATTCCCGGTGTGCGGGCGGTGGGCCCCCGGCACACCGAGTTCACCACGGACGACTTCTCCCAGATCATGGCCCTGCTGGGAGTCTTCGCCATGATCGGCGGCCAGGTCGCCTGCGGCAGCGGCATCTACGGCTGATCCTCCTTCCATGTCCCCTTCGAGCCGACCCCCGGCGGTGCCCGATGTCCTTGAAGACCTTCGATGAGTGACGAGACGGAGCCCGCCGCCCAGGCCGCCCCCGGCAGAGGCGGAGGACTGACGCGCAGGGCACTGCTGGTCGGGGTGGGCGCGGCCGGGGGTGCCGGAGCCATGTTCGCGGCCATGGGCGCGCTCGGCCTCGCCCCGGAGTCCCAGGAGAAGGACTTCACCCCCCCGCAGCCCTCCGACTTCTCCCTCAGCGGGAAGGCGGCGGCCAAGGTGGTCGTCCTCGGTGCCAGTATCGCCGGGCTGACCTGTGCCTACGAGCTGGGCAAGGCCGGATACGACTGCACGGTCCTGGAGGCGTCCGGCCGGGTGGGCGGCAGGACCATCACGCTGCGCACGGGCGACCGGCTGGACGAACTGGGCGGCGAGCCGCAGACCGCCGCGTTCGAGGAGGGCACCTACTTCAACGCGGGGGCCGGGCGGATCGCGCCGTGGATGGTCACCATGGACTACTGCCGCGAGCTGGGCGTCCCCATCGAGACGTTCGTCAACAACAACGCCTCGGCGTACGTCTACAACGAGAACATGACCGCCCCGGTCCGGGCGCGTACCGCCCGCGCGGACCTGTACGGCTACGTCGCGGAGCTGCTGGCCAAGGCGAGCAACGCCGGCGCGCTGAACCGCAGGCTCACCGCCGACGACCGCGAGCGGCTGGCGGAGTTCCTGCGGCGCTTCGGCGACCTGGGTTCCGACCTCACCTACCGAGGCTCGGAACGGCGGGGCTTCGAGACCTATCCGGGAGTGGACCGGGGCGTTCCCCTGGGGGCGACGCCCTCGCTGCGGGACGTGCTCGCCGCGGGCACCGGCAGGGCCGTCACCATGGACTTCGGCTACGACCAGGCGATGCCGATGTTCCAGCCGGTGGGCGGCATGGACACGATCGCCGGCGCGCTCGCCGACGCGGTCGGCCGAGACCGGATCAGGACGGGCACCCCGGTCACCGGGATAAGGAACCTGCCCGACGGGGTGGAGGTGACCCACCGGGGCGGCACGGTCCGCGCCGACTACTGCATCGCGACCCTGCCGCCCCACCTGCTCGCGCGCCTGCCGCACAACCTCGGCACCCCGGTCACCGCCGCGCTCCGCACGCCCGTCCCGGTCTCCGCGGGCAAGATCGGTCTGGAGTACGGCAGACGCTGGTGGGAGATCGACGACCGCATCTACGGCGGTGTCACCGAGACCGACCTGGACATCACCCACATCTGGTACCCCTCCCACGGCTACCACTCCCGCGGTGGCCTGCTGGTCGGCTACTACAACGTCGGACCGAACGCCGACCTCTACGGCGCGCTCTCCCACAGTGATCGTCGAAAGCGGGCGCTCACCCAGGGCAAGAAGATCCACGGTGAGAAGTACCGCTCCGAGCTGCGTTCCAGCGTCTCGATCGCCTGGCGGCGCACGCCGTACATCGAGGGAGGCTGGGTGGGCTGGCCCTCCCACGAGGGTGCTTTCGCCCTCCTCCAGCGCCCGGCGGGGCGGGTCTACTTCGCCGGGGACTGGCTCACCCAGCTGATCGCCTGGCAGGCCGGCGCGATGGAGTCGGCGAGGAGGACGGTCACCGAGCTGCACCGCCGGGTGCTGAGCGCGACCTCCTGAGTTCTCCGGCGCGGCCGTAAGGTCTTCGGTGCGAAGGAAAACCAAGGGAGATGAGACGGCGATGGCGATCGGAACACTTGACTGGACGAGTGCCGCCGAGCGGCCGGACCTGCTGGCCGAGCCGGTGGCGCGGGCGGTCGGCGGGCCCGACGGGGGCCTCGGCGAGATCGAGGTCGCCGAGATCGACCCGGAACTGGCCGACACGGCGGCCTTCTGCGAGCGCTACGGCGTGGGCCTGGGCGAGTCGGCCAACTGCGTGATCGTGGCGGCCAGGCGCGCGGGGGAGGTCCGCTACGCGGCGTGCATGGTGCTCGCCACCACGAGGGCCGACGTCAACGGCGTGGTCCGGCGTCACCTGGACGCGCGGAAGATCTCGTTCGCGCCGATGGACGACGCGGTCACGCTGACCGGCATGGAGTACGGCGGGATCACCCCGCTCGGACTGCCCGAGGACTGGCCGGTGCTCGTCGACGAGGCGGTGGCGGCCCATCCGGAGGTCGTGATCGGCAGCGGGGTCCGCCGCTCCAAGCTGGCGGTGCCGGGCTCCCTGCTGGCAGGGTTGAAAACGGCGCAGGTTCTCCGTCTGGCGAACTGAAGCGAAAATGAGATTAAGTGAGAGCGGGAATCGGGAAACCGTCGGGGTTCTGTGAACGTTATTCAGTCGGAAAATGTGGCCCGATGGTTCATCTCATGGGCGGGGTCTAAGCCGATATGGTGCTTCATGCCATGAATCAGGACGACCGATTGGGCCCTTACCGGCTGCTGCGGCGGCTCGGTGAGGGCGGTATGGGGGTGGTTCACCTCGCGGTCGACCCACAGGGCCGACAGGTCGCGGTGAAGGTGCTCCGCGCCGAGGTGGCGGGCGACGACGTCGCCCGTCGCCGCCTTTCGCGTGAGGTCGAGACGATGCGGCGGGTGCGCAGCGAGCACATCGCCGAGGTCATCGACGCCGACGTGACCGGCCACCGCCCCTACATCGTGACGCGGTACGTCGCCGGTCGGCCGCTGGACGAGGTGGTCAAGCAGGACGGCCCCATGGAGCTGCCCGCGCTGCTGCGGGTCGCGCACGGTGTGGCGTCGGCGCTGGCCGCCGTGCACTCGGTCGGCGTGATCCACCGCGACCTCAAGCCCGGCAACGTCCTCATCCTGGACGGCCAGCCGGTCCTCATCGACTTCGGCATCGCCCAGGCCGTCGACGCGACCAGGCTCACCCAGACCGGCATGTTCATCGGCACGCCCGGTTACCTCGCCCCCGAGATCATCGAGGGACACGAGGCCGGCCCCGAGGTCGACGTGCACGCCTGGGCGGGCACCCTGGTCTTCGCCGCCACCGGCCAGCCGCCCTTCGGCAAGGGCACGCTGGAGATGATCTTCTACAACATCACCGCGGGCAAGGCGAACGTCGAGGCCGTCCCGCGTGAGCTCCAGCCGGTGCTGCGGGCCGCGCTTCAGCGCGACCCGGCCAGGCGACCCTCGGCCGCCGAGCTGGCGGCGCAGGTGGGGCGTCTGCTGCCGGACACCGGCCGGCCCCGGGTGCCGGACGAGATCACCACGGTCGCGGAGTTCGACGCCCCCGCTCCCGGCTTTCGCGCCGCCCCTGACCCGGGTCTCCGCGGTGATCCCGGGTTCCGCGGCGACCCCGGCGACGTGCCGACCCCGGTGGCGTCCCGCCCGGCGGTCCCGCCCACTCCCTGGCCGCCCACCCCCATGGCCCAGCCCCACGAGTACGTCTCGCTGCTCGGCGAGGAGCAGGCCGACCCGTGGCCGACCCGCCGGGTGACCCCCGAGGAACTGCGCCAGGCGGCGGCCCAGCAGTCCGCGCACGACCTGCCCACCGGCATGCTCGCTCCGGAGGACGTGCCCACCCGCACCCCGGGCGCGGTCCATGGCTCCCCGCCCGTCTCCGCCGTCCGTGACCAGCCGGGGGCCAGGGGCGATGACCGGGGCTTCACCGCGCCGGTCCCCGACGGGGACATCCCCACCCAGCGGGTCCGCCCTCAGGACCTGCAGGAATACATCCGTCAGTACACCAACCAGCCGGGCCAGCCGGGCCAGCCGGGCCAGCCGGGCCACCAGAACCAGCAGGGTGGCTACCAGGGGCAGCCGGGCCAGCAGGGCCGGGCGCCGCAGGCGGGCACCCCGCAGCCCTACCCGCAGCGGCAGGCCCCGTTCGATCAGCAGCAGACCCCGCACGTCCGTACCCCCGCACCCCCGCCCTACCCCTACTCGCACCCCCAGCCCCCCACGCAGGCCCAGCAGTACCCCGCGCCGTCGCCGCTCCACCCCGGGCAGCGGCCGGGGCACGCGTTGCAGCGTTCCAGGGCGTACGGGGTGGTGAGCGTGCTGATGCTGGTCATCATGACGATCGCGGCGGTCATCGCCCCGCTGATCGTCGCCGCGGTGGCCATCCCGGTGGCGATCCTGCTTCGCGCCGCCGACATCGCCCAGCCGGCCCTGAACGCCCGCAGGACCGCCGGCGAGGCGGCCGGCGACGTCCTCCGGGTGCTCGGCCAGCTGGCCGCGCTCCTGAAGTCGATCGGCATCACCGTCGCCCTGGTGCCGTACGCGCTGATCCTCGGCCTGCCGGTGACGCTCCTGCTCGCCGTGCTGGTCGGGAGCATGCCCATCGCCAACACGCTGAGCTGGGGTGCGGCCGTCGCGCTCTGGACCGTCTGCGCCGGACCCGGTGTGGAGGGCCCCAGCCGCCAGATGCGACGTACGCTGGCATCACTGCTGCCGTCCCGCGGCGCGGCCATGATCGCCGCCGCGGCGCTGGGCGCGGTGGCGGCGCTGATGGTCTTCCTGGCGATCGGCACCGTGGGAGACAGGGCACGGCCGGCGGTGTGGACACCGGTCGACGTCGGAACGGTGGTGGACGAACTGAGCGACCTACGAAAGAAGGCGGCGTGATGACGGGGGACACGCGGGCGCCCGAGAGGCTGGGCCCGTACCGGCTGCTCAGAAAGATCGGCGAGGGCGGCATGGGCGTCGTCCACCTCGGGATCGACGAGGACGGGCGCGAGGTGGCCGTCAAGGTCCTGCACCCGCACGTGGCGGCCGACCTCAAGGCCCGCGACCGGCTCACCCGCGAGGTGGAGACCATGCGGCGGGTGCGCAGCCCGCACGTCGCCGAGGTGCTCGACGCCGAACTGACGGCCAGGCAGCCCTACATCGTGACCCGGTTCGCCCCCGGGCGCACGCTGGAGGAGACCGTCCTGCAGGACGGCCCGCTCCCCGCGGACCAGGTCATCCGGCTGGCGCAGGGCATGTGCGCGGCACTGGTGGCCATCCACGCCGCCGATGTCATCCACCGCGACTTCAAGCCGTCCAACGTGATGATCGTCAACGGTGACCCGCTGGTCATCGACTTCGGCATCGCGCACCTGGTCAACGCGACCAGGCTGACCCAGACCGGCATGTTCGTCGGCACCCCCGGCTACCTCGCCCCGGAGATCATCCGTGACTCCGAGATCACCCAGGCGGCCGACGTGCACGCGCTGGCCTCGACGGTCTTCTTCGGCGCGACCGGTCAGCCGCCGTTCGGCACGGGCAGCTTCGAAGTCGTCTGCTTCAACATCATGGAGGGCCGGGCGAACGTCGACAAGGCCCCTGTCTGGCTGCGAGGCTGGCTCAAGCGGGCACTGGCCGTCGACCCCGCCGCCCGGCCGTCCGCGACGGAGCTGCACCGGATGGCCCGCGCCCTCGACCCGACGGTGACGACCTTCCACGAGACGCCGCCCACCGCCGTCCTCGACGGCGGGACGAAGGTCCTCAACACCGACGGCACCAGGATTCTGGACGGCCAGAGTCCGCCGCCCCCGCCGCCCCCGCCGAACGGCACCCGCGTCCTGCCGCAGGACGACGGCTACGCCGACCTGCTCCCGCCGGTCGAGTACGCCAAGCCGGAGCGGCGCGAGCGCAGGCCGAGGCAGGCGTCCGGCCAGGCGTCCGGCGCGGGGACCGCCCCGCCGCCGTACGTCCCGGCCCCCCAGCCGCCGCCCTACGTCCCCGCGACGCCCTCGGCACAGGCCAGGGGGGCGGCACCGCCGCCCTACCCCGACCAGCGGGTGGCCGGATACCCGGCGCCGCCGCCGACCGGCCCGTCGAGGCACTATCCGCCGCCGGTCCAGGCGCGGCCGCACACCCCGCCGCAGGAGCGGCCCGCACCCGCGCCCAGGACCCCGCCGCAGGAGCGCTACCGCGCCAGCCACCCGCTGGCCGCGTTCCTGTTGCTGACGATCCTGGTGGCGGTGGCCTGCATGCTGCCGGTGGTGGTGAGCGTGTTCGCGCTGGCCGCCGCGCTCTGCCTGCGGGTGGGGGAGTACCTGTTCGGGGACCTGGTCCAGCGCCGCTCCATCAGGGGCAGCAGCGCCACCGACCCGCTGCTCGCGCTGCTCGGCACCCCGTGGGCGTTGATCAGGGCCACCTTCGCGACGCTGGTCACCTCGCTGCTCTCCGCCATGTTCGGCATGTGCGTGTGGGGGGTCCTGGTCTACGCGGGCGACATGAACAAGAACCACGCGGCCGCCTACGCGGCCGGCGCCTTCGCGGCCGGGCTGTTCGTCCTGCCCGGCGGCGGCAAGCCGCGCAAGGCCGTCGCCCGCGCGCTGAGCGGGATCATCCGGAGCCCCGGCGCGGGCATGGTGACCACGATCGTCCTGGGCACGCTGGCGTTCTTCGCGGTGATGGCCGCGCTGAGCGTGGTTCCCTCCTTCTCCCCGTGGCAGCAGCCGACCGATGTCGTCGACAATCTCACGGCGCAGTGGCGGCAGTCGGCGAACGAGGGCGCGATGGGCGCGCTCGATCTCGTCGGCGGCCTCCTCGACGACCTGATGACAAGCCTCGGCCTCGGGTTCCTGACGTTCTGGAAGTGACGATCCCGCCGGCGCGGGCGGGCCGGTCGAGGTCGTACGCGACGGCCGGTCCCGCCGGGTGAGACCCCCGGGCACCGGCGTTCTCCGGGGCGAGGCCGGCCCCGGCCTCCTGGGCGATTCCTGAAGATCGATACCAAGCCGGTCCCAAGCCCGGTTACCGGATGTGGTCGATGGGAAACCTCTGGTTTGTATCCCGCGTCCATTGATGGGGGTTTCCTGACATCCAGCCGATGCGGGATCGCCCTCTCTGCGGCACGATGGAGGAGATCCACCGGAAGGAGTCGCATGGTCGCACCGGACGGTGAACGTCTTGGCCCCTACCGCCTGCTGTCGAGACTGGGGGCCGGAGGTTTCGGCGAGGTCCACCTGGCTCTGGACCCTGAGGGGCGTACGGTGGCGGTCAAGATCCTGCATCCCCACGTCGCGGCCGACGCGACGGCGCTGACCAGGCTGGCCCGCGAGGTGGAGACCATGCGGCTGGTCCGGGGCCCGCACGTCGCCGAGGTCCTGGACGCCTCCCTTGACGGGGCGCGCCCCTACCTGGTCACCCGCTACGTGCAGGGTCGCCCGCTCAGCGAGGTGGTCGGCGCGGACGGGCCGGTCGCGGGCGACGATCTCGTACGGCTGGCGCGCGGCCTGGCCGAGGCCGTGGCGGCCGTGCACGCCGCGGGGGTGGTGCACCGCGACCTCAAACCCGCGAACGTGATCCTGAGCGACGGCGAGCCGGTCGTCATCGACTTCGGCATCGCCTGCGCGCTCGACTCGCCCTCGGTCACCGCCTCGGGAGCGGTGCTCGGCACGCCCGGCTACCTGGCGCCCGAGGTGCTGGAGGGCACCGGATCCGGTGCCGAGGCCGACGTCTTCGCCTTCGGGGCGACGCTGGCGTACGCGTCCACGGCGCGGCACCCCTACGGCACGGGCCCGGCGTCGGCGATCGGCTACCGCGTCGTCCACCACCCTCCCGACCTCGAAGGTGTTCCCGGGTGGCTGGAGCCGCTGCTGCGGGAGTGCCTGCTGCGCGACCCCGCGGCCCGGCCTGACGCGGGCGCGCTGCCGGCCCGGCTGGGTGCGGCCCCGGTGGTGGGTCCGCCACGGCCCCGTGCGGTGGTGGAGAACGGGATGCACGGCCTCACCACCCGGGAGTGGCGGCCGGGCGACCGCCCCCGCCCGCAGAAGGGCAGGCCCACACCGGAGGAGGCCCGCGAGCGTCGCAGAGTCGTGCTGCACCGCCGCTGGGTCGTCGGCACCGGCCTGCTCGTCTCGCTGATGGCCGCGACCGCCAGGGAACCGCTGCCCGAGGTGGCGCTGCTGCTGCTGACCGGGTACGGCTCGGCGATGCTCGTCGACGCGGGCATCGCCCTGTTCGCCCGCGGGGACCGCGGACGCACGATCCTCGACCTGTCCGCGGGAGCCGGGGCCGTCGCGCTGTGGGCGGCCCTCAGCGCGTTCTTCAGCACGATCACCCTGGCGCTCGCGCTGGGCACCGTCGTCTTCGTCCTGGTCGGGATCCTGGTGGCCAGCTGAGCGCACGAAGCTAGTCAGGCCAATTCCCGGGGTACGTTTCCGGAGTAAGGGGCCCGCGAGCAGGCACCGGAATATAGTTCGGTATGGTGGTCCGGGGGTCCCTGGGGGCTCCGAGGTCCCGGTCGCCGGCCGTCCTGCCTGGCGGTTTGCGGCCAAGCTACTGATAAGTAACATAGGCTCGGGGTAGGGACGGGCGTGTCCCAACCGGGCCACCCGCTGCCACGGCGCTCTCGGGCACCTGGCAGTCTTGGCACAGTGTGCACGTGCCCCGCGTGTACGCACCGAGTATCCGGCGCCAACCGCAGTGACGCGGTGGCGTAAGCGACCACGGGAGGTCGGCCACCAGCCATGAACATCGTCGTCTGCGTGAAGCAGGTCCCCGACACGGCGACCGAGCGCAAGCTGAGGTCCGATGACAAGACGCTCGATCGCGACGCCGCCGACGGCGTCATCAACGAGCTGTGCGAATACGCGGTCGAGGAGGCGCTACGTCTGAAGGAGGCTCATGGCGGTGAGGTGACCGTTCTCACCATGGGTCCCGACAAGGCGAGCGACACCATCCGCAAGGCCCTGGCCATGGGGGCGGACAAGGCCGTCCACCTGGTGGACGACGCGTTGCACGGCTCGGACGCGCTGGGCACCTCGCACGCCCTGGCGCAGGCTCTCAAGAAGATCAGCTTCGACCTGGTCGTACTCGGTTCGGAGTCGACGGACGCCCGTACCGGGGTCCTCGCCGCCATGCTGGCCGAGCGTCTCGGCGTGCCGCAGCTCACCTTCGCCAACCAGGTCCAGATCGACAAGGGCGCCATCTCCATCCAGCGCGTCACCGACTACGGCTACGACAGGGTCGAGGCCTCGCTGCCCGCCGTCGTCTCCGTGGTGGAGAAGATCAACGAGCCGCGCTACCCGTCTTTCAAGGGCATCATGGCCGCCAAGAAGAAGCCGGTCGAGAAGCTCGGCGTCGCCGAGGCCGAGGTCGACGCCTCCCAGGTGGGGCTGGCCGGCTCCTGGAGCGAGGTCGTCGACTTCGCGGCCGCTCCGCCGCGCGCGGCGGGCACGGTGGTCAAGGACGAGGGCGACGGTGGCGTGAAGGCCGCCGACTTCCTCGCGTCGAAGAAGTTCGTCTGAGAACGGGGGTAGCTGGAAATGTCTGAGATTCTCGTTCTGGTCGAGCACGTCGAGGGCCAGGTCAAAAAGGTCACCCTTGAGCTGCTGACCCTCGCCAGGAAGCTTGGCGCTCCGTCGGCGGTCTGGACCGGCGCCGGCTACTCGCCCGAGGCCGCGGCCAAGCTGGCCGAGTACGGCGCGGAGAAGATCTATGTGGCCGACTCCGCCGAGGTCAGCGACTACGTCGTCGCCCCCAAGGCCGAGCTGCTCGCCCACCTCGTGGCCGAGAAGTCGCCGAGCGTGGTGCTCGTGGCCGCCACCGCCGAGGCCAAGGAGATCGCCGGCCGCCTCGCCATCAAGATCGACTCTGGTGTGCTGACCGACGTCGTGGGCATCGAGGACGGCCTGGTCGCCGACCAGTCCATCTTCGGCGGCGGCGTCAACGTCAGGTCGCGCGTGACCAAGGGCACCCCGATCATCGCGGTACGCCCCAACTCGACGCCGGTCGAGGCCGCCGCGGGTGCGGGGACCGAGGAGCAGGTCTCCTTCACCGTGTCCGAGGCCGCCAAGAGCGCCAGGATCGTGGAGCGGGTCAAGCAGGAGAAGGGCGCGCGCCCGGAGCTCACCGAGGCCGCGATCGTGGTCTCCGGTGGCCGGGGTGTCGGCTCGGCCGACAAGTTCTCGATCATCGAGGAGCTGGCCGACTCGCTCGGCGCGGCCGTCGGCGCGTCCCGCGCCGCCACCGACGCCGGCTGGTACCCGCACCAGTTCCAGGTCGGCCAGACCGGCAAGACCGTCTCGCCGCAGCTCTACATCGCGGCGGGCATCTCCGGTGCCATCCAGCACCGGGCCGGCATGCAGACCGCCAAGACGATCGTCGCGATCAACAAGGACCCCGAGGCGCCGATCTTCGAGCTCGCCGACTTCGGCGTCGTGGGCGATCTGCACGAAGTGATTCCGCAGCTGACCCAGGAGGTCACCAAGCGCAAGTGATCCGGCAGGGGTACGGCTTACCCGCGGGGTGACGCGAACGTGAGACGGCACCGCACGACATGTGCGGTGCCGTCTCGCGTTCCCGGGTCAGGCCGCCATCGAGAGCTCCCGCCTGGCGGTCTCGGCGGGGACGGCCGCCGCGCGGTGGCGGGGCAGGAAGCGCGCGACCACGGCGATCAGGACACCGAGCAGCACGGCGATGCCGAGGCCCACCCTGAGCGTGGCCAGATCGGAGAGGAAACCGATGATCACCGGGCCCAGCAGAAGTCCCGCGTAGCCCATCGCACCGGTCTGGGCGATGGCGGGTCCGGGGGTGTCGGTCGCCTCGCCCGCCAGGGACATGGCCATCGGCGAGACCGTCGCCACGGCGACGCCCACGAACAGCATGGCCGCGAGGGCGACCGGCGCGCTGGGGGCCGTGATGACCACGCCGAAGGTCGCGGCGGTGGCCAGGCCCGAGGCGGCCATCATGCCGCGGGCGCCGAAGCGGGCCCGGACCCGGTCACCGGCCAGGCGCCCGGCCAGCATGCCCGCCTCGAAGATCGGGTAACCCAGGGCGGCCACCGCCTCCGGAGCGCCCAGCGCGTCCCGCAGGTACAGGCCGTTCCAGTCGGCGACCGTACCCTCCACCATGAACGCGCAGAAGGCGATCACGCCGAGCAGGTAGATCATCGGAGGCATCCGGCGGCGGGGCGCGGCGGGGGCGGCGCCGGCCGCCGCCACCGGGTCGGGCAGGTAGGTGCGGCTGACCAGGACCGTCGCGGGGAGCGCGAGCAGGGCGACCAGCACCAGGTGGGTGGTGATCGAGAGTCCTGCCGCGATCGCCGCGGTGCCCAGCAGGCCGGCGCCGATCGCTCCGGCGCACCAGCCGGCGTGCATGCCGTTCATCAGCGGGCGGCCGTAGGCGCGCTCGACCACCGATCCCTGCGCGTTCATCGCGACGTCCACCGCGCCGAACGCCATGCCGAACAGGCCGCTCGCGACCACGGCCAGGGGGAACGACGGCGCCACGGCCAGCAGGGCCAGGGCGGTCGCGGTGAGGGGGGCTGCGACCCGGAGGATGCTCCGGCTGCCGAAGCGTGCCATCACGGCGCGCATCGACTGCATGGTGACGAGCGCTCCCAGCCCCCATACGAGGAGGGTGACACCGACCGACGCCTCGGACAGGCCGAGCTTGTCGGAGAGCGCCGGAATGCGCACGGTCATCGATCCACACATCAGACCGGCCAGCACGAATGTGAGAACCGCCCCGGTTCGAGCTGTTCTCAGGTCGCGGGTCATGCTCAATCCCTTCAATAAATGTTTTGACAAACCGGTGAACGGGCACACCAAAGACGGTCGCTTTCGCGCGTGCGGAAGCGACCACCAATCTGTGTGATGGGTTCTCCCTGGCCGGGCCCGCGATCAGGCGCGCGGGCGAGTGAGGGGAACCAGGGGAACCAGGGAAAAGGTGTCGGGGGCCTATTAAGGCAGCATGGCCAGCAGGCGCCGTTTCAGAGTCTCGTAGTGCTCGTCGTCATAGAGATCGGGGTCGTGGCTCGCCACGTCCCACAGTCCCTCGCAGGCGAGGCGCACGATCTGCGCCGCCTCCGGGTCGGGCTCGCTGTCGAGCCCCTCGCGATGCCACCGGGCCATCGCCACCCGCAGCGGTGCCAGAAGATAGAGGTTGCCGGAGGCTCCGGTCACCACGGCCCAGCGCCGCAGCCTGCCGCTCCGTACGGCGGCGAACGTGGCCGCCAGGTAGTTCTTGGTGTAGGTGTCGTGGCCCTGGGCGGCGATGAGCTCGTCGAACTCCTCGATCAGCCGCTCGACCATGCCCTTGATCAGGGCTTCCTTGGTGCTGAAATGGTAGAGCAGGCCGCCTTTGCTGCATCCGGCGCGCTCGGCGACGGTCGCCAGGGTGAGCGCCTGGGAGCCCTGGTCGGAGAGCAGATCCTCTGCCGCGTCCAACAGTTCACCCCGTCTCATGCCAGTTACTGTACCGTCTGGACGGTTTAGTGGTCAACTCCGGGGATGAGGCCCTTCGCGGGCACGGATACCCTTGGAAGGTTGACAGCGATGTGGGGGAGGGGATGCGGCCGTGAAGTCCGCCTATCTCGATCACGCGGCGACCACGCCGATGCTTCCCGAGGCGATCGAGGCGATGACCGCCCAACTGGGCCAGGTCGGCAACGCGTCATCCCTGCACGCCGCCGGCCGTCGTACCCGCCAGGTCGTGGAGGAGTCGCGGGAGACCATCGCCGCCGCGCTCGGCGTCCGTCCCAGCGAGGTCGTCTTCACCGCGGGCGGCACCGAGGCCGACAACCTGGCCATCAAGGGCCTGTACTGGGCCCGCCGCGCCGGGGGCGCGGACAGGATCCTGATCAGCGCCGTCGAGCACCACGCCGTCCTGGACCCCGCGCACTGGCTGAGCGATCACCAGGGGGCGACCGTCGAACTGCTCGACGTCGACGAGTTCGGCCGGGTGCATCCGCAGACCCTGCGCGAGGCCATCGAGCGAGACCCGGGCAGCGTCGCGCTGGCCAGCGTCATGTGGGCCAACAACGAGGTCGGCACCGTCCAGCCCGTCCACGCGCTCACCGAGGTGGCCCGCGAGTACGGCGTCCCCTTTCACACCGACGCGGTCCAGGCGGTCGGTCAGATCCCGGTGGTCTTCGCCGACTCGGGGATCGACGCGCTGACGCTCTCCGGTCACAAGGTCGGCGGCCCGATGGGCGTCGGCGCGCTGCTGCTCGCCCGGGGCGTCGACCCGGTGCCGGTGCTGCACGGTGGCGGTCAGGAGCGGGACGTCCGCTCCGGCACGCTCGACGCCCCCGCCATCGCCGGTTTCGCCACGGCCGTGCGGACCGCGGTGGCCCGGCAGGCCGAGACCTCGACCCGGCTGGCCGCGCTCCGCGACGACCTGATCCGCCGGGTCCGTGAGGCGGTGCCCGATGTGATCCTCAACGGCGACCCGGTGAACCGCCTCCCGGGCAACGCCCACTTCTCCTTCCCCGGCTGTGAGGGTGACGCGCTGCTCATGCTGCTGGACGCCAAGGGCGTGGAGTGCTCGACGGGCTCGGCCTGCTCGGCAGGGGTCGCCCAGCCCTCCCACGTCCTGCTCGCGATGGGCGCCGACGGGTTCCGGGCGCGCGGCTCGCTGCGCTTCTCCCTCGGCCACACCTCGACCGAGGCCGAGGTGGACCGGCTGGCCGAGATCATCGGCCTCGCCGTCGAGCGCGCCCGCCGCGCGGGTCTGAGCTGATCCGTACAGCTCCGAACGGTTCCGTACGGCGGGAGGCCCCTTCACCGCCTGCGGACGCTGTGGCAGGGACAGGATGGCCGCGCCGCGCCGCTCGTCACGGGCTCTCAAATGATGTTGAAGTAGATATAGTCGCCTTCGCTCACGGGGTGGCCCCCTAGCCATCCGGGGAGGGTGGTGAATCGGTTCTGGCTCAGGTTGAGCTTGGTGAGGGGGAGGTTCGCCATCGACTCGGGCAGTGTGGTCAGCTCGTTGCCGCCTAGCCCGAGTCCGCCCAGCTTGGTGAGGTTTCCCAGCGACTCGGGCAGTGCGGTCAGCCTGTTGTCATTGAGGTCGAGCCAGGTCAGGGCGGTGAGGTCGCCCAGCGACTCGGGTAGTGCGGTCAGCTGGTTGCCGCTGAGGTCGAGCCAGGTCAGGGCGGTGAGGTCGCCCAGCGACTCGGGCAGTGCGGTCAGCCTGTTGTCATTGAGGTCGAGTCTGCTCAGGGCGGTGAGGTTGCCCAGCGACTCGGGTAGTGCGGTCAGCTGGTTGCCGTCCAGTCCGAGTCTGCTCAGGGCGGTGAGGTCGCCCAGCGACTCGGGCAGTGTGGTCAGCTGGTTGCCACTGAGGTCGAGCTGGCTCAGGGCGGTGAGGTCGCCCAGCCACTCGGGCAGGGAGGCCAGCCCGTTGCCGCTCAGGTAAAGTTCGCTCAGCTCGGTGAGGTTTCTCGTCGACTCGGGTAGCGCGGTCAGCTGGTTGCCGCCCAGTCCGAGTTTGCTCAGGGCGGTGAGGTTTCCCGTCGACTCGGGTAGTGCGGTCAGCTGGTTGCCGCTGAGGTCGAGCTGGCTCAGGGCGGTGAGGTCGCCCAGCCACTCGGGCAGTGCGGCCAGTCCGTTGCCGTCCAGCTCGATGCGGCTCAGGGCGGTGAGGTTCTCCAGCGGTCCGGGGAAGGCGGTGAACCGGTTGTCGTAAAGAGTGATCCGGCTCAGGGCGGTGAGGTTTCCCGTCGACTCGGGTAGTGCGGTCAGCTGGTTGGCGCCGAGGTTGATCCAGGTCAGGGCGGTGAGGTCGCCCAGCCACTCGGGCAGGGCGGTCAGCTGGTTGCTGGCCAGGCCGAGCTGGTCCAGACGGGTCAGGTTCCTCATCGACCCGGGGAGGGCGGTCAGCCGGTTCCAGTTCAGGTTGATCCAGGTCAGTCCGGTGAGGTTGCCCAGCGACTCGGGCAGGGCGGTCAGCTGGTTGTGGTTCAGGTCAAGTGCGGTGAGGTGTGTGAGATCGCCGAGGGGGCCAGGCAGCGTGTCCAGGTCGAGTCCGGACAGATCGAGGTCCGTCGATCCGTCCCGCAGGCAGTCGCCGATCCGCGCGAGGGCGACGTCCTGGCCCGTCTTGGAGTCCGTCATGCACTTTCCTCTCATCGTCACCGCGGGCCCGGGGGCGCCCGAGCCGTACCGGTCCAGGCCCGTCCTTCGGAAACGTCGGGCGCGCGAACCTGCGGCAACGCTAGGGATCAGCGCTGGTGTACGACTTGCACCCCATTTGAAGGGGTGTTTGATCCTACGGATTCCGTCTGATTCGGCTTCAGGTGTCGCGCCAGGTTGAGGTGTTCTCACCAGTTGAGCGGCGGGTCATGTTGCCGATCACCGCGAGATGGATCACGGCTTCGGAACTGGTGGGCAGGGTTTCGTGGTCACGGGCCAAGCGCCGGTGAGCACTGACCGGCGCGGGGTTCGCTCGGCGACCCAGCGGCGCGGCAGTGGGATGAATCCTCTGGTGGCCGGGTTGCGGCGAACGATCTCCATGTCGATCTCCGGGGCGGCGGTGTGTTCGACGAGGCCGGACCGGACCGCGGCACGGTGGTGGCGTTCGTCCACCCCGACCGGTGGCGGACGCTCTTCGAGCGGCTCCACTGAGGCGGTGCCCGGGCACCGCCTCAGTGGGTCAGTTCGCGAGGTCCTCGTCCCTGGTGGTCTCGACCCGACAGTGCGAGAGCGTGTTCCGCTTCGGCTGGTAGACACAGACCTTGAGATCGATCCTCTTGACCTGGCCCTTGGTCTCGAAAAGGTAGCCCTTGTACCCGGAGGAGGCGCAGGACCAGCGCACCGGCGACCAGGACGGCCCGCCCTTCTGGTAGTGGAACCTGGCGCGAACCCAGGCGCAGTGACCGGGGTGGCGGTCTCGGTCGTAGATCCTGCCGTACGCGGTGAAGTGGCTCTGGTTGAAGCCGGTGACCCACAGTCGCGCCTTGGCGTACCCGGAATGCCCGGAGCCGGAGCTGACCGTCCCCAGATGGAAGTCGCCCTGGGCCGTCGCGCTCGCCGCGGCGGGCAGTCCCAGCACGAGCGCGGTGGCCAGCAGCGTTCCACGGACGATCCTGCGCATCGTCTCTCCTCTTTCCGGTGCTTCTCGGCTCGGATGATCCGTCACCAGTGATACGTGAGACGACTTGGAACCCTCTTGCGAGTCACTGCCCGCAAGGGTGTCCAGGACCTGACGTCGAGGGCCGGGCCTTTCGCCTGGACCAAGACCGCCGAAGAAGTCCTCGGCGCTCTCGCCTCATACCGTCGGCCTGTCGGCGAACCTCTGACTCAGGGCACTAGGTCAGGAAGGGCGAGATGGCGATCCAGCCGGGGTCGCCGACCACGTCGACCCGGGGCCGCCCCTCCTCCCAGCTCACGATGAGCTCCTTGGCGTGGATGGCCGTCTCGCTCACCGGGTCGGCGTAGACGTGCAGCACCCGCTGCCCCTCGGCGCTCATGTGCGCGGCGAGCAGGGCCTGGCCGTTCAGCCTGCTGATCCGCCCGGCGAGACGCTCCTCGAAGTCGCGCAGCGCCTCCAGCGAGGGGCCGGTGGGCAGCCCTTCGGCGTCGCGGTGCGCGTACGGCAGCGTGATGGCGATGTGCTGGTCGAACAGCGGGTGGTCGACCGGGCGGAGCGGGTACCGGGCGGTGGCGATCAGGCGGGCGCCGGTGGCGGTCTCACCCTCCAGCAGCGCCCACTGCTCGTCCCGGTAGCCGGAGGCCAGATCGGAGACCACGCTCGGCAGGTGCACGGCGGGCACCGCGTCGATCGGCTCGAAGGCCGCGGCGGAGATGTCGCCCACCCAGCGGGCCACGTCGTCCTCGCCGAGCAGCCAGTCGAGGGCGAGCAGTGCCGCCTCGGTGCGCGTCTCGTCGTCGAGAATGGTGAAGATCGGATGGTAGGCGACCACGTCGACCCGGGGGTTGCCGTGCGGGGCGCGCAGGCCGAGCACGAGCTTGTCGAGCGCGAACTCGTAGCCGCCCACGTCGAGCGTGAGGTCCATCGCGTGCGGATTGGCCCGCCGGGACGGGTGGAACTCCCACAGGGCGTCGGCGGGCGGTGCGGCGGCGGCCCAGCGGTGCGCGATGGGGCGCAGTTCGGGGTCGCCGGCCGAGGTGACCACGAGGGCCTGGTCGGCGTCGAGGCCGGGGGCGATCTCCCACACCAGCGACGGGTGGACGACCAGTACCGCGGGCCCGATCCACTCGGCCAGCCGCTCGGCCTCGCCGGCGGCGACCATCGCGTCCAGTTCCGGTCTCGCCTCCGCCCACCACGCCCAGAACTCGCCGATACCGTCAGCAGGGTCGGCGGCGGGCTCGTTCTTCCGCCCGAACAGTCGCATGACCCCGGATTCTCCCAGCCCGACGGGGCGCCCGCCAACGCGGGTACGCTCAAGGGGTTATGAGTCTTCGTGTGCTTGCCGCCATGTCCGGCGGCGTCGACTCCGCCGTGGCGGCCGCCCGCATCGCCGAGGCGGGCCATGACGTCACCGGTGTCCACCTCGCCCTCTCCGCCAACCCCCAGTCCTATCGGACCGGCGCCCGCGGGTGCTGCACGGTCGAGGACTCGCGAGACGCCCGCAGGGCCGCCGACGTGATCGGCATCCCCTTCTACGTCTGGGACATGGCTGAGCGGTTCCATCGCGACGTGGTCGAGGACTTCGTCAGCGAGTACGCCGCCGGCCGCACGCCCAACCCGTGCCTGCGCTGCAACGAGAAGATCAAGTTCGAGGCGGTGCTCGACCGCGCCCTCGCGCTGGGCTTCGACGCGGTGGCCACCGGGCACCACGCGCGCGTCACCGACGGCGTGCTGAGCCGCAGCCCCGACGCGGGCAAGGACCAGTCGTACGTGCTGGGCGTGCTCACCAGGGAGCAACTCGGTCACGCGATCTTCCCGCTGGGTGACTCCACCAAGGCCCAGGTCCGCGAGGAGGCCGCGCGGCGCGGGCTCATGGTGGCCGACAAACCCGACAGCCACGACATCTGCTTCATCGCCGACGGCGACACCAGGGGCTTCCTCGCCGACCGCCTCGGCACGGCGCCGGGTCCGATCGTCGACGAGTCCGGCGAGGTGGTGGGCGGCCACGAGGGCGCCTACGGCTTCACGGTCGGCCAGCGCAAGGGCCTGCGCATCGACCGGCCGGCCCCCGACGGCCGTCCGCGCTACGTGCTGTCCATCGAGCCGGTCTCCAACACGGTCACGATCGGTCCGCGCTCGTCTCTGGCGGTCTCGGAGATCGTCGCGGAGCGCCCGGTCTGGAACGGCCCGACCGGCGAGCCGCGCGAGCCGCTGACCTGCACGGTCCAGCTCCGCGCGCACGGCGAGGTGTACGGCTGTCGTGCCCGGCTCTCCGGCGGGGAGGTGCACATCGCACTGGACACCCCGGCCACCGGGGTGGCGGCGGGCCAGGCCGCGGTGCTCTACCTCGGTGACACCGTGATCGGCTCGGCCACCATCGCCTCGGCCTCCTGACCCGATCGCAGGAGTGCGGGGCGGAGCACCGGCCCGCGCTCCGGTGGCGTTCGTCCCGCGGCCGCGGGAACGCGTCCGTGCCGGTCGCCTCCCGATACGGGCGGGCGTTCGACAGGCCGGGACATGCCCCACCCGGGCATGAGGTCGGCCCAGGTCAGGGCTCCGGTCAGGGCAGGGTGACCGACTCGCCGGGCTTGAGGCGGCGCATCTCGGCCTTCTGCCTCTCCGACTCCATCTCCAGCCACCTGTCGACCAGGCCGAGCCCGATGTCGTTGAGCAGGCCGTCGTGGGTGGAGAAGGCGCGGGCCGGGCGGACCAGGCGCAGGTACTCCACCATCTCCGCCAGCTTCATCCATGGCGCGTTGGTCGGCACCAGGAGCGTGGGCACCTCGACGCCCGGCGGGGTGAACGCGTCGCCAGGATAGAAGACCTCCTCGTCCACCAGGAAGCCGACATTGCGCACGATCGGCTGGTCCGGGTGGTTGGGGGCATGCCACTCGCCGACCACCCGCACCCCGAAGCCGGCCGTGTCGAACGCGTCGCCGTGCCGTACCACCTGGGTCTTCGCGGGGACGTCGGTCAGCGTGGCGGCCACGCCCTCGTTGGTCCAGATCTCCAGGGAGGGGTTGGCCTCGGCCGCCCGGCGCAGCCGGTCGGCGTCCACATGGTCGAAGTGCTCGTGGGTGATGAGCACGGTCTGGGCCCCGTCGAGCGCGGACTCCTCACTGAAGGAGCCCGGGTCGATCACGAGCGTGGAACCGTTCTTCTCCAGGCGAACACACGCGTGCCCGAATTTCGTGAGTCTCATTCCCTCACCCTAAGGGGCACGCCGATCTTCGCCGTGCCGCCGGTGGCCGGAGGGCCGCTCATGTTCGGTGAGGGGTCAGTACGGTTTGTAGCCGCCGCCATCGCTGAGGGAGGCGATGCCGGGGTGACCGTCCAGGGAGCCGTAGCGGCTGATGGTGTAGCGGACACCGGCCATGATGTTGTGCACCGGGTTCCAGATGTCGTTGTAGCCGGGTTGCTTGTGCGCCTGGAACGTGGGGTCGATCGTCTGCATGAGTCCCTTGGACGGGATGCCTGCGGCGGCGTTGGAGTCCCAGTTGTTGATCGCCTGTGGGTTGCCGCCCGACTCGTGGAAGATGACCGTCCAGATCTTGTCGATGGTCGCCGGGTCGTCCGGGTTCACGGCCACGCCGTGGTCCCGCAGGATGGTGAGCGCCTCCTTGATCCACTCCACGACCTCCTCCTTCGGCGCGGGGACCCCGCCGCCCGAGGGCGCGCCGCCGTACCCGCCCGAGCCGTTGCCGCCGGAACCGTCGGGACCGCCGCCTTCGATCTGCGGCCGATAGCCGGGGGTCCGTTGCCAGCCGGAGGTGGGTATGGAGGAGTCACTGCCCGGTGACCTGATGAGAGCGAAGTGGGCAAGCTTGTCCTTCGCGTGTGTCTGCAGGGTGGTCAGGGCCTTGCCCACGGCTTCCTCGGCGGGTTTGACAGCCTCGCGAGCGTCGGAGACGGCCGTCGTGACCCATGGCCCGAAGGTCTTGTTGAGGTCTTCCTCCTCCGTGTCGGGGTTGTTCCTACGGTGGGTCTCCACCTGGTTGAGGAGGGTGGCGCAGATGCCGTTGACCTTCGAGCTCGCGTCCGTCAGTTTCGTGGCGACCTCTCCGATGGAGGCCGCGCAGTTGTTCAGTGCGTCGTGGAATCCGTCGCCGGCCTTGTCGTACATCTGCATGTAGGCACAGAAGGCATCCGCGGAGGCACCCTGCCAGGCGTGGTCCACGTCGAGCACCGTGGTCTTCAGATTGCCCATGAGCTCGTTCGCCCCGTTCGCCGTCCCCCGCCAGCGGGTCATGACCGTGCGGATCACCGCCGGGGCGCCACTCACCTTTTCCCTGAGATCGGCGAGATCACTGCCGCCGGGCAGCTTGCCAAGAGCCACTGCGACATCGTCCAAGGCGGCCACTACCGCTCTCCGGGTCCGCTGGCGTCGTTCGCCCCCCTGACGTTGTTCTGCACCGTCTCCAGGGCGTGTTCGACGCCTCCGAGCTTCTCTCTGACCTGCTGGAGCTCCTCGTGGATCAACCCCTCAAGGGTGTCGACGAGACCGGCGAGCGCGGCGGATCCGGTGAGGTCGCCGTAGTCGGAGGTGTTGGACGGCGGGGCGGGGTGATCATCGCTGAGCTCGTCACGAATCCGGTTGGCCAGCTTTCCCACCTTCGTACGGCACCGTTCGAGCGCCTGAAAATGGAGATCGATGCCTTCCATATGACTCTCTCCTCCTCGGCGCCACCCCCGAAGCGATCAAGATCGAGCATAGCGGAGACGGGCCTGCGCGAAAGGGCCACGTGACCTACACCTCCGACGGCGTGCTGAGCCGCAGCCCCGACGCGGGCAAGGACCAGTCGTACGTGCTGGGCGTGCTCACCAGGGAGCAGCTCGGCCATGCGATCTTCCCGCTGGGTGACTCCACCAAGGCCCAGGTCCGCGAGGAGGCCGCGCGGCGCGGGCTCATGGTGGCCGACAAACCCGACAGCCACGACATCTGCTTCATCGCCGACGGCGACACCAGGGGCTTCCTCGCCGACTGTCTCGGCACGGCGCCGGGTCCGGTCGTCCGTGGCCTGGACAGGGTGTCCGGCCACGTTCACCAGGTTCGATAAATAGTGGGCGACATATCTGGGGTTCTGGGTAGAAATGATCTCATGATGGACGAGTTCCGGCTCGTGATGGACGGGCTCACCAAGGAGTACAACCAGCAGGCCGAGCAGCTACGCGACATGTACGGCCGGCTCGATGAGCTGGCGGCGACCGCGTGCTCGGAGGACCGGATGGTGACCGTGACGGTGGGGCCGCGCGGCCAGGTGCGGGACATCGAACTCGATCCCCGGGTCTACCGCAGGCTGTCACCGCCGGAGCTGTCACGGTCGGTCATGGAGCAGATCGGTGTGGCGACGGCGGAGATCATGGAGCGGACCCGGGAGTTGATGGCCCCTTTCGCGCCGGAGGGTCTGCCCTATGAGGAGATATTCGGGGAGGGAGTGAGCTTCGAGTCGTTCCTCCCCCGGCCGGTGGATCCGCCGTCGTGACGCAAAGCATCGGAAATCGATCCGAGTGGACGGAGATCTTCGAGGAAAGGCAATGTCACGACGCCCCGCGGTCGTGCCGGGGCCTGTCCGGCGTTGGACAGATCCCTGCGTGGCCCTCTGCGGGCGGTGCCGCTCTGTTCCCGCAGGGATTTATCGCCGGGTGAGGGGAGCGATCCGAAGCGCTTAAGGCTGTTTTCCGGATAAAGAGGGGGGATGTCTGGGATGGTGAATCTCTGTGGTCCATGCGGCTTGCGGGGAGTGACCGTCGGTGATGGATGAGTTTCGCGTCGCGTTCGAAGAGCTTGCCGAGGAGTACACCCGGCAGGCCGAACAGCTTCGGGAGATGTACGCCAAACTGGGGGAACTAACGGCGACCGCGCAGTCGGACGACCACATGGTGACTGTGACGGTGGGCTTGAACGGCCAGATACGGAGCATCGAGTTCGATCCCCGCGTTTACCGGAAGCTGTCGCCCTCCGAGTTGTCGCAGTCGATCATTGAGCAGATCGGACTGGCCGTCGGCGAGGTCTCGGAGCGGACCCGGGAGCTGATGGAACCATTCGCGCCGGAGGGCCTGCCGTTCGACGAGCTGTTCGGAGAGCAGGCGAGTTTTGAATCGTTCCTTCCCGCGAACCTGCCGTCGGAGGAGCGTAGGTGACGGCTGATACGGGGCAGGTCGAGATCAGTCCTCGACAGGGACGACCTTGACATAGCCGTTGCTCCAGAAGGTCAGGCCCTCGAACGCCTCCTGCGGGCTTGCCCGCCTGCTGCTCGACATGGTGTCGACCATGTCCTGGATATCGGGTGAGCTACCCGCCAACTTGCCCGCCTCCGTCAGTTCGATCGTCCCCAGGACCGTGTCGGTGTCTACCGTCACGACTTTCAGCATCCGTCTCGTCATAGTCGAAGTATCCGTTCCATGGTTGGTGTTGCTCCCTGGGGTTGTGATCCGGATCACTCCTCCCAGCTGAGAGGGTTTCTCTCGGGGCGTGTGATCACCTTGGGCACTACTCGTACGGGCATCGGCATCCTCGGCTCCGTCCCGACCGCGTTCCTCTCGATCATATTGAGCTGGGAGAGCATGTTGTTGTACCAGTCCAA
This sequence comes from Streptosporangium sp. NPDC049248, assembly GCF_040678965.1. Lineage (NCBI taxonomy): Bacteria > Bacillati > Actinomycetota > Actinomycetes > Streptosporangiales > Streptosporangiaceae > Streptosporangium > Streptosporangium sp. NPDC049248. The sequence goes on from NZ_JBFAQY010000036.1 coordinate 70,930, forward strand.
CCGTCCCCGCCGTTCGAACTCCGATCTCATCTTGGGATCTTTGAGCACCCGCTTGATGCCCTGGACGTCCTCCGGGCTGAGTGGGTTGGGCCTCCCGACGTAGATCTGGCGGGCACCGTCGGGTGTGAGCTCACCACGGACGAACTGAGTTCCGAATTCCCCTTTGGGAGCCCAGAATTTGGGGTCTTCGAACGAGAGGTTGTGGTCGATGCCGATGACCCCGAGCCTCTGGCCGGTGGGCGATCTCAGTTCCGGGTCAGAACTCAGAAACCAGTTGAAGGAGTGACGATCAGGGTTGGTGATCAGCACGTCGAGCAGACTGACGCGCATGCCGCTCCGCGTCAACTCGGGTCTCGTCGGCACCTCCTCATCTGGTAACGCCGCTCTGTGCTGCCCCTCCTTGAACTCCTGATAGACGACTCTGTCGTCGGCCCGGTAAACCCCGGGGACGTCGGCCCCCAAGGAGGTCCCCACTATCGCAGCCAGCACCTCGGCGTCTGCCTCCTGTGAGGTCGCCAGGACCTTTCGGATCATGTGGGAACCGTCGTTGAACGTCCATTTCTCTACCAGCACGGACCAGGTCGCCCTTACACCGTCCGCCCCCCCGGTTTTGCCGCCCAGCAGTACGGGCTCTCCGGCGATGCCGGAATGGATTCCACGGTTCAGCCACGGCGGTACGCGGGGCTCTTGCTCCCTTGCCGCTGTCAATTCGGTGAGCAGTTCCGCCACCCGGGGCGACGCGGGACCGTCCCCATCGCGGTGAGGGCCATCCGCCCCTCTCGCAGCGGAGGCGTCGTCGTCCCGGGGACGCAGGCCTGCTGTCTTGTCGTCTTCCCGGGGGCGCAGATCTGCTGTCTTGTCGTCTTCCCGGGGGCGCAGCTGTGCTGTCTTGTCGTCCGGAGGAACGCCGTGACCCGAACCCGAGGATCGGGGAGGGTCCGCCGGGGGAGGTGCCCCGTCCCCGGGCCCTCGTGGTGGGACGGCGCCGGACGCGGCGGGATCGCGCGGGGGGGCCGCGTCGCGAGGCGCTGGGGCAGGGGCCTCGTGGGGCTTTGCGGAAGCCAAGGGGTCGCCTGCCAGGTGGGTGGCGACCTTCGGCGGCCCGGAAGGTGAATCCGGGTTGAGCATCCGATCGATGTAACTCGGCCCAGGGCGCTCCCCGGCCGGCGAGGGCGTCTCCGGGCGGGCGGCGACGAGAGTGTCCGGGCGGGCGGCGTTGGGGTGGGCTGTGGTGGGGGTGTCTGGGCGGGCGGCGTTGGGGTGGGCTGTGGTGGGGGTGTCTGGGCGGGCGGCGTTGGGGTGGGCTGTGGTGGGAATATCCGCTTGCGTTTTCGGGCGGACAGCGGGAGCCGCCTGTACCTCCGTGCCTCCGGGCGGGCGGGCGGTCATCCCCGTTTCATCGTGTGCCTGCCGGCCCTGTGGAGGTCCAGGCCTGTCTGCGGGCGGCACCGGATCGGGTCTCGCGATGCCCTGGAGTGTGGAGCCGCCCGCCGTCGAGTCGGCCGCGTCGGGATGGGGAAGGGGCCCTGCGGCGGCATCACTCTGACGGGGCGCGCCGGCAATCGGGTCGTTCCCGGCAAGGGCGGTTGCCAGGGGGGTGTCACCACCGGCGCCGTGACGATCACCAAGCGAGGTGAGGATCCCGTTCTCCGGGAAGCGGCCGGTCAGGGGGGCGAGGGGGTTGGCGCCCTGGTGACCGGTCGGGGCGATGAGGTGGCCGTCGGCGCCTCCGAGGAAGCCCGCGCTGGCGCTCTTGGCAAGAGTCTCCCAGCTCAGCTGGCCGCTCGCGGCCAGCATCGGCATGCTGGCGAAGGTATTGGCCGTCATGCTCTGCGTCGCCATGCCCAGCGCCGACTGGTCCAGGAGGGCGGCGGCCTTCTCCCTCCACGTCATCGCGATGCGCTCCACCGTCTCGCTCGCGATGCGTGATCCGCCCAGCTTGCTGATCGCCACACCGAACCCGGTGAACGCCAACCCCGCCAGCGCGCCACCTGCCAGCGACATGCCGGTCTTCATCCAGTCCCAGTCCTCCCGCCGCCCGCCGGCCACCTGCACGGTCTGGATGAGCCCGTCCATCCCGACCATCACCCCGCCGAACAGCGCGATGTTGCGCAGCAATCTCATGGCGATCTGCCGCACGGTCATCTGCGTCAACCTGCACGCCATGGGGATGAGGCTCAGCGACCGCCCGAACGACGGTGCGGCCAGGTAGACGAAGTAGGTGATCTGCGCCGCCAGCAGGAACAGGGACAGCAGGATCATGTACTTCGCGTACTCGATCTCCAGGCCTACCGCGTTGAGTTGTTTACCGGCTTTCTCGCAGGCCTCTTTCAGACGGGGCAGTATGAACGGCTCGGTCGTGGTGAACGTCTTCCAGTATTCTTCGAAGGCGTCGGAAGCCGATCCGTCCATGTACATTCGTATGTCGCGGCAGGTGGTGTTGCCGTCCTCGATCAGGGCCGTGATCGTCGCGGCGATCTCCCGATAGGCGTCGGACAGGCGGAAACAGCCTTCCTCATCGCCTTTCGGCCAGTCCATTCCGACGATCCAGCCCACGTAGGGCCGCACGATCGGAGGAACCAGTGCCTCAAGGTGGCGGTCCATCTCGGGTCACGGCCTTATCGTGCTCTGCCGCTCGGCTTCCTCGTATCGTGTCGCCACCAGGTCGAGTCCGGTCCTGAGCTCGTACAACGCCTTGGCCGCCTCGTCCAGTCGTTGGAGGACGGCTTCCATGAGCGGCAGATAACCTTTCTCGAACTGTTTGCCGAAGTGGTCGTCGCCCCAGGGTGAGCCCGCGGCGGCCAGCGTGGTTTTAAGCGAGCCTCTGGCGTCTTCGAGTGTCCTGCCGTGAGCGGTGAAGTCGGGGCTTCTCAGCCGGATGGCCTGTGGGTACACCTCGTAGCCGTTGTGGGTCGCCATCCAGCTCCGTTCACGTACTTAGCCTGATTAATCGGATTTCGCATGATGTGTCTGCGAATGAGGGGCTTTCGGGCAGGGATGGCGCCGTTCGCCCAAAACATGATCTATGAAGATGGGCTCTATGTCATCACGAAAGACCGTGTTTTAAAATAAATGCATATCTGTGGTACGGCGATCAGTCTGCCACGGACCGAGGCCGGCCGGCCTCGGTCCGTCAGCCGGTTTCCGGAGGCGCCTGAGGCGGCATGAAGGCGGTCTGCGTGAGGCGTGCGCCGTACTTCCTGTCGACGAAGTAGCCCCGGCCCGGCGGGAGCGGATGTGGCCGCACGTTGCCGAACAGGAAGCCCTCGTCCTTGTTGCCCGACAGGATCACGGCGGGGCTGGCCATGTCCTTCATCCGCTGGATGATCGGGTCGTACATCGCCCGCCCGACGCCGCCCATCGCACGCGACATGATCAGGTGCAGCCCGATGTCACGGGCCTGCGGCAGTAGCTCCGCCAGCGGTTGCAGCGGATTGGACGAGGTCGCGACGAGGTCGTAGTCGTCGACGACGATGTACAGATCCGAACCCTGCCACCAGTTTCTCGCCCGGAGCTGTTCGGGCGTGAGGTCGGCCGGAGGAAGCCGCTTGAGCAGCGCGCTGCGCACGTCGTTGATCAGTTCGAGCGCCGCCGCGCTGGAGGCGGCGTAGCCGATGCGGTGCTCGGTGACGGCGGAGTCCAGTAGCGACCGCCGGTAGTCGATCACGATCATCCTGGCCTCGTACGGCGTGTGCCGGGCGACCACGCTCTCGCAGATCAGGCGCAGCAGGTTGGACTTCCCGCTCTCGGTGTCCCCCACCACGATGAAGTGCGGGTCGGTGTCGAAGTCGAGGATGACGGGCATCAGGGTGGCCTCGTCGATGCCGACCGGGATCCGGCCTGGACCGGTCTGTGTCGCGTCGGGCAGTGTCTCGGCGGGCAACACCGGCGGCAGCAGTCGCACGCCGGGGGCGGAGGGGCCCTGCCAGGCGTCTCTGATCGCGTGGACGAGCGCGCGCCCGCCGACGGACAGGTCGTCGGCCTTCCGGACGCCGTCGATCCGGGGGAGCGCGGACAGGAAGTGCAGTCCCTCCTTGGTGAGCCCGCGGCCCGGTATGCCCTCGGGCACGGCCAGCGCCGACTTGCGGTTGACCTCCGACTCGTAGGCGTCACCGAGCTTGAGCTCCACCCGGGTGCCGAACAGATCCCGGATGCCCGGACGGAACTCCGACCACTTGTTGGTGGAGGCCACGACGTGGATGCCGTAGCCGAGCCCGCGCGCGGCCAGGTCGGTGATGATGGGCTCGAGTGTCTCGAAGTCCTGCCTGATGGTCAGCCAGCCGTCGACCACCAGGAAGACGTCGCCGTACCCGTCACCCTCGATCGTGCCGTCGGCGAGCTGCCTGCGATAGGTGATGATCGAGTCGATCCCCTGCTCGGTGAAGTCGCGTTCTCGCTGTTCGAGGAGGGTGGCGATCTCGGCGACCGTGCGGCGGACGCGATCGCCGTCGAGACGGCTGGCGACCCCGCCCACGTGGGGGAGCCCCTCCAGCGAGGCAAGGGAGCCGCCGCCGAAGTCCAGACAGTAGAACTGCACCTCGCGCGCGGTGTGCATGAGTGCCATGCTGGTGACCAGCGTGCGCAGCACCGTGCTCTTGCCGCTCTGTGTTCCTCCGGCGACGCCGACGTGACCGGTGGCGCCCGACATGTCCAGCCAGTACGGATCACTACGCTGCTCGAACGGCTTGTCGATGAGGCCCACGACGGCGTGTAGCCGGCCCCGGCCTCCCCACCCGGTCGTGCTGAGCCCGAACTCCGGCGTGACCGACAGCGGCGGGAGCAGGTGAGCGAGGGTCGGTGGGTCACCCAGCGGGGGCAGCCAGATCCGGTGGGCGGGCGGCCCTTGGCCGTTCAGCCTGTTCACCACGACGTCCAGCAGGCTGACCAAGCTCCGGTCGGCCGGTCCGTCCGCCGCAGGCAGCTCCTTCCTGGGCTCTTCCACGACGGGGACCGGAACGAACTCCGGACCGTACTCCACGACCTGCCGCACGGGTCCCTGCCCGTCCGGCGTCGCCACGTTATGGGGATCCACCTGGTAGGGCCCGGACACGTAGGCGGCCTTGAACCGGGTCATCCCGGTGGTGTCGAACTTGAGATAGGCGTTGCCCGGAGCGGACGGCAGTTCGTAGGCGTCGGCGACGCCGAGCACGACCCGGCTCTCCATCGCCGAGAAGGTGCGCAGGCCGACCCGGTAGGACAGGTGGGTGTCCAGGCCGCGCAGCCGTCCCTCCTCCAGGCGCTGGGAGGCCAGTAGGAGGTGGACACCGAGGGAGCGGCCGAGCCGGCCGATCATCACGAACAGCTCGATGAACTCGGGCTTGGCCGAGAGCAGCTCGCTGAACTCGTCGATCACCACGAACAGGGTGGGCATCGGCTTCAGGTCGACGCCCTGCTCGCGGGCGCGCTCGTAGTCGCGCAGAGAGGCGTAGTTGCCGGCGGCGCGCAGCAACTCCTGGCGACGGACCATCTCCCCGTGCAGGGCGTCGTACATGCGGTCGACGAGTGGCAGCTCGTCCTCGAGGTTGGTGATGACCGCCGAGACGTGGGACAGGGTGTCGAGGCCGAGGAAGGTGGCGCCGCCCTTGAAGTCGACCAGGACGAAGTTCAGGATCTCCGACGAGTGGGTGATCGCCAGACCGAGCACCAGAGTCCGCAGCAGTTCGCTCTTGCCCGAGCCGGTGGCGCCGATGACCAGGCCGTGCGGGCCCATGCCGCCCTGCGCCGACTCCTTGATGTCGAGTTCGACCAGGCGCCCGTCCACGCCGAGACCGATCGGCACCCGCAGCCGGTTGCGGCCGGCCCGGGGGCGCCACGCCACTGACGCGTCGAGGCGGGTCGGGTCACCGACGCCGAGCAGGTCGGTCAGGGATGTGTTCATCGCGAGCACGTCCTGCGTCTCCCCTCCCTTGGCGGTCGACACCCGCAGGGGGGCGAGCTGCCGTGCCAGACCTTCGAGCCGCAGGAAGTCCAGCTGGTCGGGATCACCGAGGCGGGTCGAGCTCTCCTTGCCCGCGTGATCGATCTTGATCATGTGGAAGCCGTCCGGCTGGATGTCCAGCCGGAGGGTGCTCTTCTCCTCGATCGGCCCCGCCGATTCGGACAGGTCGATCACGGTGACGCCCTGGATGGCATCGGTGCCGAGCTGGGAGTCATGCGGCACGTGGCCACCGTCGATGATCAGCACGTGGTACGGCAGGGCGTCGGAGGAGGCGCCGGGCTTGAACCGTGCGCGTTCCTTCAGCTCCGAGCCGAGCATCCGGTCGAGCTCGCCGAGATCCTCGGCCATCAGCCGCACCTGGCCGGCGGCGTCGGTCTCTTCCGGGTGCAGCGTGTGGGGCAGCCACTTGGCCCAGTCCCACTGGGGCATCCACTCCTTGCTCGCGCACACCATGATCCGCATGTCGTCCGGGGAGTGGAACACGGCCATCTGGGCGATCATCGCCCGCACGAGCTCACGTACGGCCGGCGGGTCACCCGTCAGTTTGATCCGCGCGAAGGAGTGCAGGGCCACGGCCACCGGCAGCCCGGCCACCGTCGAGTGCGCCCGGACGAATCTCCGCAGCGCACCGGCCGACAGGGCGTCCAGGTCCTCGACCGGTTTGGAGTCGGGTGGGATCAGTTGGATGGCGAGCTTCTGCACACCCGTGCCGAGCCGTACCGTGCCGAAGTCGTCGTCGCGGGGCCGCCGTTCCCACAGGCGCTGGCTCATGGCGACCCACCACAGGGAGTCGGGGGCGGGGCCGCTCCATTCGAGGGCCTCGCGCTGCTGTACGGCAGCACGCCGTACCTTCTTGCGGACCTGGGAGAGGTAGCGGAAGTAGTCGCGGCGCAGGCCGTTCAGCCGCTGCTTGCGCTCACCGGACTGGCGGCCTATCTGGCCCAGCGTCATTCCCATCATGGACACGGCGAACAGGCCACTCGCCACGTACATGATCGGATTGGAATTGCCGCCGGCGGTGAACATCAGGCCCATCGCGGCGCCGCCCGCGATCATAGGCAGGTAGGTCAGCACTGCCATGAAGCCCTGCGACTGGACCTCGGGGATCTCGGGCGGTGATTCGAGCAGGATCTCACCCCGGGGAGGTTTGGGTGCTGGACGGCGCTCCGGGCGCCGTACGATGACGATGCTCATCCTGGAACCGTCCCCTTGATCGTTTGCGCTACTTCCTACCAGAAAACGGCTATGTGAGGCTGTAGCGCATGATCCCAATCTCCTCGATACCGTATCCCTGATGTCCGCGATGTCTGTGGTAAGAGGGAGTACGACTGTGAGGTCGCTGGCTCAACCGCCCGCTCAGGGGCCGATGCCACAGGGCGCGCTGGCACAGTTCGCCGCGCCGCTGCCGGCGCTGTGTCACGTCACGATCGTGGCTCCCAGCAGAAAGGTCGACCTGGCGCTGCCCGCGGACATCCCGCTGCCCCACGTGCTGCCGAGCCTGCTGCGCGCGGTGGGCGAGGTCGGAGGCGACTCGGCGTCGGCCCCCGGGTGGGTGCTGCAGCGGCCAGGCGGCACCCCGCTCGACATCGGACAGAGCCTCGGAACCCTGGGCGTGCTCGACGGCGAGGTGCTCTACCTCCGGCCGCTCGAGGCCGTGCTGCCTCCGGCCATGTTCGACGACGTGGCCGACGTGGTCGCCACGGGTGTCTCGGAGGGGCCGGGGAAATGGAGTGACAGGCACACCCGCCTGGTGGGGGTGGGGATCGCGACGGCCGTTCTCGTCACCGGGTCGGCCGCCCTGGCGCTGGCGGGGCCTCCGTGGGTGGTCTCCGCCGTGCTGGCCGGGGTGTTCGCGGTCCTTCTGATCGTCGCGGGCACCGTGCTGTCCCGGGCCATGGGCGACTCGGGGGCGGGCGCGCTGATCGGTTATGCGGCGCTGCCGTACGGCTTCTTCGCCGGGTTCATGGCGCCGGCGAGCGCCGGGGGAGCGTTCGGCTTCAGCGCGCCGAACCTGCTCGCCGCCTTCGCCTGCGTCGGCCTTGTGGCCACCATCAGTGTGATCGCGATCGCCGACGGCGTACCGGGCTTCCTCGGCACCGCGATCGCCTCGATGACCGGATCGGTGAGCGCCGCCGTCGTGATGGTCTCCGGGGCCTCCCCTTCGGGAGTCGCGGCGATGACCATCGCGATCCTGCTGGCCTTCAGCCCGCTGATCCCGATGCTGTCGTTCCGGCTCGCCCGTCTGCCGATGCCCACGATGCCGACCAGCGCCGAGGAACTGCGCAACGACAACGAGCAGATCGACGGCGCCTCCGTCCGGGAGCGCACCCTCCACGCGCAGCGCTACGCGACCGGGCTGGTCGCAGGGACGGGCATGGTGGCGCTGGCCGCCCTGGTGTGTCTCGCGATGGGCGACGGCTGGGCCGCCGTGGCCACCGCGCTGACGCTGTCGCTGACGCTCATCATGCGGGCCCGTGTCTTCCACGGGCTCGGCCAGCGGCTCTGGCTGCTGATCTCCGGTGCCGCGGGGATCGTCATTCTCATGATCTCGAAGGTCGCCGGTGCGGGCGGCGTCGCGGCGATCGCCGCGGTGATGGGGATGCTGTTCATCGCGCTGCTCTCGGCGGGCATCGGTCTGTGGCTGCCGTACGGGAGGCCCTCCCCGTTCTGGGGACGCGCGGGGGACATCCTGGAACTCCTGCTGATCGTCGCACTGTTCCCGCTCGCCCTGGGCGTGCTGGACGTCTACTCCTGGGTGCGCGGCCTGGCCGGCTGAGCGGCCGACACGGCGAGTGGATTGCTTGCGTATCCACCGCGAGGCTAGGTTGTTGCGAAAATGGCTACATGTGCCTTTGGGCGGATATGCGGCCGGGCGGCCGCGGGAGAAAACGGGACAGCCGATGACGGAGCTCGGGAATTTCGCGAACATTGACATCGACAAGCTGCTAAAGAGCACCGACGGTTACCTGGCCCGCATGGAGAGCGTCCGGAAAAGCATGGCCACGCTGGTCGGGCACGCGCAGGACGAAGACGGCCTGGTCAGAGTGGAGTACGCAGGCGACGGGCTGCGTGAACTCGAACTCCATCCCAAGGCGATGCGCCTGAGCTCGAGCGAGCTCTCCGAAAAGATCAAGGAGGCCGTCCGGGACGCGGCCCAGGATCTCCAGAAGCAGACGGGCGAGGTCATGGAGGGGGCGTTCGGCGAGGAGGGCAACCCCATGAAATACATGAACGACCCCGACGCGGTACTGGACCAGGTCAGGGAGATGGAGACGGCCTACAATCGCACCTTCGAGGATGTGATGGGCGAACTCGACCGCATCAGCCGCCGCCTCGACCTCTGAGCAGGTAGACCGTCGTGGCGCTGCAATCGTCGGCCGAACTCGCAGTCGCCCTCAACCTCACCGGGATCCCCTGGCCGGCGTCCGACGAGGAACCGCCTGCTCCTGGCCGGTAGCTCGCCGAGGCGCTGCCCCTCCTGGCGCACGCCGATCACTCGTGGCCGATGAGGGGAGAGATCGTCTGATGCTGGGAGGTCCACACGTCGCCCTCCGGTGCGTAGACCGTCCGGTCGCGCTCCTGCTCCCCCTCGCCGGTGGCGCCGGCGCCCGGCATGAACGGCATGAACGAGGAGCCCGCCGTGCTCGTGCCCGCCCGCAGAACGCCCGTCTCGCTCATGTGCGCCCCGACGGACCCCTGACCGCCGAACACGATGCCGGGGGGACGGACACCACCCATGCCCTCCTGGACAGGACTGATCATCCCGTTGGGGTTGAGTGTGTTGGGGCCGACCCCGGTGAGGGCGCGGCTGTCGAAGGGGTTGGTCAGCGTGCTCGGCCCGGTCTGGCCGTTCGTGCCGGGGCTTGCGGTCCAGGGGTTCTGGTAGGCGTTGGCCAGCTCGGTCTGCTGGGACGGATCGTCCATCGCGCCGATGACGGGCGGCACCTCCTGCCCCGTCCCGTCCTCCCCGCCGGGACCGGTGGTCCCGTCGCCCTGCTCGTCCGGCTCGCCTTGACCGTCCGGCTCGCCCTGGCCGTCCGGCTCTCCGGATTCGCCGGGGGCGTCCGGCTCGTCCGAGCCCTCCGGCCCGCCGGGCTCGCCGGGGCTGTCCGAGCCACCTGGCCCGCTCGTTCCGCCGGGGCCGTTCGTGCCGCTCGTTCCGCCGGAGCCGTCCTGACCCGGGGACCCGCCGGACGTGTTGTAGCCGCCGTTCCACGTCCCGTCGGAGCGCGTGTCAGGCGCACCGGAACCGCCTACGGTGACCGGCGGAGCCTTGCGCTCCGGGGCGAAGTCGATCGGCTCGATGGTGGGGAAATCGAAGGCCAGTCCCTCGGCGAGGGTGGTGTTTATCTCGACGATCTCCTCGTTGAAGGCGCGTAGGTGGGCCCGGGCCGGTTCGTTCGGGTCGAGGGGTGGCGTACCCGTGCTGCCGGAGTGGTCGCGCGGGATACCCGTGTTGCCACCTCCGGCGCCCTCCGAGGGATTCTGGCTCGGGATACCCGTGTTGCCGCCTCCGGCGCCCCCTTGGGAGCTGCCGGAGTAGTCGCGCGGGATACCCGTGTTGCCACCTCCGGCGCCCTCCGAGGGATTCTGGCTCGGGGTCAGGGGGAGGGGCGGCACCGTGTCGCGGTAGTGCCTGAGCCGCAGCGCGTACCAGGAAAGCGGCGCGCCGGTCGCCAGCATCGCGTCGCCGAGTGCTCCCGCGGTGGCATGGAGTTGGCGGAGTGCGGTCTGCACCTTGGCCGCACCGTCGCCGCTCCACGCGTCCGCCAGTTCCCTGGCCGCACTGGTGATCGTGGCCTGGATCCCGAACTCGGATGCGCCGTTACCTCCCGACTTGCCGCCGAGCAGTTCGGAGCAGGCGAGAAAGGCATTCCCCGCCTGCTCCAACCGGTCCGGGTTGGTGGCGTCGAACTTCGCCTTGATATCGTCCCTTGTGAGCGGCCCCTCGTCGATGCCGTGCAGATTCGCGTGGACCTTGATCGGTTCCCAGCCGCGGTTGGATCCCATGGTGACACCCCCGCCATAACCTCACGCGCTGCTGGCGTCGTGACTCTTTTCGTAATTTTTGACGGCCTTCTCGATCGCCACGACCAGAGCCTCGTACTGTTCGAGCAATGCCTGATATTTTCCGGTCAGTACCCGGTAGCCCTGCGTGACGTTCTGGCCGAAGTAGTCGGCCGCCTTCCATTTGCCGGTATCGGCGGGACCCACCTGGGGGCCGAACCAGTCGCGGTAACCCCCCTGATCCATGGAGCCCTTCAGCGTGTCGACCTCATGTCTCAGCGCCTCGGCGATCTTCTTGATCCGGGCATGATCGGCGTTGGGACCGCCGTTCGCGGGCGCCCCGTCAAGTCCCGGCCAGTTCTTCTCGAGTTCAAGCTCGGGAGCCGGTGTGCCGAGATCCTCGCTACTCATGCCTTACCTTTCGGTGCCCCGTTGATGAAGGGCGACGTCACCGGACGGTCGCTCATGAACAGGTCCTCGTCCTCCAGCAACCACGTGGACCGTTCACGCTCCTCGTCGTCCTCGCGACCGGCCCCGCTGTGCGGGACGAGGGGCATCATCGACCCGGTGCCCGCGCTGAGGGCACGTGCGGTACCCGCGCCCCTGAAGTCGCCTCCCGCCCCGATGCCTCCGTAGCCGACCCCTCCGCCTACCGAGGCGGAGTACCCGGAGCCGCTGCCCGGGGAACTCTGCTGGCCGGCGAAGTCGGGCACGTGCGAGTTGTAGCCGGCCAGTCTGGTGTCGTTTCCGGGATCCCCGGATGAACCGCCGTCCTTGCCCGTGCCGTTGGTCCCCGAGCCGTCGGGGTAGCCGCCGTTGACGCCGGTCCCGTTCAGGCCGGTCCCGTTCAGATCGGTTCCGTTCAGGCCGGGGACGTTCCAGCCTGGCCCGTTCGCGCCGGAGCCGTTCCAAACGGGCGCGTTGACCCCCGGGACGCCGAAACCGTCACCGTTCAGGCCGTCGAGACCGGAACCGGGCACGGTGAAGTCGTTCCCGGCGGTCAGGTCGTATGCCGGGACTCCGCCCGGGACTTGCCCAGCACCGCCACCGGGTGGGTAGGTGCCTACCGGGAGAGCACCGGGGGGGAGGTAGGGGTTGGGCATGGAGAATTCCGGGGTGTCGGTCCTGACCGAGTCCGGAAACGCCTCATTGTTCTGGGCGGTGGCCGCGGTCAGCTTCTTCAGGTATTTCTTGGCTGCCTTCAGTTCCTGTTCCTCTTTCGAGTCGCCGAACAGGTTCTGGAAAGGGCCGTCGGTGAACAGCGTCGTGACGCCTCCGACGACCGCGCCACTCACGCCCCCGATGACCGCTCCGGGCACGCCGCCGAATATCGCGCCTCCGGTGAGGCCGATCGTCCCGCCCTGTGCGGCCCCTTCGAGAAAGGAGACGTCCCGGTCCACGCTGTCCGGCTGGTCACCCCTGAACGCCTTCAGCGTGGAGCTGTACATCTCCAGGGCCGGGGCGATCCCCTTGGGTGGGAAGGGTCCCGTCTTGCCCGGCGGATTGGGTGTCACGATCGCGTCGACCACGCTCTGCGCCGACTCGCGGAGCCGCCGGAGCTGGGCCTTCACCATCTTGGCGTCCTCGCCGGCGGTCCACTTCTTGTCGAAGGAGTCGAGGTGCCGGTCGAGACAGGCGATCAGGGTCTTCAGGTTGGCCATCACCGACCTGAACTCTCCCGCCGCGCTCTGGATCAGCTCCGGCTTGACCTTGTCGAATGCGTCCTTCAGCAAGTCCAGCGTGATGACGGCCTCGGATGTGCTGATCTCTGTTTTGATCGGCGTCTCTCTGACAACCATGAGCCCTCACCCGTCTTCTTGAGCCGACCTGCCGTCTGTTCCGCCGCACATGGGGACCATGCCGGTCAGGCCCAGACCTAGACCTGCGCCTGACCGGCGTGGGCCGCTCCCGCGCCTTCGGCGTTTTCGAGGTTCGTGACCGCCGTCTTGAGCAGCGTGATCGCGTGTTCGAGCTGAAGTGTGATCTCGAGGTAGGCGCCGCTGACCGCGAGATCGGCATTACGGAAGCTCGTGTGGTAGCCCTGCGCGGCAGGCCAGAAGCCACCGACCGCCTCGGAATCGTGACTCAGCTGCCGGACGGCGCCGCCCTCGGGGAAGGCGGGTGTCTCCGTGCCCTTGTCCCAGCCGGGATTCAACAGCTTGAGCACTTCTTCGAGGTCCGCCTTGGCGTTGTTGACGGCCTGGTGACTGACTTCGACTCCACCGTCGCGACCCATTCGCAAACACCCCGTTCACGGTCACGTCTCACACCCTCTAGTGGCCGAGAGGGCTGCACAGGTGTGCCTTCGATCACCTGCCGTCGAACATGGCGGTGTTGATCCGCTCAACGTCCTGCATGTTCATCCTGGTGATGTTGATGTTCTTGGCCATCATCGACACGATGTCGGCCAGCCCCTTCGCCTCGGTCTGCCAGGTCGCCCGAGTGACGTTGTACGCCTCCCGCGCGCCGCCCTCCCAGATCGCGGTCTTCTGGTTGAGCTTGGTCTCCAGGTCTTCGAGCTCGCCGACCAGGCTGTTGAAGGCCGACTGGAAGGCGCTTTCGCCCAGGTCCAGCCCGCTGAAGTTGACCTTGGTGACGTCGAAGTCATCCATCACGGTCTCCGTTCGTTCTCGAAGGGCAGGTTGAGAGGACTTACCTGTTGAAGCTGGCCGGCGCGGCGGCGTTGATGAGGCCTTCGAGCTTGCTGATCTCGGCTGTCGCCGCCTCGTTGAACGCCCTGTAGTTCTTGTTGTTGGCCTGGATGCTCCGTGCGAGGTTCTGGAGACTCTCCAGGATGACGTCGATGCGGTCGTGCCAGAGCAGGTGGACCTTGTTGAAGGCGTGATGTGACTGGCCCTGCCAGTTGACGCGCAGCTCGGCGCCCGCCGTGTCCAGGTTCCTCTGGATGGCGCGGATTCTCTCCGCGGCGTCTCCGATCCAGTTGATGGCGTCCTGGAGATCTTGCTCTTTTACCTGTGCCTGCTGCGCCACGGTCACCTCCACGTGATCTGCTCGCACTCGCCCGCCCTTGGACGGTCAGGCAATGACGATAGAGAACCACACTAGCGATCAAGCGTCACACCGCCCACGGGTGATCAAGTTAATATTTGATTGCAATTGTATATATATTTAGTATATGTGCAGCTCGCTAGGAACTGCAGCTATCATTGATGTTCGGGGTTTATGTCGGAAATGTGAACTAAAGTCCGTATTGAGGTCGCCCGTTTAATCGGAGGGATGTCGCGGCGAGGGTGACGATCGCACCGGTGGCCGAGGAGGGAGATCCATCTTCTGCATGGATGTTCCCTTACGAAGTGGCTGGTGGGGGATCGCCCTGTACGGAGGCCGAACAACTGACGTAGTCTGCGTGGTCGACGCGATCAGCTTTCACGGGGCTCATTCCCGTGGTGGAGGTCCTTGTGGCTGACTCTTCCGCTTCCTCTGGAAATAATCCCTACGGCTTTCCCGGGGGTTTTCCGACCCAGAGCACGACGAAACCCGGCGTCGTCGACCCGCGTCTTATGGACTCCGAGTTCAAGATGAACCATGACAAGGTCCAGGGCCTGGGCGACAGCATGGGGAAACGTGCCGGGTTCATGACGGATCTCAGCGGCAAGACCAAGGCCATCAATATGCACATGCTCACCTTCGGCGTCATCGGTGGAGGTCTGAATGTGGTGCACGATCAGGTGCGTGACGGTGCCGCCGATGCCCTGGAAAAGGCCAGAGAGGTGTTGGAGTCCTGGAAAGTGGCGCTCTCCAGCGCCGCGAAGAACGCCAAAGAAGCCGAAAAGGCCGGAGAGGGCGGCGGGGATCCGGAGGAAACCCCGCCCGGCGGGGGCGGTCCCTCGTTCGACCCGTCGAAACTGGGTGGCCTGGGGGCCGGCGAGACCCCCTCGTTCGACCCCGAGCTGGGAGGTCTCGACAACGAGCTCCCCGGCTCCGGCGACCTTCCCGAGACCCCCGGGATCGACGACCTTTCTAAGCCCCCCGGGATCGACGACCTCCCCGAGACCCCTGGCCTCGGTCAGGGCCAGGACGGGACGGGGGCGGCGGGCAACGTCAATCCGCCTGATCTGAACGGTCTCGACCAGAACACGCCGGGTACCGGCACGTTGGAGGACCCGCTCAGAACTCAGCTCGCCGGGTACGACCCGAAGACGGCCGTGGCGGATGCTCTGTCCAACACACCCAGAATGCCGGGAACGACGGATCTCCGGTCGCCCGGACTGGAAGGTCTGTCCGCGGGACAGCGGGGCCTCGACGGAGGGAGCGGCACGGGCGGAGGCACCTATGCGGGAGGTGCCGCCGGGGGCGCGAACGCCGGCGGCCTCACCGGTCAGGGCGCCGGCCTGGGACGGGGCCTGGGTTCCAGCGGCATGCCCATGATGCCGATGGCCCCCATGGCCGGAGGGGTGGGCGGCGAAGGCGACAAGGACCGTGAACGCTCCACATGGCTCGCTGTGGAAGAGGACATCTGGGGCGGCGACGGTGACGTCGCGCCTTCTGTGATCGAGTAGGGCGGGTTGTCGTAATAATGCACGTCGATGGTTCTGTCATGTACGGATCTGCAATCGCCCTGGCCACAAGGGCGTCGGTCGTCATGCCATACGCGCGGCCCCTCGTGGTGATCATGGGAACGATGGTCTCCGACCCGGCCGAGATGGAGAGAGCCGCGGCGCAGTGGCGCGAAAAGTCACCCGTCGGCGTCACGCCGCTCTTTGCTCCTTCTTCGTCCCTCTTCACAACCGAGACCAGGGAATGGCACCCTCCGATGGCCGCACCGGATAACGTGGCGGACGGCGATATCGCTTTTATCCGTCAGGAGCTGGGGAAACTGGCGAAGGCGGTCGGCAGCAACCAGGAGTGGGCGGGCCAGTCCTACAACACATTCATGGAGAACTTCAATAAGTTCGACCAAGAGCTGGCGCTACTTGATGACCGCCGTAAAGGTATGGGAGACAGCCTTGACTCGGCGGCATCGCTCTTCTATGTGGGTGCCGTGGTCTGCCTGTCCTTGGCAACGATTCTGATGGGATTGGCGACCTATGTTATGTCCGCTCGCTCCAGTGCCGTTGCCGCACTGCCCGCAGAGGCTACGGCGGTAGAAATCGTGGCCAGTCTTTCGAAATTCGCGACAGGGCTGGTGAGCACCCTTCGTAAGGGAGTTTGGAAGTTCACCGCGATTCTCACCGCCGTGGCCATTCTCGTCCAGCAGCAGACTCAGAAACTGCCCGGCGTGCAGGCCATCCAGGGAGAGACGCCCAGCTTCACCCAGGCCCTCAAGTACGACTCGACCACAGGAGGGCTGACTCCTCCTACCCCCGAAATGCCCAAGACGGAGCAACCTTCACTTCTCCCCGAGTTCGGCTGGTAGCCGCCGCCGGGGGCGGGGGCCTGGCCGGTCCGCAGACCGTCCGGGCGGGCCGGGCACCGTCGCGGCCGACCCCGTGGGCACCGTGCCGCGGTAAGCCGCCGCCGCCCGCCTTCCCCCTGTCGTGCGGGGCCGGCGGGCGCGCGGGCCGTGGCCGCCGAGGTCAGGTGGTGGCCGGGGGGGCCTGGTACGGCGCGGGGATGTCGCGCTTGGGGGCCACCCACTGGGAGGGAGGCTTCGTGTCGATCACGGCCTGCTGGAAGTCGATCTTGAGACCGCCGGTCGGCTTGATGTTGAACAGATCGCCCATCGACTTGAGAAGGGTGACCAGGGTGTCGCCCGACAGCTGGAGGTGGGTCAGGAGAAGCCCCGTCATCTTGGCGAGAAGCACCTGCTCGGTGATGGCGAGCTTGGTCATCAACTCCTGCGCCTTGAGCCCCCACGGCGTGAGTCTCAGTGCGCTGGTGGTCAGGGCGAAGAGAAGGGCCACGCCGGCGATCTTGACGACTCCCAGCCAATAGTCGTAGTAGGCGCCGCGCACCTTGTCGAGCTGGCCTTCCACGTTGTAACAGATGCCGCTGAGCCTCTGCAGTTCGCCGCTGAACACCGCGGTCGCGTGCAGGAAGGCCTCCGCGTCTTCGGCGATCCAGTTTCCACGGGACAGGAAGACCGCGTTGCCGACCATGTTGGGGTACTTCACCTCAAGGTCCTTGGCGAGGCCGTTCCAGTTCGCCTTGGCGTCACCCATGCCCGGGACGTTGGCCAGTGCCGGGGTGACGACGGCTATCGCGAACCAGAGTCGAGGGTCCAGCTTGGCGGCGGCCTTGAGCCTGTCGAGAGCCACCGTGGCCAGGGCGAAGGTCATGCCTTCCCCTCCTCTTCTCGGTTGTCACCTGTAGACGACGGTGCTGGCGTCCTCTGCGGCACGCCAGTTCTTCTTGATGGTCTCCAGGGCGGCGATCCAGGCCTCGACGGAGGTGATGGCGTCCTCGACCATGTTCTTGATGTCGTCCTGCGTCTGGCTGTACTTGCTGCCCGTCAGCGCGCCGATCAGCCCGAATCCGGGAAAGCCCACATCGGTGGAGTCGATGTCACTTTTGAGCTCCCTGAGGCCCGGTATCACTTTCTCGCCGAGGTTCCGCTGGATGTTCCCGATGCTGGAGGAGGTGACGTACTTGTCCTGGGCCATGTCCTGACTCTCCTCCGGTCCGTATCACGCTCGACGTCAAGCCAGGTGTTACCGGCTCATGGTGTGCCGTTAGCACTGACAGGACGGTATCGGTTAATTTCTTCCGTGTCAGGAGCGGTTTGGGTTATTTTTGATCACACAGGGTTCGATGGAGGGTGTATGATATTTGATCCCGATAATTTCGACCTGGAAGACCTGGAAAGAATCGGCAGGGAAGCCGAGAAGGCGATGGAGCGTCTTGCCAACGTCCAGGGGGAGCTTGAGGGGATCCGCGGCACGGGAACGGGCGCGGACGGCCTGATCAGTGTGATCACCAACGGATCCGGCCATCTGGAGAAGATCGAACTCAACCCGCGTGTGATGCGCCTGGACAGCCATGCCCTCGCCGACGAGCTGACGAAGGCGTTTCGCGAGTCCCAGGAGGACGGCGAGCGCCAGGCACGTGAGCTGCTGGGCGGGGCGCTGGGAGAGGACATGCAGCTCCCGCGGGAGCCGTTCGACTTCACCAAGACGGAGCAGCAGCTGACACAGGCCTACGACTCCTTCGCCCGCTCCATGGAGGAGCGCATGGGGGGAGCCGGGCGGCCGGACCGCGGCTGAGCGGAGGCCGTCCGGCCCGCGCGTCCGGTGCTCGCGCCCTCTCCGGGCCGAGGCCGGACGTGAGCGCCGGACACGTGGGTCGGACGGTCCGTGACGCTCCGCCCGGCCGCACCGCGACTATCCCTGAGAGCGGGCCGGTGCCGGTCTGCTGACCTGTATGGGCGTGCTCGCGGCCGCGGCGTCGAGCGTCGGCCCCTCCGGGATCAGCTTCACCAGGTGTGCCGGGAGCGGAGCGACCTCCGCAAGGGTGTAGCCGAGGCTCGTCAGCGCCTCCGAGGACGGCAGGGAGTGCCGCCGCCCCTGATCGCCGATCAGGAAGAGCGGCCCGACCGCGTCCAGCCTGCCGTTTCCCGGCAGCAGTCCCACCAGGGCGCCGCGCCCCGGGGGGAGCACCACCTGATCCACCACGTCCTGATTGAACCACCCCTTCGGGGGTGGGGGAATCCGCATCGTGCTGCCCACCGTCAGGACAGCCTGGGTCGAACCGCGTTCGGTGTCGGGATAGACGGCGCAGAGCGGGCTCGCCGAGGGCGACGGGATGATCTTCGGCATGGTCGTGGGAAGCCCGCTTACGCCCAGCTGGGTCTTCGACTCCTTCATCCCGTTCGCGATCGCGGGAGCCATGTCGGCGGGCAGGGGCTGTTTCCGGCCGTACGCCTGCTTGATGGCGGGATCCTCCAGCAGCAGGGCGGCCTGGGCGGGGGTGAGGTCCGCCAGCCCGTCGGCGAGCAGGACGTACCACTTCGGGGGTCCTTCGGTCACCGATGGCACCTTGAACACCATGCCGACCGCGGACTTCCTGCCGTCGGGGCCACGCACCGTGCGGCCGAGGCCCTGGATGGACGGGCTCTGGAAGTCGGGCCCGACGGGCAGCGCGTTGAGCCATGCGGCGGGGACCTGGCGGGGCTTTTCCTGGGACAGCGCCCGCATGCTCTTGGCCGGTACGCGCATCCGCTGGTTCGACCAGAGCAGCCAGGCCTGCCCCCCTTCTTCGACCAGGATGCCCGCGCCCGGCTCGATCGGCCCGCCGCCCACGTCGAGGCCGCCGATCAGCGTGGTGTACGGCTTGCGCTCACCGTTGGTGTCCGCGGCCTCCAGCACGCAGGCCGACCAGGGGGTGCGGACCAGGTTGTCGTGGGCGGGCAGGGACTTGGGCGCACCCGGAATGCCCACCAGTACGCCGCGCTGGAACTGTGCGAGCGAAGCCGCGGTGACCGAGTTGACCTTCACCTCCGACTCGCCCAGCAGCAACCGGGCGGAGGTCATGTTGTCGACGGGGATCATCTTCCCCTGTGGGGCGCTGTAGATGAAGATCGCGCCTGATTCCTCCTCTATGATCACGACCCCTGGATCGGTGAGCCCGGTACCGTTGCCGGGACTCAGTAGTCCCAGCACGCCGAAGACGGCCGTCACCAGCACTGCGACCAGCACGCTGCCGAACATCGCCACGTTGTGCCTGCGCATCGGCGACTCGGGAAGGTCTGGTTCGCCCTGTAGGAGGGCCATTCCCAGGCGCTGGGTCATCAGCTTGTACGCCTGGTAAAGATCGCGACGGGTCTGCATTACACCTCCGCCTCGCCGGGTGCGCGGTAGTCCACAGCATAGAAGCGTGATCACCGAACGGCCTCGTGGGAGCACGGGGCGAACGGCGGCCGTCCGCCAAGTCTCCGATCATCGAAAGCCTGTTGAACAGGCAAGACGAGCGCGTAGATCGGTCGAGACGGAGTGACGGGAAACATCACGGGACGATCGTTGACCGAGGAGGCCTGACCAGCCGGGGCTGAGCCCGCCGAGCGGAGGCTCCCGGCCGAGAGCCGGAATGGACCCGGGGGACGGCCGAGGAATCGGCCGTCCCCCGGATGTCATCCGCAGTTGGCCCAGTCGGCGCCTGTGCTGCCGCCCGGTCCACCGCCGCTGAAGCGGACGCACTTGCCCTTGGCGGAGAGGATGACCGGTCCGGCGTAGTACTCGTAGTTGCCCCGGTCGGTCCTGCTTCCGCCGCCCTGGACCTCCAGGGTGGCCCAGATGGAGGTGGCGGTGCCCACATTCGCGCTTTTCATGGTGACCACGCAGTTGGAGCCGGCGGAGGCGTTGTAGAGCTGGTAGGTGGTTCCGCCGCTGAAGGAGTCGGAGCGCTGCACGTAGTAGCCCGATCCGCAGACCTGCTGCGGAGTGTAGGGGTTGGGACGCGAAGCCGGCGGGGTCGACTTCGGCGCGGGGGCGGTCGTCTGCGCGGCCTTAGCGGGTTGTGAGGGTTTGGTTGATGTCGGTGCCTGCGAGGGTTTGGTCGGTTCTTGTGAGGGTTTGGCTGATGTCGGTTCTTGTGAGGGTTTGGTCGATGTCGGTGTCTGCGAAGGCTTCTGTGTCGGGCTCGCCTTCCGCGTCGTCGTTGTGGGTCTGGGCGCCGGTTTGGCGGTCGGTTCGGCGGTCGGCTTGGCGGCCCGGGTGTTCCCGGATGTTTTCTTGGGTCTGGCCGTGGGCGGTGCCTTGGGGTCGGCTTTCCGCGGGGCCGCCGGCGCGGTGGTGGCCGGGAGCGCCGGCAACGGAATCGACGGTGGGGTGACGGGCGAGGTCGGTGCCGGGGCAGGGGACGTCGCCGCCGGGTCCTCAATGTTCAGCCGCAGCGGTCTGACGTCCGGGACCTGCGGCTCCGTCGTGGTCCCCCAGGGGACGGTCACCTTGCCCGCCGACATGTCCTCGCCGCCCTGCCCGTCTCCCGGCGGCAGGCCACGTCCCTGGCCCGGCGACGCTGAGAGGACATTGGAAACCTCTCCCCCGGCGGCCGTTCGTCCCATGGGGCCAAGAGAGGTGTAGCTTTCGACGGCCCACAGTCCGAGTCCGGACAGCAGGGCGACCACGCCGACGCAGGCGGCCAGTATGAGGGGAAAGCCACCGGCCTTCTGCCGTTCCCGGATGGGCGCGGCATCGGGCGGCGCGACCGCGCCCGCCGGAGGCGTGCTTCCCGGGAGTACCGGTGGCCCCCAGCGCGGCCGCGCCGGTGCGTCCGCTACGGCCGCGGGAACGGCTCCGTCCGGGGAGTTCCGCTCCGGCCCGGAGTCGGCCGTACGGTCGCCCTCGTCGGGGGTGAGGGCCGCCGACTCCTGGCCGAGTAGGCGGAGCATGGCGGCCTTGGTGTCGGGGCGTTCGTAGGGGTGTTTGTCGAGGCAGGCGGTGAGGAGGGCGACGAGTTCTGGGGTGA